>SXSK01000302.1 GCA_005793375.1 Verrucomicrobiales bacterium | reverse complement strand
GTGGCGGCGAAAAGAGCCGCCTCAACCTGATCAAATTCTTGGTGGATCCACCCAATCTCCTCCTCATGGACGAGCCCACCACCCATCTCGACATCACCACGGTGGAGTCTCTCACTCTGGCGCTCGACCGTTATGAGGGCACGCTGGTGTTCATTTCCCATGACGTTCATTTCATTCGGCACCTCGCCAATCGCGTGCTTCACGTCAACGCCGGCACCGTCACCTCGTACCCAGGAGGCTATGACTATTTTCTGGAAAAGACCGGTGCCACCCTCGACCCTCGCGCCGCGTTGACAGCGTCCCAGTTGAATCCATTCGTCAGATCCAAAAACTGATTTCACCTTAGATCGATTTTGGCTGAGCTATCCGAGAATCCCATGAACACCCCCTATCCAAGTCCGGGACTGAGCCGGCGTGAATTGCTGCATTCCTTGGCGAGCCTCGGGGCCGTAGCAGCCGTTTCTGGGTGCGAATCCCCGGGCGCCATCGGTTCTGGAACCCGACGTGATCCAGAGCGGATTCGGCGAGAGAATCGTCAAGCCGGCACGCGGAACTGGATGTTGACCCACACACGCATCGATACGCCCACACGTTATCGTTGCCCCTGGATTGAAGGCTATTGCTCACACACCAGTATTCGAGCTGGGGATGTCCTTTCCTTTTTCGTTAGTACCAATCCTGCATCCGATTTCACACTGGATATTTACCGAATGGGCTACTATGGAGGCGCCGGTGGACGCCTCGTTCAGTCCCTAGGTCCGCTGAAGGGCAAGCCCCAACCCGACCCGTCGATTGGACCCAAACGGCTGCGCGATTGCCGATGGGAACCCTGCGCGACATTGGGGATTCCCACAGACTGGACCAGCGGGGTGTATCTTGGGAAACTCACAGAACAGCGTAGCCAGCTCCAAAGTTATGTCGTGTTCATTGTGCGCGATGACCGTCCGGCAGATTTCTTGTTTCAATGTAGTGATCACACCTGGTCCGCGTATAATCGCTGGCCCTCGCAATTTTCGCTGTACGACGACGGCAAAAACGAATGGTACTGGGGTGGTAACGTTCAAATCAGCTTCAATCGTCCATACGGTCGTTATTGCCAGATCTTCGACGCCCCCCTGTCTCAAGGTTCGGGTGAGTTCCTGCTCTGGGAATACCCAATAACTTACTGGCTCGAATCCCAAGGCTACGACGTCACCTACATCTCCAATCAGGACACACACACGGACGCAACCGGATTGCTTCGTGCAAGAGGCCTGCTGTCGGTGGGACATGACGAGTATTGGTCGATCGAAATGTACCGTCATGTTCAGGCCGCGGTTCAAGCAGGCGTCAACGTGGCATTCCTCTCTGGTAACACGTGCTGCGGCCGCATTGAGCTTTCGCCCGATTCGAACGGAGTGCCAAACCGCGTGTTCGAACGTGTGGGAGTGTTTGGGCCACCGGGTGGGACGAGAGAATTTGTGGCCATGCAATCGCTCCGACATGAGCGGCCTTATGCCAACGAACTCGTGGGTGCCCACAGCACGGGATCCGTAACTGGTGGAGCGGACTGGGCCTGCGAGCTGCCAGACCACTGGCTGTTCGCCGACACCGGCATGAAGCGAGGGGATTCAATACCAGGCTTGGTTGGTTGGGAGTGGCACGGAGATCCTGCCTCAATCCCAGGTCTTGAGACCGTCGCCACAGGCCCGACTCAATCAGCGCCCGGTGAACCCAATGGTGGCACTTTCACCGCCACAATTTATCCGGGCCCCAAGGAAAATTTCGTTTTCAATGCCTCCACCATCTGGTGGGGCGATGGACTTAGCGCTCCACCAGGCTACATCCGGCCCAAAGTCTACACGGAACCCAAGGGGCCTGATGTTCGAGTTCAACAGATCACTCGGAATCTGCTCACACGAATGCAGCGGAACGACACTCGACGTCGGTCTTGAGGCGTTACAGGCTTGCCGTCCATGTATGTGCGGACAAAAATTTGCGGCCTGACCACCGCCGAAGACGTCGCGGAGAGCATCGCCGCCGGAGCAGATGCCTTGGGCTTCGTTTTCGCCAATGGTTCCAAACGCCAGGTTTCTCCTGCCCAAGCCGCACAGCTTACCCGAATTATTCCCGCATTCATCGCGCGCGTAGGGTTGTTCGTGAACGAAGCGCCCGAAACCGTCGAACGGATCACCCGAGACTGCCGACTCGATACCCTTCAATTTCATGGAGAGGAATCACCCGAGTATTGTGCCCGATTCCAACGTATCGCCCGAGTCATTAAAGCGTTTCGAGTTCGGGATCTGGAAAGTCTCACGCTGGAGATAGCGCCTTACTCGGTGGACTCTATCTTGTTAGATGCGTATGTGCCCGGACAACACGGCGGAACCGGAGCGCGTTTTGATTGGGAGGTTGCCAGGGCCATTTCCCGAAACGGAACCTCGGTCATTCTCGCGGGCGGCCTCGACCCCACAAACGTCGACGTGGCTATTCGCCAAGCTCTTCCCTTTGCGGTGGATGTCTCCAGTGGCGTGGAACAGTTCCCTGGCCGCAAAGATCCAATTAAAGTACGTCAGTTCATCGCGCAAGCTCGCAAGTCCGCGTCAGCCGTCTAGGCGATCAGGGCGACTCTAACCACATCATTCGAATCTCCTGAATCGTGGGCACTGTTTCAAATTCATCCGTCCGGGAGTCTTCGCCCTTGGGCTTGATTGCCGGCAGCAAATCGTTGCCGTTCCTCTTCGCACGGGAAGCCCGCAAGTCCGGCCGCCGCATTGTTGCCGTCGCCTTCGACGGAGAAACCGATCCGGCTCTGGCGGGGTTAGTCGATGAAATCGTCTGGTTGCGCGTTGGGCAGCTGTCCAAACTGATTCAAACCTTTACCGACCGATCCGTTGTGCAATGCGTGATGTTGGGCCAAATCGCTCCCAAGAACTTATTTGATGTCCGCCCGGATCTTCGGGCTATGGGGTTGTTGCTCCGCCTTAAGGAAAAAAACGCTCAAACCGTTTTCGGGGGGATCGCCGATGAATTGAAACGCGACGGCGTCGAACTAATCGAGGCCACCCCATGGTTACAACCCTGGATGCCTGGCCCAGAGTTCAAATCCGGCCCCCGCCTCAGTGACGAACAGCAGGCCGACATTGCCTATGGCCTCAAGATCGCCAAGGAGATCGCCCGCCTCGACATCGGTCAGAGCGTGGTCGTCAAGCGCGGCACCACTCTCGCGGTCGAAGGCTTTGAAGGTACCGACGCTTGCCTCGCCCGAGGCGGACAACTCGCCGGCAAGGCGGGTGGCGCGGTTGCCGTGAAAGTCGCCAAACTGGGCCATGACATGAGATTCGACGTGCCCTGCATTGGTCCACGCACCCTGGATGTTTGTGCTGATTCTGGAATTCGCGTCCTCGCCTTTGAGTCAGGCCGCACCTTATTGCTGGAACTGGAAACACTTGCTGAACAAAGCAAGCGGTGCGGGGTCAGTTTGGTCGCTGCCTGCTGAGTCGTTTGCCGACTTCGCGACGTCGTCACTTGCGTCCCCAAGGCTGAGGTGGGCATTCTTGCTGCATGCGATTCAAAACCCTCGGGCACACCTCCATTCGATATTCATTCCCGCGCTGGCTCCTGGTGGTCATCTCGACTTGGGCCAGCATTCTGGGAGTTGCCGCCGAGGTAATCCCACTGCCTCGCGCCCATTCTCACAACGATTACGAACACCAGCGACCGCTGCTCGACGCCTTGGATCAGGGATTTAATTCCGTCGAAGCCGATATCTGGCTCGTCAACGGCAAATTACTCGTTGCCCACGACAGAAACCAGGTTCGGGAGGAGCGCACGCTGGAATCGCTTTACCTAAACCCGCTGCGACAACGCGTCGCAGCCTTCGGCGGCACGGTGCACCCAAAAACAGGCGGATTCATGCTACTCATTGATGTCAAAGCCCAACCATCGGAAGTCTGGCCAGTCTTGAAGCAGTCCTTGAGTGCCTACAAAAGCTTCCTGACCCAATTCACCGACACTTCGACCATAACCAGGGCAGTGACTGTGGTCCTTTCGGGTGCTCGCCCCATTGAACAAGTTCAGGCAGAACCGGTACGTTATTGCGGAATCGATGGGCGATTGTCCGACCTGGCGACAAACCCATCCAAACATCTCTACCCACTAGTGAGCGAAAGTTGGCGCCCGACGTTCGGTGGATTCACTGATGGAAAACTGGTCGAATCGGACCGAATCAAGCTGCATAACCTGGTTCGGCAAGCGCATCACCAGGGGCGCCGAATTCGATTCTGGGCGGTACAAGACCAACCCGACGCGTGGGGCGAACTGTTCCGCGCGGACGTGGATCTCATTAACACCGATAAACTTTCTGAACTGGCCTCATTTTTGAAAGCAAAAGTGCACGATCACGTCACGACCAAGCCGTCGTCCAACTGAATCCATCCCCAAAACGCGAACCGGGCGCACTCGAATGGCGCAACCGGTTGCATCGAAGCACACAAGGCAGGGCTACCTCTGCAAGCCAGTTGGCAACAACTTGCCAATGTCTAGCACCGGACCGGTCATTTTTTGCGTGTCGTCCGGTCCATCATCCACCGGATATCCGGGTTGTCGGGAGAGTCCACATTCAGGGCGATCTCATGCCGTTTCTCGTTTGGGCGTACGAGAAATCTTCCACACCCCGATAACTTTTGAACTGTGCAGCGGCACTCATTTGGCCACAAATAGGGGTGTGAACACGCCTCGCTGCGCCTCCGCACTTTTGTCCTGCCTGGCAATGGTTGTGCCGATCGCCTTCAGCGCTGAAGTCCCTATCGGAGCTCATCGATTTACTGTGCCCGCTGGTTTCACCGTCGAACAGGTCGCCAGCCCGGAGGCCATCCCTCGACCCGTGAGTGCCTCGTTCGATTTCCAAGGAAGGCTCTACGTTACCGATTCCAGCGGCTCCAGTAAGCCACCCAAAGAACAATGGCTCGATCCCCGGAATCGGATCATCCAACTGGTCGATGCAGATGGCGATGGGCGTTACGAAACACACACGGTTTTCGCCGACAAGATCGGCTTCATCCAAGGCTGCCTGTGGTTCGACGGCTCGATTTATGCAGCAGCTCCTCCAAGCATTTGGAAGTTTACCGATACAAACGGGGACGGCGTCGCTGACAAGCGAGAAGAGTGGTTCAAGCAAGGCGTTTTGACACACTGTGGCAATGACATCCACGGCCCATATCCCGGATTAGACGGACGACTCTACTGGACCAAGGGTGCCTTTGAGAAACTGGCACTAACCGACGGGCAAGGGCGCCCCATCCTGGATCGTGCAGCGCACATCTTCCGTGCCCGTGCCGACCTGACGGAACTGGAGTTCGTCATGTCCGGCGGGATGGACAACCCGGTGGAAGTCGATTTTACACCGACCGGCGAGGCGATCTTCACGAGCACCTTCATGGATTTTTCCCGTCCAGGTAGCCGTGATGGGTTGGGACATGCCAGCTACGGAAGCGTTTTTGGCAAAATTAATAACGTCAATGATGACCTAAAGCGCACCGGAGAGATCTTTCTCCCCATGACCCACTTTGGGCCAGGCGCACCAAGCGGACTCTGCCGTTATCAGAGTACCGCATTTGGAGAAAGCTTCCGGGATAACTTGTTTGCCACGACCTTCAACCTTCACAAAATCACTCGACACATTCTGAAACCCGAAGGGGCGACATTCCGCACTGAGGACCAAGATTTCATGGTGAGCGACAGTCTTGATTTTCATCCAACTGATGTCCTCGAGGACGCTGATGGCTCGCTTCTGGTGGTAGACACCGGCGGTTGGTACAAACTGTGCTGCCCTAGCTCACAATTGGCCAAAGAGGATGTCTTGGGAGGACTCTATCGTATCCGACGTTCCGGGACTGTTCCCGTTCAAGATGTTCGCGGTTTGAAGCTCCAGTGGAATGGAGTTCCTGCCTCAACGCTCTCCAAGCGCTTGGAAGACCCACGTCCCGTCGTTCGTCAACGAGCCATCCAAACCCTGGCACACCTCGGGACCAACGCCGTCAACGCCCTGGACCAGTTCGCCCTCCGATCCAAATCCGCTGAAGCGCGTCGCGATGCGCTATGGACGCTAGCCCGGATTCCCGGGCCTCGGGCTCGAGAAGCCGTTCGTCAAGGGATGAACGATAGCGACACAAGTGTCCGTCAGACCGCCCTCAAGGTTATCTCGCTGTGGCGCGACGCCAAAGCCATGAGCCGATTGCTGGCGACACTCGAAAAGGGCGACCCCGCGTTGAGCTCCATCGCAGCAGAAGCCCTCGGCAGGATCGCCAACCAGGAAGCGGTTCCCGCGCTGCTGCGAGCCGCCGAACGGTTGCCGAAGGACCTAGTTCCGGACAAAACACCCGACCAAGTATTCACCGCAGCGTCACGCTACCTGGAACATAGCCTCACCTACGCGTTGATTGGCATCGCCGATCCCGTAGGGACGCGCCGGGGATTGGTGAGCAACCATTCTGTCGTGCGGCGTATTGCGTTGATGGCATTGGACCAGATGGATTCGGGCGAGTTAAAGCCGGAAGCCATCGCGGCGTTGTTAAATTCCAACGACCCGATCCTTCAAGAGACCGCCGCCACGATTGCCTCGCGTCATGCTTCTTGGGGAGGCGCACTCGCGGGCCAATTCCGCGATCAACTTCAACGAACCTCCACCGGTGAAGCCCAAGCGACCCTGGTTCAACAACTCGCGTTGTTCGCGCGCGATAGCAGTGTGCAGGAGCTAATCGCCGCACAAGTTCGTGATGCTCAAGCCACGGATTTGAGTCGCCAGATGGCCCTCCAAGCCATGGCCGCATCCGGCCTCCACGAAACGCCGATGTCCTGGCGCGACTCCTTAATCCACACATTTCAAAAGAGCAGTCCTCTACTGACCGAATTTGGCATTCGAGCCGCGCGAGCCTTGCCGACTCCCAAAGGCGAGTCCGATTCGTGGATTTCCGCCCTCTTAGCCGTGGCACAGAACCCCGAATTGACTGAAGAGATACGCCTGACGGCTCTGGCCACACTTCCTCCCGGATCCACACTTCCAGCCACTCTGTTTGAGCTCACCAAGTCAGGCCTCGACCCCGCCAAGTCCGTGTCCATCCGTGGTGCCGCAGTGACCGCGCTCCATCGAGCCAAACTCAATTCCGAACAATTACCAGGAATCGTTGAAGCCTTACGCACCGCCGGCCCGATGGAAACGACCCGCTTGTTGGCCGTTTTCGAAAATCAATCGGACGAAACTCTCGGACTGAATCTGGTCGGTGCCCTCAGAGACTCCAAGGCTGCTTCCGTTATACGACCGGATACCCTTCGACCTCGCTTGGCCAAATTCCCCGAGTCCGTCCGCAAAGCCGGCGACGACTTACTTGCCTCATTGGACACTGGTGCCGAAAAGCAACGCGCCCATCTGGATAACCTGTTGTCCCAGATTCAGTCTGGAGACGTTCGACGTGGCCAACTAATCTTCAATAGTTCCAAAGCCGCGTGCGCTTCCTGTCACAAAATCGGATATCTCGGCGGACTGGTGGGTCCGGATCTCACTCGAATCAGCGACGTCCGCAGTGCTCGGGATCTATTGGAGGCTCTCGTTTATCCCAGCGCCAGTTTTGTGCGGAGTTACGAACCCATGGTGGTAGCCACCCGGTCGGGAGAGGAATTCACTGGTGTCCTCAAAAAGGACGCAGCCGATGAAGTCATCCTACTCACGGGTCCTGACGCGGTGCAGCGAATCGCTCGAACCGACATCGCCGAGTTGCGTCCCGGAGCCATCTCCATCATGCCGCAAGGTTTAGATCAGCAATTGTCTACCCAGGAACTTGCCGACCTGATCGCGTTTCTCCGAAACACCAAATGGGGTGCGAACTGACTCAAGCGGGATGGTCGAGCCGTCCCATTGAGCGGATGCTCTCCATGCGAAAATTCGGCGATCCTATCGGGACCGCTGTGGGTCAACGAAGGCCTTGACCCGGCTCATAACGAATGGCATGAGATCGTTCACTGGGCGGTAACCGGACTTCCTCAATAACTCCAACTCGCTCGCGCCTGCCGCCACGATTCCCTCCTGTTGCAACAAGGAATTAACCACCGAGATAGCCTTCGATTGCGCCTGCGAATCCATGTGAAAAAACAGATTCCGACAAAAAATCGCGTCGTATGGAACCCTCATACCCACAAAGCCAGGGGCAGTGAGGATCGCTTGCTCGAAAAGTATTGCCGCACGGATATCGTCTGGAACCCGCCAAGTATCCGCTCGCACCGGGACTAATTGCGTTTCACGGAAATCCAAATCAGGCGGACGAAAACTGTCGCCGTTATAGATTCCCTCGCGTGCGGTGCGGATACTGTCTCGGCTGATATCAATGGCTTCAATGCGAAGACGGCTCAAAGGCCAGCCAGCCTGGGCGAAGGCCATCGCCAGGGAATAGGGCTCTTCTCCTGTCCAGCAAGGCATGAAGAGCACTCGAAAAGGACCCTTAGGATGGGATTTCGACCAGGTTTTGATCGCATACTGCGCCGCGAATTCCAGGGATGGACGATCCCGAAAAAACCAGGTCTCAGGCACGACCAATCGTTCGATCAGAATTAACCGTTCCTGGGCAGAGCCGCTCAGGTGATCGAGATAACCATTCAGAGAACTGCATCTCAGCATCGAAATCCGATCCCGTACCAACTCCTGCAGGACGTCCTCTCCAATGGATGCAGGATCCAAACCAGAGTATTCCCTCAACCAATCATGAAGGGTTTCCAGATTCATAGGCACAAGTAACGAACCGTCTCTATTGGGAGCGCCTCCATCCATTCCTTGCGTGCCCGATGTCGCACAATGTTCATCTTGGAGCTCAAACCAACGATTCCAGTTTCGCCATCAGTTTCGCATGAATATCGCCAAATCCACCATTGCTAAAAACACAGAGAACATCGCCAACCCCGGCGTGGGAGGCCAAATGGTCTACAATAGAGTCCACCGTCGGTAGATACGCTGCCGGCTTGCCGGTTAATCGAAGATCTTGCATCAGTTTTTCGGGGTTTAATCGTTCTTCAGGACGCAACTGCTCCAACCTAGCCACCTCAGCCACAACGACGGCATCCGCACGCTCCAGAGCGTCTACCAGTTCGGACTGAAAGACGTTCCGCCGAGTCGTGTTAGAACGCGGTTCAAAAATAGCCCAAATTCTTCGACTTGGAAACTTCACGCGCAATGCACGAATGGTCTCCCTGATGGCCGTGGGATGGTGTCCAAAGTCATCCACAATGGTGATGCCGTTGACCTCCCCTCGAACTTCCATCCGCCGACGAACACTGAGAAAGCTAGTAAATGCCCGCTGAATGGTGGCGTCACCAATACCGCAATGACGTGCGCATGCCGTCACCGCTAGCGCATTTCGGACGTTGAGCTCTCCAATCAATGGGATTTCAAAACGCACATCGCCCAGTTGAAACGTCGAACACGTCGATTGGAGGTGAATCCCAGTAGCTTTGAGCTCGTTAGCCTCACCCAGTCCAAATCGCTTCACCGGACAATGTTGGATGTTCAGGATGCCCGCCAAACTCGCTTCATCTCCATTAGCCAGCAATAATCCATTGCGAGGGATTAAATTGACCATCCGACGAAAACTCAACTGGATCTCGCTCAGGTCTCGAAAGATGTCCGCATGATCGAACTCCAGATTGTTGATGATTGCCACCTCCGGCAAGTAATGAACAAACTTGCTACGTTTGTCGAAGAACGCCGTATCATACTCGTCCCCCTCGATGACAAACCAGTCAGAGTTGGTAAACCGAGCGCCTTGCCCCAGATTGCGCGGGATACCACCGATCAGGAACGATGGATTCAAGCCGGCACACTCCAGGACCCAAGTTAATAGCGAGGTGGTCGTCGTCTTCCCGTGCGTGCCACAAACCACCAGTGAACGACGCCCTCGGATGAAGAATTCCCTCAGCAACTCTGGAAGTGAGCAATAGCGCAGCTTCCTCTCCAATACCATTTCGACTTCAGGGTTGCCGCGAGAGATAGCGTTTCCAACCACAACCAAGTCCGGCCCGTGCGAAAGGTTTGATTCCGCATAACCTGTCATCACAGGTATCCTGCGCTCGGACAAGAACGTAGACATCGGAGGATAGATCAGGGACTGGTCGGATCCCGTCACCACAAACCCGCGTTCATGCATCGCCACGGCCACCGATGCCATCGCGCTACCTCCAATACCGATGAAATGTACACTGCGGATGTTCCCAAACCTGTCCGCCGCAAAATGAGCCAAACACGCCCGAGGTCAAAGCTCTAATCCCGAAGCGGAATAGATCGGGCGAGGACGGATTTTGAGAATGGGGAGGGGTGTGAACGCCCGATTTATTCCGTGATTGGACGGAGCCGCGGTGAGGTCCGAGGAGTTATAGGTAAACTACCCGACTTTTGCGTG
>SXSK01000301.1 GCA_005793375.1 Verrucomicrobiales bacterium | reverse complement strand
GGTCATCAAGGAAGTGGCACCCGGCAAGCTGCGGCTGCTTCGCTCGCAAAACAGCGGCAAGCTGACGGTTCGTGCCTCGGTGAGCAATGGCGGCAAACCAGTTACACAGAGCATGGATATCATGGTGACCGAGCCGAAGACGGAGGCCTGGCTCGCCCGCACACCTGCAAAAGATGAGAAGTCCGAGGACGGCCAGTTTTACGCACGCGACGACAAGGGGCTGGGCACGCTTTATTACAACGGAACGCTGACCGACGCCGCCGACGCCGTTTTCCTCAAGCTCTACGCCAACGACAAACTCATCAAGACCGAGACGGCCAAGCCCTCAGCGGACAAATCCTACGCTCTCTCTACCCAACTCAAGCCGGGCTTGATCCAATACAAAGTGGAGTTTGGCAAGAAGGTCGGCAGCACGGAAACCGTGCTCGTAGGGTCAAAATATTCGAATCCGCTGATCCGCAATCGTTTCGGCCCGTTCACGGGATTGCACACGATCCTGCTCTTACGCCATTTTTCCGCTCAATGAACTGGAAACGAATCCTCGCATACATCAGCGGTTCGGTGGATCAGGAATTGCTGGTCCGCAACGAGTATCTTGCCACTGAAAATCGGATTCTTCGGAACCAGATCCAGGGTCGTTTACAGCTCAATGACTCCGACCGGATTACTTTGGCCGAGATCGGCAAACGGCTTGGAAGAAAAGCACTCGAAGAAGTCGCCCAAATGGTTCGTCCAAAAACCATCCTGGCCTGGCATCGCAGGCTGGTCGCCAAGAAGTTCGACGGCTCCAAAAATCGCTTGTTCCCGGGTCGTCCAACCACCGATGACGCCATTGAGGAACTAGTCCTCAAGTTCGCTCGCGAGAATCGAAGTTGGGGCTATCGCCGAATTGTGGGTGCCCTCAGTAACGTGGGTCACGAGGTGAGTCATCAGACCGTTGCCAATATTCTGGAACGTCATGGCCTTCTTCCAGCTCCAGAGCGGGAACGGAAGACTTCGTGGCGTGAATTCATCCGGTCACACACGGAGGTCTTGGCCGCCGTGGACTTTTTCATCGCCGAAGTTCGGACCGCCACCGGGCTCATCACGTACTATGTTTTGGCATTTTTTGTTCCGCCTTCGATGCGATCCTCGAAGCCGTCGGCATCCAAGCAATCAAATTGCCACCCCGCAGTCCCAACTTGAACGCTTATTGCGAACGCTGGATCCGGTCCGTAAAGACCGAGGTCTTGTCGAAGATGATCCTTTTCGGAGAACGTTCCCTCCGCCACTGCCTAGAAAACTATGTGGCTCACTTTCATGCAGAGCGGAACCACCAAGGTAAGGACAACGGGATCCTCTTTCCCGAGCCTGAAGACCACATCGGCGAATCCACCGGCCCAATACAAACTCGCGAATGCCTCGGCGGCCTCCTAAGGTTCTATTATCAAGAGGCCGCATGAGTTTTTTGACCATACGGCAATCTCTTAAACCTTAAAACCGAACGAGGCAGGGCCGCAGACCTGGCTCCTAACGCAGTTCTCGAACCGTGACTTTGACCGGTTCGACGAAATCGCTGCTCAATGCTGCTACTTCGTCGGGTTGCATGAGGCCATCCTGAAGCCACAGTCGATAGTTCACCGAGAGCGGCGCGGCTTCATGAATCGTATATTCGAAATAAGAGCCGAACCGGCCAAAATTCCGTTCACTAAACCTGGCTTCTTTCGGGTTTCGTGGATGGTCGAGGTAGGCCGCCGTGTAACGCGTTCCGCCGAGGACAAATGACATCGCGTTCCAAGGCAAATTAATTGGACCCTGGCGCGTCTCTGGATTCCAGTTGCGCGTCTCACCGGGCTTGTCAATCCCATCCGGACGCACATAGATCGTTTCCTGAGTGGTGTACTTGTCGACATCGTTGTGCGTGCGGAACTGAAAGCCTGCGTGCTGAGGATCGCCGTCTAAACGCACGCGACCTGACTGGGTCCGCAGCCGCGAGGCAAACTCAATCAAATGACCACTTGGAACGTTGTATACGGTCAGTTCGCGTTCTTCATTGGCAAAGGCAGCGTCCTTTCCATGCCAAGAAATCTCGACACGATGTCGACCAAAGACTGGGCCCGCCTCCAAGGCGAGGAATCGCTCGTGCCGCTGAAAAGCGCCATCAATGCAATGCCAAGTGTCTGCAGTTTTACCGTCGCCATAAGTGATTCGATTGAAACCGTAGAAGATGCCGCGATGGTGTGGCGAATGAACCTTCGGGTCGTCTGAGTGGCCCTGGGTGACGATGCGATCGCCGCTCGGAGAGAACACGTTGTGAAAGACCTTGTAGGTCCGAACGCGGCTCGCTGGCGTGGATTCGTCCAACCTCTCGTAATAGTACGACACCACAGGGCGATGCCCAAAGCGAAGCTCCGTATGAACCCCAGGCCGATCGTGCCACTCAAAACCCGTCACCCTGGAAGGCGGCTCCGTGGAAAGTGTGGCCTTCAATCGGATTGATTTTTCCGCCTCCAAATGAGGCAGAACAAAATGCAACTCGCTCGCGGCGCCAGATACTAGTCCCGGGCCACTCCACTGAGCTGGGATCGATCGACCGTCTGGTCCCGCGATAGTTGCGGACCGAATCGGATCCGATCCGATCTGATTGCGAGGCATCGTTGCGAGCACCGGGACGTTCTTCCGTTCGTGTCGCGGTGCTGCCACGCTGATTTCATAGGAGGTGGAAGCCCCAATCGCCGATGAGGCCAGCGCGATGAAGGATGCTAAACTTGCCGAGGAGGTTCTGTTCATGGGTCAATGATCTGGCTTTGTACTTCTGAACCGCCGGTCAGGACGTTATGCCCCGGGGACCCCTAACCCCGGACCATTGATTTCTCGCGTCCGCAACATTCCGTCCGCCACGCGGAACATTCCTGGGAAGCGCGGTTCCCAGGACTTGTTCGCCGCCGGCAAATACTGCCGAGCGTTTGCCTCCAGTGGATTGATCGATGCCACCCGCGCCTGTAAATTGGCCGTTTGGATCAGTGCCGCCCCGGGGCAACTCATGTCGCCACCGCAAAGAAAGATTTTTTCGCGTCCTGCCACCGCGGTGATCAAGAGCATGTGGGTAAGCCCCTTTTGGGATTTCACGACCGCACCGGTCCAACCCTGTTTGCGAGCGAGCAGCAGCGATTCCACGTCGATGACCGATTCGTCGATCACTACCGGGCAAAGCTTGGCCGCTTCGTGCATCCTGTTCTCAGGATGAGCCTGCAAATCCCGCGAGGTCGGCTGTTCGGTATAGCGAATACGATCGAAGCCGGCCGGAATCTTCTCCTTCAATCGCCGACAGACTTCGATAAAGTAGTCCACGTGCGGGCACTTTTCATTGAAGTCGAGGATGTACTTCCAATCTTTGACACCTCGGTACTCTTGCGTGCGCGTGACGACCCGGTCGATATGCGTCACACGCTCAATGTCCCAATTCAAGTCGGTTCCGTTCACCTTGATCTTAAATTCGAGCAGCCCGTTGTGCTTGATCCATTCCGGTAGTGTCTCCGGAAGCCCGTCCCGGATGGGCTTCTGGTTGTCGGCATCCTCAATCGGATCCACCGCTGATATCAGATGGCAGAGAGGCATCTGCTCTTTTGGTTTCGTGAGCAAATAACGGTTGAGATAGTCACCTTTGTAGGCCGGACCCAAATAGCGCGACAGATCGTACTTCATGAACTCGGGACCGTAAGTGTCGAAAGCGTTCAGCTCTTGAGCCTTGCCGTATGCGTCATGGATCGCGGCGTCGAAGGCGGCGGCGGTCACTAAGGTGCAGAGCTTGGGGATAGGATCCACCAAGCCTAGGCGCTTTGATACATCGACGGCCGCCATGAAATATCGGGGTACGAGATCCCAGTTGATATCGACGGGATGGCCGTATTCTGGGTAGCCATTGGTTATTTTCACGAGCTCGGCTGCCAGCGCTTTCATCGCGCCATTCCGAACCTCCTTCGTCAACTTCTTCGAGGGAAATGAGAAGACTTGGTTGAATGGAATGGTGCCGAATCCTTCGGCCACTCTCCCGCCCAAAGTACGGAGTGAGCACCGAACGGTCGCCATCGTTGCGCGATCCATCACCGTTCCCGCGAAGCCTACGGGAGTCCGGAACTCGTAGTCGTCGTAGCTGATGGAGATGTGCTCAATGCGCGCATCGCTCTGCTTCCTGCCAGCCGCATTGAGAATCCCGAAGTCACTGGCGAGGACTCCAGCGGCGAGAGTTCCAGCGCGGTTCACGAACCCACGCCGCGTGATTTTCTTATACTGTGCCATAATTCACCCTGCATGTCAGACTGACAGTTCCACCCGGCGGAGACGTCTCAAGGATTGGTTCTGGAGATGAAATCCATTAGGTCAGCCAGATCCTGGTTGGTCAATCCTTCCTCGAGTCCCTCCGGCATGAGCGACTGGTTCAGAGTCTGCATTTTGGCAATCTGCGAGCGCGAAACGATTACCTCTGCCCCAAGCGGCTGTCGGAGGGTTATCCCATTGGCGCTTTCATTCGAAATGAATCCTACGTGGGTCTCTCCATCCTTGGTCTCGACCGTGTAGGCAAAATAGTTCGGCGGAACTTCGCGATTGGGATCGAGGATGCTTATCAGAAGCTTCTCCTTCTCGCCACCGCGCGCCACTGCCAAGTCCGGCCCGACCGCAAATCCTGCATTCCCGAATCGGTGGCAAGAGTGGCAGCGCTGTTGGAAAATGACTTTACCTCGCTGATGGTCACCGCGCAGTTCGATGGCGGGAAGGAATCGCCGCACCACCTGGTCTCGCTTGGCTTCAGGCTGAGCACCTAGCAACTGCTTCGATCGCTGTCGGATCATCTCATCCGAATGCTGCCGCAGCGCCACGATTTGCATCAGCGACAGCTCGCCGCGACGAACCCTGCCGCCCTCCATCGCGGTCATCAATGCGCCCGCGCGATCGGGACGTTTGAACAGCACTTCCACCACCTCATTCCGAATTGTTGGCGTAAATGATGACCACCGCTCGAGGAGCGCGGCAGCCAGGCCCTGGGGAGACAGTCGATCCAGCGACATCACGGCCGCCAATTGAATTTCATTCGGCTGCTGGGCACCCAGCAGCGGTAGTAGAGCTTTCTCCTCGACGTCGGCCCGACCGAATGCGAGCAAGGCAATGGCCTCAAGCAGGTTTCCTTCCGCCGCGCCAGCATGATTGGCCGTAATGGCGGCGCTGGTTAACAGCGATCGCAAATCAACTCCAGCCTTCTCGAACGAACTTCCAGCACGACGGAGGCCATCCCCAAGTCCGCGAGCTAGTGGATACGCGATCCGAGGTTCTTGGGTCGAGACAATAGCTTCCCGCACTCGTGCCAAATCATCACGGCGATTCGCGGCTCCGACCACGGCGGCCAACTCCCGCAGCAGTTCAGAGCGACCGCGCTCCCTGTAAGGCGCACCCGTTTCATGGAGAAGAATACTGAACAGTTCTCCCGCCCCCTCGGAAAGCGACGAAAGAACCGCCGCTCGGATCATGGGTTCCCCCGCGTTCCGGCTGGCGATTTGAGCCAAGACTCGAAGACGTTCCGGGTGCCAAACTTCACCCAATGTGAATGCGAGTTGGTAGCGCACCCCCACGATCGGATCTGATGCGCACCCTGACAACCTCGACCACAACTCGCGGGACGGAATGCCGGCTCGGAGAAAGTCCTCGGAAAGACGAACCGCGTGTTCGCGCACGACCCCATCGGAATCCGAGAGCGCGAGCAACAAGTGTCCTTCCTCCAACGCCCTCAGGCCTTTGAGCGCGTGCATCGCGTGTAAGCGGCCCACTGAAAACTTCGAATGCGTCAGCAGATTCAAAAGCCCCGGCACCGCCTGGCGATCATGGCGCTCGTATATCAGCCGAGCGGCGGTGTCGCGATGCCAGCCGTTGGGATTCTCGAGGGTCGCCACCAACTCGGTCAGGGAGGCTCGTGAAAGCCGCGGAAGCGCCGGTTGCTGAAACCCATCAGGCACAATACGGTAAATTCGCCCCATGTCGCTTCCCGCGTAAAGGTCGAGATGCTGGCGAATCGCTTCGGGTATGGCAAACGAAGCCTGAATGGTTTGGCGATACATGTCGGCGATGTAAAGCGTTCCATCCGGCGCATTCGCTATATGCACCGGGCGAAACCAAGTATCCTTCGAAGCTAGGAACTCGACCTTCTGTTCATCCGCGGGGCGCTCGGCGCGAGCAACGGGTCCAGAGTGCGTGACTTTCTTGCGGTGCACGACGTTCTCCGCGCAATCGGCCACGAAGGCATCACCCACGAATTCTCGCGGCCAGGCATTCCCCCGGTAGATGGTCAAACCGCACGCCGCTGTGAAGTATCCCGACGGACGCCCGCCGCCCTCAATTCCGTTCTCCAGGTCCTCGACTCGCCATTTCGTGCGAAGCACGCGCCACGGCTCTTCTGGACTTATCCGGTACAACGCCGCTTTGGGTCCGTCCACGCCGATGTCAATCGTGGCATCGGGCATCGTATGGAAAGGGTTCCGATTCGCATACCGACGATCGAAGAGCTGAGTCATCAGGTGTCGATGCTGTCGACATAGGAACTGTCGCCCGTCGTTGTTAAAACCAAGACCGTACTGCCCTTCACCCGCCTCCGCGCTTAGTGTCATGTTCCGAGGATCAATGGCAAAATTTCCCCGAAGCGTCACGGGTGCCATGGCGGGATCTTGCGGACTCGTAATCAATCCCCCCTGTCCATTCATTAATCCGTGAATCCGATTGTCGAGGCCCCAAGTCAGGCTGCCAAACACCGCCTCTGGATTCACCATCGCCGCGCCTTTGCCCCAGCCGCTCAAGACGATCGATTGCTGATCCGCCACGCCGTCGTCGTCGTTGTCTTTGAAAAGTACCAAATCGGGCGCCGCACCAACTAACACCCCGCCTCCAGTGCAAAAAATTGCCGAGGGCCATCTCAGGCCTTTCGCGAACACGGTGGACTTGTCGAATCTCCCATCGCCATCGGTATCCTCTAGGCGCTTTACCTTGCCTTGGCGGTGTGGATCGCGCTCCGGAAAATCATTCATCTCGATGACAAACAGCCGACCATCCTCGTCGAACGCGAACACAACGGGATCGGTAATCAGGGGCTCGGAAGCGACGAGTTCAAGCCGAAACCCTTTTCGAAGTTGGAACGTACTCAAGGCATTTTTCGCGGTTACCGGCGGAAACTTCGGCAACACCACGGAATCGACAGCGCGCTCAGCCGACCGAACTGACGGCGACCCATCCAGTGCCGAGAGCAGTGCTACAAGTACTCGCGCATTCACTGGGTTCGATGTCATCATTTCGGCTCAGGCAGAATTCTCTTTGGGCACGCCAGCGGTCAACCAACGTTTGTCTCAAACTCGGGAATTCACTGCCAGGGAACATAGGAGAGCAACACAAAGTCGGTGGTGGCCATGGCGGTGACATGCTCAGGAACTGCAGTTATGGGAAGGTCTTCTGAATTGTCGGTTTTTTTAACACAGCGCCCAATCAGTAATAACTCTTTCTCCAGCAAGTGTTTCCTTCGAGGTGTGTAAAATGCCCGTCGGGTTTGTTTACAAAGCATCGCTCACTGGCCTTCCCAAGCAATAGGCGCGAGGTATCAAGCTTGTAATCTGAACGCGGTGGCAAGCAATGGGATACACAAGGCACATTCCCAAGGCGCGCCTTGCGAACAAACAGCGGCACAAATACTGCTGTAAAAACACGCTCCCTCTATCAGCACAGATCGTTCTCATGAAAAATTCATACCACCCGGCGCAGAGGCTTCGCCATTGGTTGCCGCTCGTAATTCTCGGTGTTTGGGGCGGCGTGAGCCTTGTCCATGCACAAGTGTCCCTCGAGGCGACTGTCACGTCGCTCGGCGGCTCATTTCGCTACGACATCAGCGTCGATAACTCTACCAACGAAGACCTTGCAATCGTCAGCCTCGTCTCCGCGCCGCTATTCGATCCACTGATCGACCCGAGCCTCGTGACCCCTCCTGGTTTTCGCGGGAGCTATGATGGCGGCTTGGGTTTTGTCGATTTTCTAGCGGATACCGACATCTTCGCCCGGGGCACAACGATCAGTGGCTTTCGCTTCGAAAGCCTCGAGGGACCTGGCACATACTTTTCTCATTTTGATGCACTGGGAATCCAAGGAACCAGCTTCAGCGGCCAAGTACGAATCCTTCGTGCACACGGCGTTCCGGACGCCGGAAGTACCTGGTTGATGGCCAGTTTGGCGTTCTCCCTCCTTGCGCTCGGGCACAAGGGATTCTTTGCGACTGAAAAACCCTAATTCCAGCGTTGCTCATGCAAACTATCCGAAAACTCCACAAACTTCCCGGAGCTCAATTTGGCATCCTGGCCATCGCAGCTCTCCTAGTGCCGGGAACGCCGCCAGGTTGGGCCTCAAGCCACAGCGACGCCCCGCTGATCAAGCAAGATCCGCAAGCCAACCTTACCGATGTCTATGCTTTCATCGGGACAAAGTACGACAACGTGAACCAGATCGTTCTCAACGTGCTGGTCAGCGTCCGGCCCTTTTCGGATCCTGGCGATGGCGTCATCTATGATCGGTTTGCCGACGACGCTCTCTACAGCATTCACATCACCGATCCCAACACTGGCGCGACAGTGGATCGTTACGACTTCCGCTTCTCCTCGGTCACGGGAGGCTTGAAGAACCCTGACACAATCCTTTCCTATGGCTTAGGGACGCAGGCGGGTGCCATCACAACGATTGGGGACGCACGCCAAAACTTCACCCAGACTTATACATTATACAAGAACGGCGCAACTTTGGGGAGCGGCCTGCCGATACCGCCTCCCAATGTGGGTGTGCGCACGACACCGCTTTACAACGACGTGACGACTGGCAAGGCGATCTCTGGAGCCACTCAGGTGGGACAATTGGATAGTTACACCACGCAAGGGCTCCGGACCGTGACTGGTGGCGTGGGTGCTTGGGCCGGACCACGCGAAGATGGGTTCTACGCCGACACACCCGGCCTCTTCGATCTCCTCGACGCTCGAATCCTCGATAACAATGGCGATCTCTCCGACGGTTTGGGCCAGGATGGTGGAGGCATCGATGGTTTCAAGGGCTACAATGTCCTCAGCTTCGGGATCCAAATTCCAATCAATTCGTTACAACCCCAAACCTACTCTGCTCCTTTTGCCGACCTGCAAAACCCGTTGCCCGCCGTCGGGTCCTCAAGCGGAGTGGGCGTCTACGCCTCTGTGAGCCGCCAGCGCGTTACGCTTCGACGCACCGACAATCGGCCGTTGGACAGCGGCCCCTGGATCCAAATCAATCGGCTTGGGAATCCGCTCTTCAACGAAGTGCTGGTCGCCCTCAGAGATAAGGACAAGTACAACCGCGCTTCGCCAACGGCGGATGCCGCGTTTGCGACCTACGCTGAGAACTCCGAGCTCGCAAATCTGATCAACTTGGTATACGGCACATCCATTCCGACAATCGGGCGCACCGACCTTCGCTCGGTTTTCATTCCCGACGTCCTGCGCGTGGATACGACGACCGGGCCGGTCAAGGTCCCGGGGCAAATCGGGTTCAGTCGGTTTGGTTTCGCCGGAGGCGATACCGCAGTTGGTTCCTCAGGGCAAATCAAGTCCAGTGGTTGGCCCAATGGCCGCCGAATCGGGGACGATGTGGTCGATATCGCACTGACAGCTATCGGGAGCGGGCCCACCTACTCCGACGTCACTGTTATCGGTGATAACGTGGCGGCCAACGACCAGCTTTACAACCAAGTCTTCCCCTACTTGGGCACTCCGCACGCAGGCCCAACCGTCCGTCAACGTGAAGAACCTTAATAAGCGATTGACTGAGTGATCCCTTGGAAGCGAGGGCGATTCCCCACATGAAGTCTTCAGCAGCCGTAGCGCTGGTATTGGCGGTTGCGTTCGTGATCCGTTCGGCGGCCTTCGATGCGATCTCTCGATTAAATTCGGAAACCCCGCTAACGACCGCTCGAATCGAAGGCGACGAAAGACCGACACCCTCCGCCCTCGACCGAGAAATCGCGTCATGGACGGCGCGTACCATTGCCAGACCCGACGATCCTGAAGCTTGGGTTCGGCTTGGGGATTCCCTGATGCAGCGCTCGCGGGAGCAGGTCCTCCCGGCCTTTCACAAACGGGCGGAGGCGGCCTATCGTGAAGCGGCACGGCTCGATCCGAAACACCCCCAAGCTCTCGTCGGACTGGCGTGGGTTGCGAACACCCGACACCAATTTGAAGACGGCAGAAACTGGGCTCGCCAAGCCTTGGCTTTGAATGCGCAACTCCCCGAAGCGCACGCCCTCCTTGGCGACGCGGCGATGGAAACGGGAAATTACGACGAAGCATTCGAGCATTACCAATCCGCTTTGGACATCCGCCCGAACCTCACTTCGTACTCGCGTGCGTCTCATCTACTATGGTTGACCGGTGATAGCCGCCGGGCGAAGGCATTGATGCACAAAGCAATTCTTGCGGGTGCACCCCATGCCGAGAACACCGCATGGTGTCGCGCGCAGTTGGCCCTCATGATGTTTCACGAGGGGGCTTTAATTCCTGCGGCTCAACTGCTGGATCGGGCCTTGAAAGAAGCACCGCGCAACGCCGACGTCCTCGCGGCTATGGGCCGAATCAAAGCAGCCAAGAAGGAGTACCCTGGCGCATTGGAACTCTACGAGCGTGCCCTATCCATCGTTCCGAAACACCCCACGCTCGTTGCGCTCGTCGACTTGTACACCCTGTTGGATGAGCCCGAAGAAGCTGCCCTCATGTCCAGGCGGGTTCTGGAATTCCACGAGAAGCAGATTTCCGAACCGTCACCGTCCAGCAACTCCCCGCCGACTCAGGCCCACGGCCATACCCACACAGGAAACGCTGAATTGGCTTACTTTCTCGCCGACACAGGCCAAGATCTGGACCGTGCTCTCGAGGAAGCAGAACGCGCCTACAAAGCCTACCCAAACGTCCACGTCGCGGACACCCTCGCATGGTGTTACCACAAGAAAGGTCTCCACCGCGAGGCGGCGCGTACCATCCGCCGGGCACTCCGATGGAAAACGCCCGATGCGTTGATTCTTTATCATGCGGGTATGATTTTTTCCCGGACAGAGGATCGAGTGTCCGCCCAGAAGTATCTCTACCAGGCCCTCAACCTGAATCCGAATTTTCATGTGCACCACGCAGAAGCCGCCGCCCAGACCCTCAGGCAATTGGCGCTCAGAAATGCAGTGGACCGTTCGCCCACCTCGATCCAAACACCGCCTCCTGTCGAACCGACCGGGCCTTAGAGGAATCAGGCTATCGACCTGTCCCTTTGTCCCTACGTAAAGGCCACGCACGGTCATCTCGCCGACAGTCAGCGTGCCGGTCTTGTCGGTGCAAATGACCGTGGTGGAGCCTAGGGTTTCGATCGCAGGCAGTTTCCGCACCAGCGCGCGACGCCGCGACATGCGCATCACACCGAGTGCAAGGGAGACGGTGACGACGGCGGGTAATCCTTCCGGGACAGCGGCGACCGCGAGGCTCACCGAGGTCATGAACAGCTCGAAGAACTCCAGCCCGCGAACCAGCCCGAGCACGAACAACAAGGCGACGATGCCAAGGGAGCCCAGTTGAAGGAGGACGAAATGGAACGCGGCATCCACTAACGTGGAACACACTTAGCCTATTATCCGTTGGTGCTTGGCTCCTACGGGGTGATGATCCCGATCTTCTACAAACTGAGTGGGGCTGCCCTGCTTAATTTGGTGATTGCGGTGATTGTCGTCGCCGAGTTGATCCGGGTCGGTTCCCAACTCTGGTCTTATCGGAGGGCCTGAACCATGATGCTCCCCTTCACCAACAATATCCGCATGCTACGGTTTTTGGCGGGAGAGATGACCCAGACTGACCTTGGCGAACGCGTCGGCGTCACACGCCAGACGATAGCCGCCATCGAACAGGGAAAATATTCTCCCAGCCTGGAAGTCGCGTTCGGTATCGCCCAGGTTTTTGGCAAACCATTGGATCAGGTGTTCATCCCGAACCAAGTGACTCCATCCGCGATTACCGGTCCACATTAGAATTTCAGAGTTCTTGCTTTTCATTTTTGATCGATGGGTTCATGGGGTATGGAATGAAGCCGAAGAATTCGATCGAAATAGCCGCCTTTACGCTCATCGAATTGCTCGTGGTGATTGCCATCATAGCGATTCTGGCTGGGATGCTTCTGCCTGCCTTATCGAGAGCAAAGGATCGCGGTAGGACCATCTCATGCCTGAACAACCTCCGTCAGATGGGCCTGGCGACGACGGTTTATGTCGATGATAGCAGGGGTCTTTATCCGCCCCGGACGGACAGCCGCCGATGGCCGACCCTGCTCCGACCCTATTATCAGAGTCTCGCTGTCTTGAAGTGTCCAAACGACAATCGCAGACCCTCTTCGGACCAAAACTCAAACCCAAAATTCGACACCGACAACGCCCTTCGCAGCTATATCTTTAATGGGTGGAACGACTACTTTAAGGTGGAGTTGAAGATGGATGACCTGGCACTTGTCATTGGTAGGTCCATTCCTGAATCTGCCATCCGCCAACCCACCCTGACTATCGTGTACGGCGAGGTCCTGACCAACGAAGCGGCTGTGGGCAATTTCTATATGGACTTTCTCGAAGGAAACGACCGCGATGTGATCTGGAGGAATCGCCACAACGGAGGTACGATTCGCAATAAAGTGGGCGGTTCAAATTACACCTTTGCCGACGGTCACGCCGAATTTCTCAAGCACCGAGGCGTCTTGTACCCGCTGAATCTATGGGCCGTAACCGATTTCTTTAGAACCAACCGCGCACTGGCAAACTGAAGGGTTCCGATGATCAAGTCGTTCGCGGTACTTTGGCTCCTGAGGATATGAGCTCTTGTTCAAGCCGGTGAACTGGCTGATTTGGAGCGCGGTGGCCCTCCACCGCTTTTTTCCCTAGGCATCCCATGCCGCGCCGATAACTCGGAGTTGCGCCTAGCACTACAGCGACGTTTTGAGGGATTTCCATTTTTTGAGTTCTTTGAGGCGGCGTTTACGATGGGAGCGGTAGGCCTGATCGTTGCGCCGTGTGTGATATTTCACCAAAATCACCAGGTAGGCAGGTTCGCGTTT
>SXSK01000300.1 GCA_005793375.1 Verrucomicrobiales bacterium | reverse complement strand
GGCACGCAAAAGTCGGGTAGTTTACCTATAACTCCTCGGACCTCACCGCGGCTCCGTCCAATCACGGAATAAATCGGGCGTTCACACCCCTCCCCATTCTCAAAATCCGTCCTCGCCCGATCTATTCCGCTTCGGGATTCCGCTCGGATTTCCCATTGATTTTCCAGGAACTAACAGAGGATGCTAAACCCATGATGGAATTGCTTAGACGCTTCGTAAACGGTGGTGACCTCCAGGAAACCACCGTCGCCGGTTGTGCTCGCGCTTTGGTCGTAGGAGTAGGAGCCGCCGGACTCCTTTTGATCGCAGGTTGCCAAACGCCGTCCACCCCGGCGCCGTCGTCGACCGATAGCCAACCCTATGCGGGTTCGACCATTCAGATCGGCGACGTGGTCAAAGTGACCTTTCCTGGCGCGACTAACCTCAATTTCGCCCAACAATAGCGTGTGGATGGTATCCTCAGCTTGGGCCCAGCCGGTGAAACCAAAGCCGTCGAGAAAACACCCAAAGATCTCGAGGCCGAATTGTTGAAGATTTATGGCCCCGATCTGGTGGTCAAAGAGGTCAATGTCCAGCTGGAGTCTGCCGGGTTTCCGGTTTTCGTCTCTGGTGCCGTCCTGCGCCCGGGCAAAGTGCTCGTCAATCGCTCTGTCACCGTCATGGAAGCCATCATGGAAGCGGGTGGTTTTGATGCGACCCGTGCTGAACTCCGCAAAGTGCAGGTCATTCGACAGGAGAGTGGTGTTCAGCGCACATTCACGATCAATGTGAAAGATTCCCTGAACCTTTCCACGTCCAAGCCGTTCCATCTGCGTCCCTCCGACATCGTCGTCGTTCCAGAGCGATTCGTGTTCTTTTGATCGGCTGAGACCGTCTAGCGAACTTACCCTCGGTAAGACGGAATAAGCTTTAACAAAACGGGCGTTAGAGACTCTTGTCTCTAACGCCCGTTTT
Organism: Verrucomicrobiales bacterium; assembly: GCA_005793375.1. Taxonomy (GTDB): domain Bacteria; phylum Verrucomicrobiota; class Verrucomicrobiia; order Limisphaerales; family UBA9464; genus SXSK01. Next base: position 19,815 of record SXSK01000300.1, on the reverse strand, counting down.
GTTTTTGGTGACCGACGTCGTACCGACTCGGTGACAGCCCTATTTGTCCGGGATCATGACTTCGCCGCCAGCCGGAGTGTCGAGCAGTTTGGACGAGACAGTGGCCGTGGGAGGTGTGCCGACCGGGTTGAGGTTGTACTTCTCGTTCATCACGGAAGCCGGAAATTTGCCGCCATTGAAGTAGGGCGCTATGTCCTGTTCTGTGGGGGTATCGCCTTCTCCCTTTTTGGTCTCGGCAGCCCATTGAGTCTTGATTAAGTCAATCGTGCGAAGGTTGTTCACGATCGCTTGCTTGCGAGCTTTGGCCAGGTTTTGAGTGATGTTGGGAATCGCGATCGCGGCGAGCAGGCCGATGATCAGGACCACGATCATGATTTCGATCAACGTGAACCCGGATCGCCGGTTGATTCTCCGACGCTGCCCTTTTTCGATGGATAGCTTCATGGTGAAAGTCTGTGCTGATTCTAAGCCCGATGAGTTCTTAACACCGGAAACTCGTGTTAGTTTCGGTGTGAAGCACGGCGTCACCCTATCAGCGGAATTTTTCGTTTCAACGGGATTTAAGCAGCGAGATGGAACGTTTTTCACACCTCTGCATTGCGAGATAACGTGGGTCGGTGGGCAGTTTATTCGCCGTCCCCGGAGAACTGCCGATGCTTGGGTAAGTCCCGAAGGCTACGCGTCAGCTTCTTGGCGCGACGGTGTTCATCAATTTGGGTGCGGACTTGGTTTCGGGACTCGAAGGTCTTGGATTCACCCAGAAGCTTTTTAAAGCTGGCGACACGGACGGCATCGAGTTTCCCTCCTTTCAGGCCTTCTTGAACGGCGCAACCGGGTTCGGATTCGTGGCGGCAACTGGTGAATCGACACAACCTCGAGAGTTCCTCGATATCGGCGAAGGCTTCACCGACACCGACTTGGCCTTCCCAAAGTTGGATTTCTCGCAATCCCGGTGTGTCGATGATCAAGCCGCCTTCCGGTAGCAGGACCAATTCCCGGCTTTTGGTCGCATGCCGTCCCTTTTGATCGCTCTCTCGAACTGGAAGGACCTCCTGCGTATCGTCGTCATTCAGTGAGTTGATCAGGGTTGATTTCCCGACGCCGGATGGTCCAAGGAGAACCGCAGTGCGCCCTGGCTTGAGGAACTTCCGGAGGGTTTTCATCCCTTTCCCGGTCCGACTGCTGACCGCGGACACCTCGGCATTGCCGGCGATGGCGCGAGTGGCTTCGACGAGTTCCTTGGTTTTGGGGCAAAGGTCCGACTTAGTCAGCACAACGTGCGGCTTGGCGCCACTTTCCCAAGCGAGAGTTAGGAACCGTTCGATACGCCTCAGATTGGGCGGTTCGGCTAAGGATTCGACCACGAAAACGTGGTCGATGTTGGCTGCGAGCACTTGTTGGGTGGTCGCCAAGCCGGCGGATGCTCGAGAAAACTGGGTTCGACGGGGCAGGAGCGCGTGGATAGTGCTGGGACCACTCTGTTTCGGTCGTTCGAAAGCCACCCAATCCCCGACGCAAGGGGCATCGTTTGGGCTTAAGATTCGGTGTCGGAATCGTCCGCTGATGTCGCCCAAGAAGTCACCCGATTCGGCCATAATGCCATAGCCCCCGCGAAACTGAGTGCCAATTCGCCCGGGAAGCCATCCTTCGGCAGCAAATGGCTTGAAGGCTTCCATAAACCCGGCATCCCATCCAAGGTCAGTCAGTGTCATCGGGTTAGGCTTAGGCGCTCCGCCGGCGGTGGCGCGGCGTCAACGGCGGCAGTTGGTTGCGGAACAACCATCGCACAACGGATTTCATCCCTTTTGGTTAGCATTGTGGGTGTCGCGGTACAAGTCCTGGGATAAATTCCGGTTTGCGTCCCGCACCGTCTGCTTACACCTTTCGGTTGGCATGCAAAGCAAGTTTAACGGTCCAGTGTACGTGGTGCGCGACAATATCGACACCGACCAAATCATATCGGCCAAGTATCTTAATCTCGTTCCAACCATCGAGGAAGAGTACGAAAAGCTTGGCAGCCACGCGATGAACGGCCTCCCAGAAAGCCTTTACGCCGAACGTTTTGTGAAGCCTGGTGCCATGGATTCCGAGTTTCCCATCATCATTGCCGGCCGCAATTTCGGTTGCGGTAGTTCCCGTGAGCACGCCCCCATCGCCCTCGGTGCCGCCAATACTCAAACGGTGATCGCCGAAAGCTTCGCGCGAATCTTCTTCCGCAACTGTGTCGCCACCGGCGAAGTGTATCCCGTCGAATGCCAAGGCCGACTCTGCGATATCTTGAAGACCGGCGAAATCGTCACTGTCGACATCGATACCAATACCTTGACGCAAGCCGCCACTGGGCGCGTGTTCCCACTGAATCAGCTCGGCGAAGTGCGCCCCGTCATTGATGCTGGCGGGATCTTCGAATACGCCCGTCAGACCGGCATGATGCCCAAGGTCGCCTGAGCGGGTCGGTTGGAGAGGATCGTTGGAGATGAGTGGGCTCCCCGCTCGACTTGGAGTTCTGGCTTGCTGTGGACTGAACTCCAGGCGGACTGTTTCTTCATGCTCCGCGTTCGAATCATTTGGCGGCTCGGGATGGTCCTCTGGTTTTCGGGTCATTGCACGGCGGCTGTCGCCGTGGACGACACACCTGCGGATGCGACAGTGGCGTGGTTGGCAGAACACTACACCAAGTTTGAGCACCGCATCCCCATGCGGGACGGCGTTCGATTGTTCACACGCGTTTATATCCCCAAGGATGACACCCAGGCTTGGCCGATCGTCTTGACCCGGACTCCCTACGCCCTCAAGCCCTACGGGACCAGCAGTTACGGGGATCCCTCCGGCACTGTGGAGGTATTGGCTAAGGATCGATTCATTCTGGTGACCCAGGACGTGCGCGGCCGCTTCGCATCCGAAGGGGAATTTGTCCACGTACGACCGTATCTCCCCAATAAGACTCCCCGCGACATCGACGAAAGCACTGACGCCTGGGACACCATCGATTGGTTGGTCAAGCATGTCCCTGGCAATAACGGCAAGGTGGGAATGGTAGGGATTTCCTACCCGGGGTTTTATGCGTCCATGGGAATGATCGATGGGCATCCCGCACTCAAAGCTGCGTCGCCCCAGGCACCCATTTCGGATTGGTGGATGGGCGACGACCTGCGTCACAACGGGGCCTTTTTCCTCTCCCAAAATTTCGGCTTCTTTTATTGGTTCGAGAAATTGTCCGACGATCCGTTGCGCGACGGCGGTAGGCGGTTTCCCTTTGGAACGTCCGATGGATATGACTTCTACCTGCGCATGGGGCCGCTAGGAAACTCGGACTCGATGAAACTTAAGGGCGAGGTGAAGGCGTGGACCGAATTCCTGGCTCACCCTAATTATGACGCCTACTGGCAGGCGCGAAACATCCGGCCCCACTTAAAAAACGTCCGGAGCGCTGTGCTGACTGTGGGCGGATGGTACGACGGCGAAGACTTGTTCGGAGCGCTCGAGACCTACCGTTGGACCGAACGCCAAAATCCTGGGATTACAAATCTCCTCGTGATGGGCCCGTGGATCCATGGCGCTTGGAGCGGGAAAGACGGAGACAAACTTGGGGACATCCACTTCCGCGCGAAGACCTCCCGCCATTTTCTCGACAAAATCGAGCTGCCATTCTTTCGGCATTTTCTTAAGGGCGACACGAACTACCCGCTCTCTGAGGCGCACATTTTTGAAACCGGCACGCACCGATGGCGACGCTTCGACGAGTGGCCACCGAAGGAATCCGTGGGTCGTACGCTGTACTTCCATGGCCAACAACAACTGCGTTGGGAGGCGCCAGTTGGCGACTCCAGTGCGAGTTACGATGAATACGTGAGCGACCCCAACAAACCGGTCCCATTCACGCTCGAGGTGACCACCGATTATCCCCGCTCTTATCCCGTCCACGACCAACGCTTTGTCGCATCGCGCCCCGATGTACTGACCTTCGAGACGGAGTTGCTGGAAGAAGACCTGACGATCGCTGGCCCGATTGAAGTCAGTCTGCAAGTGTCGACGACCGGAACCGATTCCGATTGGGTGGTAAAGGTGGTGGATGTCTACGCGGCGGATCATCCGGATCCAGAACCCAATCCGGCGCACGTGAGGATGGGTGGGTACCAGCAGTTGGTGCGCGGTGACGTGATGCGCGGGCGTTTTCGGAACAACTTTGAGAAGCCCGAGCCATTCGAGCCGGGCAAACTATCCAAGGTGACCTTCACCATGCCGGATGTGTGTCACACGTTTCGGCGAGGACATCGTGTGATGGTGCAGGTGCAGAGCAGCTGGTTTCCCTTGGTGGACCGCAATCCACAATCCTTCGTGGATATCGCCCGCGCGAAGCCGGAGGACTTTCAGAAGGCGACTCAGCGGGTCTACCGGGCGGGGAACGCTGCGTCATCCATCACGGTGCGAGTCCTTCCGACCAGTATCCGGCCTTGAGACTCGATCGGGTTCGAGGGGACGCTGCATGCCGTTCCGCCACGAAGTGCTTGGGTCTTTGGCCTCTCGAGAAAACGCTCGTCCAGCCCGCATGAATTCGTGTATGACCGAATCATCATGGAGAGCCCAGATTCCAGGAGGTCTAATGCCGGCGAAGCGATGCCACGGTCGCTGACAAAGCAACCCCGAGGGAGAATTCTTTGGGCCTGGGTTTGGATCCTAGTGCTTTTGGTCGTGTCCGCTGCGGTCGTAGCAACGCGGGGTTGGAACCGCCCCTTACATCCCCGGACGCATGAAATTGTCGGAGGCAAGCCTCTGAGTACCTACTATCCACTTTGGGTTGCGCCACCCTTCGTTTTCCTCAGATTCACGAATCGATTTACGGCTTGGCCGGGCGACCCAACTACTCAGTTGACACCACGGCATTTGCCTGCGTTGGTGGAATTGCTGGATCGTCCCAAGTCGATATTCCATGACCTCTTCACGAATCTCCAGAGACGACCGGGGCTACCGAATTGGATTGCGCCACTTCCTTCCCATTCCCTTCAGCTCGACCGATTCGCTCCAACCATGAGATTGGATAACCCAACACCATGATTCAGTGCGATTCCAACCGCCGTCTCAATTTCTCGTGTAACCGATCAAACCGGACAAGGATATCCGGGTCTCCTCGCAATTCGAGCAACGGCTGGACTTCGTCCCGGAACACCGCCAGATCGATCCGGCCCCATTGGCGGGCTAGCACACCCTCGATGTCCAGCCAGTCCTTCTCCCGGTTAGCCACGACTTTATGCACGAGTAAATCCTCTGCGGAGCAAGTCGTCAGCGCCCGGCCTTCGCCAATAGGAAACCCCGAGGACCTTCGGATGCTGTTCTCCTCGAAAGGCACCGCGCCCAGAGCCACGTCCAGTGGTGTTCCGTTGTGCGCTGCAAGCAGCAGCACACGGTTTCGGAGTGCGAATTCGCGCGTGTCGCCCCGTCGAGGGCGGAAGTGCGAAAGCATCGGGTCGATGAAGCTCTCTTCGCCGCCAAAGCCCGTGAGCAAGGTGAGGTCCGCATCCGCCGTGAAACGCGGTTCGCCCCAGCGTTGGACGGCGATGCCGCCGATGAAACAGAACTGCCAGGCCCGCGCCTGGCAAAACTCTTGCAGCTCCCAGGCCGCGGCCAGGATCGGATCGAGGCTCATCGGTTGCGGCACTGCTGGAATAACGCCTGTTGCTCCACCAAACCGGACGTGTCGCGGACCCCGCGAGCAAGCCCTTGCCGACTGAAAAGAGATTGGGTCAGCCACAGTGCCTGCTGATCCGTCAGGGCCATTAACTCCCGCCAGCGCTGCTCTTCCAGGAGCGGCTGGGCTTCCTGCCAGATCTGTAACCTGCGCCGGGTCTCTTCGCGCTCGGTGTGTGTCATCGTCTTGGACCCGCTGTTCATGCCCCAATCTATCATCCTGCCAGGACCAAGCCAACCGCTTTGTGCCATCGAATCGCTGGCGGGGCGCATCTCCAAGTTACCGACAATTGGAGATCGGTTGTCCCGGGAATTCCCCAAAAGCGGTGGAGGGCCACCGCTTCTCCCCAAGCCTTCGACACTCAAACTTTTGCGCATCTCGAATATGCTCAACCCGCGTTTCTAGGATTATCGTGAAGCTTGACAAATCAGTATTCCTGATAGATAAAAAGTATCATGAAAATTGCCACCGTTGCCGATCTGCGGAACAACTTCCGTCGCGTGTCAACTTGGTTGGAGCACGGTGAAACGGTGCAAATCGTCAAGCGAGGACGGCCCTTCGCGCAGCTCACCGCCTTGTCGCCCTTAGTGACTCCGAGCAAGGCTCCCAAACCCGACGTCATGGCGAGGCTGAAGGAGGTGTGGGGGGATCGAGTTTTCTCCCTGCAGGAAGTGGAGGAGATGCGTGACGCCGAATTGGAGTGAGAGGAAGGATGATTGCCTATCCTGACTCTTCCTTCTTGTGCGCATTCTATCGGCAGCAGGCGAACTCCCCACGGGCCGCCGCCCATTTTGAGCAAATGGTGGAGGCCTTGCATGTGGCATCCCCTCTCTTGTTTGAGTTCAAACAGTCCATTCGCTGGCAGGTTTTTCTCCGCTCGAAGGATCCGAGTAAGGGATATGACCTCTCGACCGCCCGCGCCGCCCTTTCGAAGCTCCAATCAGAGATCGCCTCTGGAGTCGTGATTGTTGTCCCCATCGAATGGGCCGATGTCGCCAGTATTGCGGAACGACTTTCGGCTCAATACACCTCGACTGAAGGGTATCGAGGATTTGATGTGTTGCATGTGGCGACAGCGCTCCATCTGGGTGCGACTGAGTTTCTGACCTTCAATGCCAAGCAGAAGCAGTTGGCCATCGCCGAGGGGCTCCAGGTGCCGCTGTGATGTATGGAACTTCCTGGCTGCTTGCGTTCGTGGCGATGCCTGCGGGCCGGGATTGTGGGGGAGTGCGGTGGCCTTCCACAGCGTTTGGGAAATTCCCGGGCCGACCGATCTCCAAATATCGGCAAGTCGGAGATTTGCCCCCACTAGGCGGAAGTCGCGAAGCGTGATGGATGACGGAGGCGCGGTTCTGATTGTCTTCCGCTCGCCGCGGAACGTGATCGTGAAATCCGCTCAGGCATGTCGCATTCGTTCCAGTTCCTTTTTCAGCGGCTCCCAGTAGGCTTGATCGGTGGCTCGTTCGGCGCGCTCTTCCTCCGCCAAGCCGGCTTCGATTCCGGCTTCATCGCCTAGGAGGGCCGCTTTCAAAAGGGGGCGGATTCTGGCCGCCATCGCCTCAGCCTCATTGTGAAACTGGCGCGCCAACTCGATGAGCAACTCTGGCGTCCTCCCCTCGCGCAACCAAAACTGCGCTTGAGCTGAGGAGGGCGTGCCCTGGCAGGCGACGCGATCCGCTTCGATCAATCGCCGAATCATGGGCCAGTCTTTGTCGCGTTGCGTCTTTTTCGCCTGAACCAGATCGGGCAACGCCATCAACTCGTAAATCGTCCCATCCTCCCCCTGCAACGTGGTGCGGCGCTCCCAGAGATCGGCAAATTCCGCGACACCTCGCATCTTCGACATCACATCCACCCGCAGCCCGGCGGCGTCGGGGTGTCGGCAGCGAAAATGAACGGCGTGTCCGCGTTGAAGATGCTCCAGCGAGAGTGGCGGCACGGCAATCACAGAGGCCTGCAATTCGCGCAGAGCGGCGTTCAACCGTTCCAAGTTGTCCGCATCCGCAAGGAGGGCGAAGTCCGTGTCGCGGCTAAACTCCGCCGCGCCGTAGAACACGCAGGCCTGACCGCCCATCAACAGGGCGCGCACCGCGCAGCTCTGGAAAGTCGAAAGGACTTTGTGAATCGGGTTCGGGATCAAGGCTGCCTCCTTGGGCAAGATACTGCGTCCATAATTTCATGCTCTCGCGCCAGCGCTCCAGTGGCCCCAACTGGAACCATTCCTGCCATTCATCCGCCGGATCGTGATGCATCGCTCCGACCCTGCCACGTTGACCGCCCGCTGCCAACCGTCATTGGGAGAATTGGACAGGATGAACAGGATTGACAGGATGCCCATTAAAACCAGGGCAAACTCAATCCTGTAAATCTTGTAAATCCTGTCGATAAAACTACAACTCTTGATCGTCGCGCTCGGCATTGCCGCGTTGAGCACCCCATCGGCCAATGCCGGCGGCCAGGGCAACCCCAATCCGGGCATCCTGCCACCACAAGCCGTCTTCAAGGGCAAAACCGCCCGGGAATGATTTTGGACTTTCTCGGGTCTGTTGAGGCTTTCTACGACCAATATGTTTTGCCAGATATCCCCAACGCGCACGACTTGTCGGTGGTGATCGACGGAACTCCAGTGGCCGCGCTCGAGAACGGAAATCTCCACTACGTGAATTTTGTGCGCGATGGAGACGAGCTCATTGTTCCAATCACCTCGGCGAACCTGGTTCCCGGTTTTGGACCTGATTGGGAAATTGGAGGTTATGAATTCAGCCTGTTGCTCGCCCCGCTTCCTCCCGGACAGCACGTCATCGAGATGAAAGTAAAGGGGGGCGGTGGGTTCGAATCGAACGTGACCTATTATCTGACGGTTGAACCGGGCAAGAAATAGCTTGCGAACCTTCGCTTCGCCTTCGCCTACCGGGCGGTTCCTCAATCCGAGGAACCGCTCGGTCTATCTATTAGGCCGTGGAAACGCGGGCCTTCAATACGGTACCGGCTGGAGGAGGACGGGTTTCTCGCGTCTCGAGAGTTTGCCCGCTGACAAAGCGCCAGAGGGCTCTCCTCCTTACCCACAAAGATGGGTGTTCAGCAAATAGCGGTACGTGCGGCGTCGGGTTAACCAGGTTTGCGCGGGCGCTTGGGTGGGTGGCGGGGTCGTTTGGGAGGAAGTTGGGTGATTTGGCAGTAGTCAACGATGACGGCCAGAAGTTCCAACCCGCGGCTGAGGGATTTGGCGCCCGGGTGGCCATCGCCCTTGCGTCCCCAAAAGCCGCCGAGCATCGCCACCAGCAGGTTAGCTTGTGCCAGGCTTAGGGTGGATTGAGTGGGTGGCGCAGCCGATGGCGGGTTGATTAAATCAACTGGCGGGCTAGTCAGAGCTGCGGCAGTCTTTTTTTTCAAAACCTCCAGCACCGCCAACTCCGCCTGGGAATAGTGACTGTGGGCAGGCAAGCTGGGGCTTTCCTTTCCCAATCGGCAAAGCATTTGCGCACGCCAAGCTACCATGATGTCTAAAGCCAAGGCCCGTTCGAGAGCCTGTGCGGTTTTCATCTGACGGGTTTCCACTCCACAAACATCTTTGAGCACTTGATGCCAGCATTCGATACCCCAGCGCAAGCCATACCAGCAGACCAGCCGTCGGGCCATCTTGAGGGAGAGGACGGGCCAGTCGGTGATTAACATCCACTCGATGGGTTGGATGCCGGCGGGTGGATCCACCTCCCGGGCAAACACCGCGTGAAGCGGGATGGATGACCAACTCTTCTTGAGCGCGACTTGGGGTGGCGTGGCTTCTACCGCCGCCCACTTGAGCTCCAAGGTCGCGATACGGGCCGGATGGGTTTTGTTGCGAGGCACCTGAACTCGCATCGAGCCACCCACAGGCTGACGGGAAAGTTCGGCCCAGAGTTTGCGCCCTGATTCCAGGAGACGATCATGTTGGGCCCGCACCAAGAGGTGCAGATTCTTCGGTGCCACTTCCCCCTGGTCGTAGAGCTCGAAAATGTCCGATTCCCGATCCCCGCAGACCACCAGATGAGTTTGCGGCATCCGCCGGGCTAGGCCCAGGGCTACTTGATAGGCTTCCAGCCAGCGAGCGCTCTCCTTGTCGGCGGCCGGTTGTTCGTTGCGATGGACTGCGTCGGACTGGGGAGAGCGTGCCCACAGCTTGGCCCAAGCACAGCCCAAGGGAATCCGGTCGGTGCGATAGGCCTGGAGTGTGTGCAGCCACAGCCCACGGCCGGGATGACGATCGTCACCGACACTTCCGACCAATGGGGCCGCCTTGAGTGGGTGTTCGCGAATGATGAGTCGGTTCCACAGCCCATGATCCGGATCCTTGGCACCGCTCAGCAGTTGAAACTCCAGCTGCTTGATCTGCTGCACCGATTGGGGCAACACCGGTAACACCGGCAGCTCCTGGCCATCGTCGACCAATTTTCGACTGTGCCCCGACGCCCCTCGGACTTGGGCGGGCGGCAATCGCACCCGCCCTTGGGCTTCCAACCGATTCAGGGCCACGTTGGCCGAACTGCTGCAGGGTTCTCCTCGCCGATTGACCCACCCAGTCTGTCGGCAGAACATCTCCACCACCTTGCTCCGGACCGGCGCATCCTCCCTCATCGACAACGCCGTCAGCCGATCTAAAACAATCTGGCTCACCCATCGACCCGCAATGCGCACCGCATCCAACACGGCCACCACCTTGGACCTAGGCCAACGCCTTGTCTGGTTGAAATTTTTGCGGGTAAGGAGGAGAGAGGGCTGGCGCACTCCAAGAGTTGGCGGACTCCACACACGCCTCGGTGGTCGCGAAGCGTTTTGGAGTACGGTGGCCCTCCACCGCTTTCCTCCCGCATCGTGATGCGGTTGAGAACCAGGTTCCGTCCCTCGTCCATTCTCCTCGAATGGCACCGCGCCCAGAGTTACAGCCGGTGGTGTTTCGTTGTGCATTGCAAGCAGCAGCACACGGTTTCGGAGCGTGAATTCGCGCGCCTTTGGGGCGCATCTTTCTACACCATCAGCATGTTCGCTGTATTAATTAGCGCATAAGCTCAGAAAAGTCGGGGTTCTTTTGTAGGTTCTGCTGGAGGCCAGACCCAGTCCAACAACTCTTCCTCATCTATATGCGGCACGCTGACGCCGCCGTCGTCCTTCTGGTTCAAGCCAATGCTGTAGAGGGTGAAGCTGCCGGCCGTGTTGACGCGGTACCGCAAGGGTTGGCCGTCCATTGGGTCCAAAGGCGTGGTGGCAACGAAGCGTGGAGCGAGTTCGGCGAGTGTCTTGGGGTAGGTTCCCGTCGCGATCCGAAATCGTTCCAAGGCGCAGACTGTGGCCGCCAGACGCGTCGAGGTCAGCAGGCGGTCCGACCTCTTGTGAACTTTGTTGAGTGACGGAAGCGTGAGATCGACCAGCACATGGTACGGCCGGAATCCTTGGGCTTGGCGGATCAGGGTTTTTTTGATGATTCCTGCGGCGCTTTGGGCGGCTATGCATCGAGTCCTATCAGCAGCCTGGATGGCGGCGGTGGCTTGATCCAATTTGAGTGAGTGGATGGCTTGATTTTGGCGGACCCATCCCCTGGACATGAACATGGCGTAAGAGCTTGCCGGGTCATCGGCATTGTCGAGTAGGCGGTCGAACTGCTGGCGATCTTGTGCGAGGAAATCGATGGTGGCAGCGCCGAACAACCGTTCTCCGCGGAAGCCTCTCGCCAGAGCGTCCCGTTGCTCCAATCCCTCAAAGCGCTTCTGGAAGTCGACCAACTGGGGTTCAGTCCAGGCATGATCGACGCTTCCCTCCCAATAGGCACTGAACCCGATCGTCTCCACTGCTATGCGCACGAGATGCCCAATCAGGGTCGTTTCTTCGTGGAACAAGGTCCCGAGTCGGAAGATGGTTTGGATGTCTTCTTGGGCTCCTGCCCGGTCTCCGGTTTTGATACGGGCGGCGGACCGGATGCGAAACAGGGTAGTCATCTTTTTGTGGATTCCAAGATGCGGCAGTAGAGTGTTGGGGCCGTCTTCGTATCGGATGGCGTATCGGCAGTAGGGACGTTTGGAGGCTTCACGGATTTGGTCCATCACGCCTCGGCGACCTTCGAGTGCGATGAGTACGGCATGGGCATCCGAAACGTCCGCGGGTGGGCGCGGCAAGTTGTAAGGCAGTGTTACCTCAGTGGACACGCCGGTGGCTGGATCTTCGACGGTGGTCTTGTAACTATTGGTGCCGCTACGCAACACCGACGCGAGTGCGGACAGATCGTATCCGGTGCGATACAATAATTTTTCCGAGCGTTTTGGGGTAGGCCTGGAGGGCTCAGGCAACCGGAGGTCATCGTAGATTTCCCGCGACCGCGTCCTCCCGACCCACTTGAATGTAACTCGTCCCTTGGCGTCGTTGGTTTTCACATATCGATGTAACCCGGCCATGAACGGGCTTTCGGCGAAGTTCTGTTCGGCTGGCACCTCGGGGCCCAGCAGTTCTTGGAATGAAATCGGCTCGCCGCGGGCGTGGATGGAGTCTTGAGCGGCCTTCCACGCTTTGGCCCCTCGCCAACTCTCCACGGCCCATAAGAGGGCGAGCACGGTGGGAACGGAAACCACCGCGAACGCATGCTCCCTCCAAGCCGTCACAAAGCTCGGTGCCCCTGCTTTGACCGCACGTCGATTCCAAAACAACGGCACCAACAATCCCGGGATGGCGAGAACCAACCCCACGAGTGTCAGTGGCGTGTCTGAGGAAACCGTCCTTCCATCAGCCTTAAGCAGGAAGGCAAAGATAGCGCTTAACAGAAGCCAGAGCACGACCGTGCGCCAGAACCCAAAACGGTAATTGGGCTGAGGTAGGATTCGAAGTCGGTGAAAGAGGTTCATGGGATTTCGAGTTGGGGCGCTGACCGATCGGAGAACGCCTAGGCTAAATGGTTCGTGAGAACGAGGGTGCTGCGGGGTGCAGGCGCTGGGGCCGGCTTGGTCTGGGTCTTGGGTCGATCGGCCGACCGGGGAATTTCCACGCCTTCGGATCGAAGGAGCACCATGAGTTCGGCACGTTGTTCCACCGCGAGACGTTCCGTTTCCGCGGAGAGACGCGCCACTGGGGCTGTGCTGGACGCAGGTGTCAGCGTCAACGAGGAAACCCAGAATCCCAGGGCAGCCACCCAGGCCAGGCCGATGGCGCTCCATCCAATCGGGTTGCCTCGGAACCATGAGGTCAGGCTCACGTCGGATCGACGAGAGGGTTGCGCGCGTCGTCGCTCGGAGCTCACCTCTGCCGCCGCGTCGAGGCATAACTTCCTCAAGTCGCTTGGCGGCGACTGGAAAGGGACTCGTTGGAGTCGGGATTCCAGCCGATCCAGACCGTCATTATCCTCGGAAGGGTTAGGGGACTTCATGGTAGCAGTTCTTGGAGTCGATCAGTGAATCTCGTCATAGAGGGGACGAAGTTGGTCGCGAAGTTTGTCTAAACCATAACGGTATCGACTGGCGGCGGTGTTGAGCGGGATCTCGAGTAACTCGGCAATCCGCTCGAAGGTCAGACCTTCCCACAGTTTCAGGTGCACGACGCCACGCTGCTCCGCCGGGAGTGTTCCCAACGCATCGGCCAACGCGCGGCGAAACACCGCTTCGTCGGGATCGGACACCGTGGCAAACAACTCCAAGGATTCCTCTGCCAGCTTTGTCTGGGCGCGCCCCTGAACCTCTCGACGTCTAATCCCGTCGACCGCAAGATTGTGCACGGATCGCAGCAGCCACCTGCGCTCATCACGCAGGTCTGGCGGGAGGGAGGTGGTGGCCAGTCGACGAAAGAGGTCCTGGAGAAGGTCCCGCGAATCCGCTTCCGATCGCGTCAGGGTCATAGCAAACGCGAACAGCGCTCCGGCATGGGCGTCGTACAGACGGGCGAGTTCGTCGGGGCAAATCATCTGAATCCACCAGTAGGACGTAAAACTCGGTTCAACTTGTCTAAAGAATCGGAGCCTGCCTTTTGGATCTCGCCGCACCCTGTCGCTGATGGTGATCCTTACGGCGGAAATCCGATGGCAAGCTTCACTGCGGAATACTCGGGATGAATCGCGCCTTGATAGGTGCGGATGATAAGGTCGGGTTCGACCCAAGTCTGACCGCGAAACCATTCGGGCAAGTCGGAGTTACTCATCAGGGCGAACAACCCAATCAATGGTGCATCTCCTTCGCGAAAGACGACCGGGCGTCGACGCACGATCACGAGTCCTGCGGTTTTGGCGCCGGCTTCAAGACGCGAGAGTTGGGCGGGTTCGTTGGGAAACACGCACGCAAACAACCCTCCAGTGGCGAGGTGCGCCGCTGCAGTCATACAATAATCGGCGACCGTTCCCCTTAACTCAAATCGACACGCCAATTTTTGCGGATGTTCGCTTTGGACACCGGTGTCGGGAGGAAAATAGGGTGGGCTTCCAGTGATAAGATCGAACATCTCGTCGGCTTGTAGAATTCCCGGCTCGCGTAGATCGCCCTCGCGCAGGTCGTAACGTTCAGTCAACCCGTTGTATCGAGCGGATTTGCGGGCAAGAGCCACGCTTTCAGATTGAGCCTCGATCGCAACAAACGTTGCGCCGGGCAAGCGCCAGGCACTGATCATGCCCACCGTGCCAATGCCACTTCCCAGATCGAGCGCCGTTCGCGCCGTGGGACACCAACTCGTGGCGTACCACGCAGTTAATATGTCGTCGGTGGAAAATCGGTGACCATCGCGAAGTTGGAAGATGCGGAAATGGCCGCTGATGGAGTCCAGGGTTTCGTGAGGCTCAATTTGGACACCCGATGAGAATGATGGAGGAATGGGGCCCGGTTTGGCCCAGCCTTTGAAATGGGTGTCGACGGTCATAGCAGCTCGATCCGGTTCAACAATCGCATTTGGAGGATGCGTGTGGGCGACATCGGAAGCAGAAATGGTGCGAGGTGCAGGGTTTGAACCTGCGACCCCTTGCGTGTGAAGCAAGTGCTCTACCACTGAGCTAACCTCGCAGAGGTGCGCGAAGTGGTAACTCACCCGAATGACTTTGCAAGGAAGGAATTATTCGGGCTTAAGGCACCTGCTGAACGCGGTAGAAGCGAATACGTTCTGTCGACGCTGGGTCGTTAAACACTTGCGTAGCGGCACTTGCGGTCACTGGTGTCCCCACTGGTTGCCATTGGGTTGACCCAACCTCGGCCGAACGCCCCCATAATTGAAACTTCCGGCCAGGCGCGGTCTCGGCCGTTACCTGAGTCCCATCAGCCGTCACTTTCGCGCTCAAGACTCGAAAGTGGACTGAGGCAGCATCTGTCGGATTCGATCCGGAGGCGGCTTCGCGTTCGTTGATCCAACCGTCGCCGTCCGGATCCGCGAGTCGATCTGCCTCAGGCCGAATCCACGGACTAAACCAGCGCCTTTGAAAGGCATCGTCTAAACCGTTGCGATCGTCGTCCGGAAAATCCGGGAGTATTTCGACGAACCCATTGGCCCAAGCGGCCTTACCGCCGGAGTCGACGATCAAGCTGCGCATGCCAGGCACGGCGTTCGTCTCCACGGTGACTTCCACCTCGATCAAGGGCATGCCGCGGAGGGCATTGGGCGTCACTGTGGTGGGGCCGTAGCTGATCCCGGAACCAGACACGCGCAGGTTGGCGCTGGTGCCCAATAATCCTGGTGTGTACACACCCAGAGTGGCACCCGTTTGGCCGCGGCGCAGTTGTAACACGGCGTCTCCACTCGTGCGGTCTACCGGGTTGTACGACGGACGAGTTTCAGTGATTCGAAAGGCGGGGTTTCCTGGCAGCACTTGGATCGGCACCGACACGTCGCCACCCGCGAGCAGGGTTACCGGCGCGTTGGTCAACGGTAGAAAAGCGGTGGCAGCGTTGTTGAAGGTTCGACGATATTCGTCGAGGTCAAAACCTCGGACTAAATACTGATCCAGGTTGCCATTTGGATCGAGCGGTGTGACCCGCAGATGATGCGTGCCGGGCGGAAGCGCGGGAATCACATAAGAGCCATCGGCACTGCTGACGGTTCCGCTCGTGAGAATTCCTTGGGGATCCTCGACAACCACCACCGCTCCAAAGACCGGCGCTCCATTCATTCGCACCGAGCCGCGAATGGTGCCGGTCGCTGCTTTGGTCGCCGCCGTTCCGTACACCGCGCGAGCTCCGAGGATTTCGTCCGAGGACAATCCGATTTGCGCGGACAAACCCTGGCGCGTGAACCAAAACATGGTAGCCGCACCAACGGGTGAATGATTGAACCCCAGCAAGTGCCCGATTTCATGCAGCACCACGCTCTCCACAAACATGGCATTGGATTTTGGGTTGTCGTAGTCGGTGAATGATTGGGCGCTCTTGTTCAGGATCATGTCGGCCTCGACCAACGTGCCATCATCGAGAGACGCCAGACAGGTCAGTGCAGCGGCGTTGGATGATAAAAATGCGCTACCGCCGCAAACGAATCGATTTCCCGCGAACCACACCACGGTGTTCTTTTGATCTTCCAGGCTCACATCGGCTGGGGCTGGAATGGCGGCGGCTTCCTTAAATTGGATCTTGGTACCCGGGACCAGTTGCCATTGGGCAAACGCCGCCCGAACCGCGTCCCACTCCTGGGGGCGCGTCGTCGCGGAGGACGTCTCCGTGGAGAGATGAAACACTATCGACAGCGTGGTTGGATCCTGTGCCGGGAAGGCTTCGAAATCATAAAAGTCAAAGTTCCAGCGCATCGGGAACTGCGCCGGGGTGTATTGACTGACAAAGGCGTGACCCGTTTCTGCCGCAGCCATCAACACCGCCGCTAACCAGAGCCTCCAGGACAATCGGCGGCGCCTCGAGGGTGGTGATGGGAATCCAAGAAAGATCATGGTGCGAGAGAGCTTAGAACGCGGCGTTTGAGTTCTACCAAGGTGAGGGGCAGTTGATGGGGTATTACGATTTTACCCAGCTTCACGCGGACGGTGTTTGCGTTGGTGCCAGCGTCTGTGGTTGGGGTGGAAGGCGATCTGTTGGGTGATCCATAGATGCCGTTGGAAACAAACGCTCGCTTCTCGGAGTCGCGGTGAACATCAAACTTACCTTGGCAGAGCTCCAATAGCACACCTTCCCCGCGGTCGTTGCGCATCAAAAACCAGATCGCTTCCTCGCCGATGCGAAATTCCGGTTGCCCATTCAACACCATCCGCCGATTTCCCAACACCCCGCCAGCTGCCGACAGGACCATGCGATTCGTCGCGACGCCTTTCCAAGTTTCCATCACCTCCAACTCGATGACCGTGGTGATACCAAACGAAACCGAGCGGCAGCTCTCCAGGCTCTGCACGCGTCCATGCACAATCCAGTCGGCTTGCGCCGCCAGCATTTCGATGGGCACCGGTCGATTACCCGACGCGTTGACTGCCGGGCTGAGGCCGATCCCTAGGAGCCACCAAAACAAAACCAGCCGCCTGGAAATTTCCTGGGGAAATCCGTCGACCCAACTGCGGTCTGAGTTTTGTGAATCGACGCGGCGCATTACCGCCGTCGAGCATAGCGTTCTTTGTGCCACAAGTAGCACATTTGCTCAGATTCGTTGTGCCGATTTCCGTCGGCGAACGTTCCAAAAAAGACCACCCACGCCTGCTGCTAGAGCACTGACCGGCATCAGACTGCCGGATTCAGGCACGGCCCGATAGGTCACATCCCAACCAATCAGATCCAGGGCCACCAGATCGTTGGCAGTAATCTGTTTGCTAGCGCCAAAGGATAAGGTGGGATCCAGTAGCCCAATGGTATTCTGGGTCAACGCGTCGTCCTTCCAGTGGCTCAATTGCCTCCCATCGCCAGCCGGATCCAAGGAGCCCGTGGACATGGCAAGTTCCGCACTGCTCGCGAATTGTCCTGGGATAATAATGTCCGTGTTCGCTCCAACACCGGTTTGAAAAGAGCGCGGAAACGATTGGAATTCCGTCAGGGTTTCCGGATCCAACGCGGTGCCTTCTTCGAAACGAAAGAGATCCAACGTGCTCGGCGTGGCTATGATATAAGTTTCGCCAAAACCCCAGTGCACCAGATCGGCGCTATCCAGATCGGAAACGAAACCGAGTGCATGACCCAGTTCGTGTGCGGCCACAGATTCGAAATCGATGGCTCCAGGTCTAATGCCATCGGAACGATCGTAATCAAAAGTCTGATTTGAATTGAATTCGATGATCGCATCAATCGCTTTTTCCGCTGGGGTACCGCCTGGTGTTATGAGATCCAAAAAACTGACCGGATATCCCAACGCTTTAAAGTTCGCTTTGGTAGCCATGCCATTCATACCGTAAGGCGCCGGACCCGTGGCGATGAGGTCACCGGCATCCACCTTAAACGACAACCCGGCTGCGGTGGTGGGGAGTGCGTCTGTGGTTGCCTGATAGGGGCTTCCTTGATTGTCGTGAACGACAAGTTGGGCCAAACCTGCCTCGCTGCTTCTCACGCCGTAAAAAGGCGTGGTAAACAAAACGGGTGAGGCGCCTCCAAGAAGGAGCGGGTTGGAATTGGGGATCAAATTCGCCGCGATTATGACAGTGACCGGGTCCTGGAAGTACCGTTCCCATTGACCGGCCGCGCGGTTGAATGCCGCCAGCGCGGGGGTATTTGCTGCGAGATTACCGCCCGGTTGGATGACAATGTCAAACGGGCTTTGTGCCCGTGCCGGCGGGCGAATCCCAAGAGTGGGCGGCTGCAATGAAAGTGACGGTAGCGTCGCGGCAATGGAGTAGTCGTAACTCATGGACGGAATCCCGTCTTGAGCGAATCCCTGGCTGAGGCTGGCGTTGGTGCCGCAGGACAGGGCGGCAAGGAGGCCAATGAAACGATAGGTCATGGGGAGGCGGAATATTTTGGAATATTTCGAGGAGGCGATGGCAAGGACGCCCTCAAGCGATGAGTACAAAGCCACTGGTGTAGATAGGTTTGGACTGAGGAAATTACGATGAGACCTCACAAGATTAGGCGCCGGTTCATTAGGCTCATAGGGAGTTGAGGGGATTTTTCAAGCGAATAAATGGAGAACCACGGCAATAGGGATCCCGAGTCAGCCGGGCTGCCGAACTGACTCACAACTCTGGACTGGACAAATGGTTGTGATGAATGAGGTGTTGAGGTGGCGACCGAGTGCGGACCCTGGCTGGCAGGGAGATAAGGGCGTTCAAGTGAGCGAATGCTTGAATGAAAGAATGGGACGTCCTTTCGTTGACACTCGAGGCTTCCTTGTGGAGCCTGTGGTTCCAGTTTGTGCATCCGTAGCTCAATGGGATAGAGCTTCTGACTTCGGATCAGAAGGTTGCAGGTTCAAGTCCTGCCGGATGCACCATTCGATTCCAAGTACTTCCACAGAATTCCCCCGAACAAACCGCACGCCGATCAGCCGGTTGCTACGGTTTTTGCTACAGGTCCATCCCGACAGATTTCGGGAATACCTGCGACAGCTACGTGCATCAACGCGCAGCTACGTAGGCAGAAACCCCGCGCCCATGACAGGCTGGTTGTCACTAAATTGGCCTATGGCCGAGAGAATGGACAACTATGGCAGCGTTACTGAAACGGGGCGGAATCTGGACCGCGCGAATTCACGCGGGAGGCAAGGAAGTCTGGCGAACTCTGGGTACGGGTGACCGGCAAGAGGCGGAACGTAAAGCCCGGGAACTGGAGTGCATCATGAAGGGCAACCGTTGGGTTCGCCGCGAACTCGACGAGGTAATTGAGCGGGCAGGAAGGGAAGTACAGGGGGACGAGGCCGGATTGCTCTGCGAAACGCTGGTGACCTGTCTCCTGCGATTTCTCGACCGCATGCCGAGCGATCGAAGGGATGCATTGGCGCTCGAGTTCTCGAAGAGGTTGGTGGACCAGCAGTCCCGAAAGATCGCACTCAAGGATGGGTGGGACCATTGGGTGAAGTCCTCGAATCGATCGTCGCAGGCCAAGGCCAGGACCATGGCGGGCTACAGCGCCGTCTGGCGACAGTTCGTCGATTAGCACTACAGCGACGTTTTGAGGGATTTCCATTTTTTGAGTTCTTTGAGGCGGCGTTTACGATGGGAGCGGTAGGCCTGATCGTTGCGCCGTGTGTGATATTTCACCAAAATCACCAGGTAGGCAGGTTCGCGTTTG
>SXSK01000299.1 GCA_005793375.1 Verrucomicrobiales bacterium | reverse complement strand
TCGGCAGCTGCGCGGGAGCTGTAGTGGATTTCGATCTGGATATGAACGAGGTTTTGATCATAGGTCCGGAGCGTGTGCTCCAGACCACCCCGGGCGTCTACTTCGGCGAAGCCCCCCGCGCAGCGGCTTCGTTCAATCCCTGTCCAAAAATCCCAGGTTACCCTAGCCCGTGGTCAGTTCCACCTGCAAGACGTCCTGGACACGAATTCAACCCCACCGTGGCAAGAACATTGACGGTTTGGTTGGGAATTCGGGTGTCGGTCGAATTCACCGTAGCACCGTCCAACCACAGATTAAATGAGGTGAATTAAATGGGGTGATCACATCCCTCCCATTCTCAACACCATCCTCCCCTGATCTATTCCGCCTGGGTCTAGCCCCATTCTCCGGCGGCCCTGCCGCGCAACCCGGAGGGTTGCCAGACGGTAGCCGGGGGTTAAGCGCAGCGCCCCCCGGAGTATGGTAGCAAATGCATCCGCACCCTGAAAGGGTGCCAGGCCCGACGCGATTGATCGTCCAGTGGTACGGCAGGTCCGCCTCTGGCACCCCTTCCGGGGTGCATGGAATCTTTAAACATCGGATCCGGGGGTGTCGCTGACGCTCAACCCCCGGCTAACTTCTATCATCCCTCCGGGATGAAGGGCCTGATAATCACCAATTACGTTGCGGAAAACATCAAGATGTGCGCTTTTGCCCTAGAATGTGGCTGCAATATCGAAAGTGGAAGAAGGTGCTTGGATTTCCGTTGGTCATCCTCGGCTTGTTCTTAATGAGAGGAGAGCCCGGAGATTCGCAGCGATGGTATCTGGGAATTGGCATCGCCCTTGCGCTTGGGATAGCTTATGTCATCGAGGAAGTCGTCTGGATAGCGCAACGACGGGGGCGCCCCTGTAAGGAATGCGGTCAGAAGGTTCAGATGAAGCCCTTCAGTCTGAGCATCCTCTGTCCTCATTGTGGCAAGGCTCTCGAGTAACGCCTAAATAACGAAGTCGGAAGTATCGATAGGAACGGGTCTTATTCGCCGGCAGATCGGTCGAAGCGACGCCTTCATTGCTTAAGGTGATCTCGAGAACGGAACTCCAGTCTTGGAGGTTCATGGATTCCTCCAAAACAACCCGGGCTGCGGATGCCTGTTGGCATACTGCACCGTGATGATATGGAACTCGGAGCCTAATCGGGACGGATAACTCGCCAAGGCTGGTATGTAACCCGAGCCGTGCTCAAACACGGCCACACCGTTGGTTCCCATGGAGATACCGGCACCGGCATCCTGGCCGTGTGCCTTTCGGCTGGAACTGTCCGACCATTGCCTCACAAATATCATGCAACCAACACGTCGGATTTGGTTGGAATCGTTGGTATTCAGGGTTCCCGCATTTAACCAAAGTACCACGCCGGGGATGTTAGTAGGATCGAGAGCTGCGTGAAGTTCCGGATGCCTGTCTTTGCCGGAGGCGAATACAGTCAAAAAGCCACCGGCTGGAATGCGTCCATCGCGGAATTTCCATTTGAAGGGGTTTAATCGGTTGTCGCTCAACCCCCAGCCGGTCAGATTTACTTCAGCGTTGCTGTGATTGTGAAGTTCCAACCAATCGGAAGTGTCCCCGTTCTCGTCCAAGAGCCCGCTGACATTGGAGGCAAGCACTTCGTTCATCATGACTTGCGCCCCAGCGCGGAGCGATAGGCAGAGCATCCCGATAATGACCAAATAAACTCGGTGCGATCTCCAGCAAGGAATTGGAGTCATGAATGAAACCAACATACTCAGAAGTATGGGGTTGGGAATCTAGAATCTCGAGCTCCCTGAGGGCGGTGCGCATTTCCGAGTTGCGAAAACTTTGGAGATCGGTCGTCACTGCAATTCCCCAAAAACGGTGGAGAGCCACCGGACTCCAAAAGACGCCGTATTTTTTGGAGCGCGGCAGCCATCCACCGCTTTATAAAACTCGTAATACATTGCGGCACAGCAAGTTGGAAATTAATTGGATGCAGAGAACTCCACGGGCTGTGGAATCAGACGCAAATCATCCGAATTGTGAATTGACAGCGCTGAGCGCCTCGATAGTTTACACCCAACCAGACGATAACTGTCTGATTTAAACCAAACGGTTCGATTCACATGCAAATCACGAAAGCCGGCGAGTATGGAGTGCTGGGGTTATTAGCCCTGGCGCGTCGGCCGGTTGGCGAGGTCGTCATGGTGGATTTGGTGGCGTCCGAGGAAGAATTACCCGTGAGTTTTTTGGGTAAGATTTTCCAGAGTTTGGCTCGAGCCGGGATTGTAAAGTCTGCGCGGGGCAGTGGTGGCGGTTTTGCGTTATCGCGTGAGCCTCGGGAGATTACGATCCTGCAGGTGATCGAGGCCATTGAAGGGCCAATCGCACTTCAACGTTGTCTCGACGATGACGCGGGATGCGAGCACATAACCGGCTGTGCGCTCTGTGGATTATTGGCGGAGGCTCAGGATCGGGTAAAAGAGGTCTTTCATACGACCACATTGGCGGAGCTTTCTGGACGGCATTTGCCGGCGGGGTTGATAAAGCTGGCGCGAACGCGCGGTGGGTCTGCTGGGACTGGCTCGGCGGCGGTTTTAACCTCGGTGACGTCAGACGCGGGCGATTCGATTCGATTTTCTTCTCCGTCGTCAATGGGACCCGGAGAAAACGAGACAGTTTTTCTGGATTGATTTTAGCTATTTATACCAAAGCGCAACCTATGAGCGATACCTACACCCTGTATAACAACACTGTGATGGATCATTTCATGAATCCTCGCAACATGGGGGATATCAAAGACGCCGATGGCATCGGTGAAGTTGGTGCCGCAGCCTGCGGCGACATCATGAAGATCAGTTTAAAGATTCGTGATGGAAAAATTGAAGATGCCCGTTTCAAGACCTTTGGGTGCGGTTCGGCGATTGCAAGCTCCAGCATGGCTACGGAGCTGATCAAAGGGCGTACAGTGGATGAAGCGTTGAGCTTCTCCAATCAAGAAGTTGTGGATGCACTGGGTGGATTGCCGCCCGTGAAGATTCATTGTTCCGTGCTGGCAGAAGAAGCGTTGAAGGCTGCTCTTGAGGATTACCTGAAGAAGCACCCGGAGCTTGCCACCCAAGCCTGCAAATCCGAAGTCGTCGCGGCATAAGGGTTCTGTATCCGGGCTTGGCACCCGCTGGTTATAATCATCTGCAGGGTGCCATAGGCTCTATTGGAAGGCCTAGTGGTTAATGCCACCCTCGGCCTGGGTCGGGAGCTTTCTGCTCGAGAGTCCTTGGACTTGTATTATCCATCCCCGTTTTTGCTATGCGCAGTGTTTATTTCGATCACCAGTCCAGCACGCCGGTGCTTCCAGAAGTTTTTGAGGCGATGAAGCCATACTTCACGGAAGCGTACGGGAATCCCTCCTCATTACATCAGCATGGTTTGCGGGTACGCGAGGCTTTGAAGAGAGCGCGCCAACAAATGGCGGCATTGATCAATGGAGACAGTGAAGAGGAGATCTTCTTCACCTCGGACGGAACCGAATCGGCCAATCTGGCAATCAAAGGCGTTGCCTATGCGAACGAGCGCAAGGGCAAGCACCTGGTGATTTCTGCAACCGAACATCCCAGTGTGATGAATTCGGTGGAGTTTCTGGAAAAGCAAGGGTGGACCTGCACGCGGATTCCGGTCAATGCCGAAGGTATTCTTCAACCAGAGGAAGTTCAGAAGGCGATGACGCCGCAAACGGTGTTGGTTGCTGTTCACCACGTGAACCACGACATTGGAGCCATCCAACCCGTGAAGGAAATCGGACGGCTCTGCGGTGAAGCTGGAGTGCCATTTTACGTCGATTGCGAGTCCAGCGCCGGCTGGCTACCGGTGGACGTGAAGCAGTTTGGAGCAGCCTTGGTCAGCTTTTCACCGCATCGTTTTTACGGCCCCAAGGGGGTTGGAGTGCTTTATCGCAACAAGCGGGCCCGATTGGTGTCAATTATCCATGGTGGCGTTCAGGAAGGGGGACGGCGCGCCGGGACGGAGAACGTCCCCGGCATCGTGGGAGGCGGCGTGGCAGCGGAAATCGCGCTTCGTGAAATGGCCTCGCGATCCGAGCATGTTACCAGGTTGCAAAAGCGGTTATGGTCCGGCCTGAAGTCAAAGATCACTTTTCTCAAATTGAACGGCCCTGAACCTGGCCCCTACCGTGCACCTCAAAACATTAATATTTCGACGGAATTTATTGAGGGAGAGGGACAGTTGCTCAGCTTGGATTTGTCTGGAATCGCTGTGGCCAGCGGTTCGAGCTGCGTCAGCAAGTCGCTCAAGATTTCTCATGTGCTGGCGGCCATAGGACTCGATCATGCACTCGCCCAAGGAAACATTATCATGACCTTGGGCAAGGATAACACCGAAGAGGACGTGGATTATGTCGTCGAAGAATTCGCCCGAATTGTGGCGCGGCTTCGTGCGATGTCTCCCATGTGGGACGAGTTCGAGCGCGGGGTCATTGACTCGGTGATAGCGCCGACGGGCCGTGGCACTAGTTTTTCCGAACACGCTGCCAAGGTTTCGGGCAAACCGGCGCACTGACCCCTGGAAATGTGAGTTGCCCGCTTGTGGGCTGATTGGGCTGACTGGGCTGACGCCGGTCCTGGCGCAGGGCTCCGCTCGGAACTGCGGTGTGTCACGCCATGGATACACCTCGCGTGAGTCGTTCAGGGATCACCGTCTAACATGGGTCTGAGTCGGCGAAACTCGGCTTCGATGTCACTCCCTTCATAAAAACTTAACCAGCCGCGCAATCGTTGTGTTTCGCCTGGGGTGCAGTCGGGGAATTTTGGATCGGCGTGGATGCACGGGACGGGTGCGTTGGCCCAGGGTCGATGGCAGGGTTCCCATGCTGAAATAATCCAGCGCTGGCCCGATTCGGAACGGCACGCAATGAAGGGGGTGGAAATGACTTTATTGGCATTGGTCTGGGCATTGAAACCTTTGGCCGCTTTGAGCATCACGCAATTTTGGACACGCAAGTCCGTCAATGTGGCGCTTGTGCCATTGAAGAGCCAAAGGGAAAAACGGATACCATCGCGACGTGGCCGCACTTCGGTGCCGAAGCGGATGCCGTTGGGTAGAGTTCGCTCTGTGACGAGGGTCTGATTTGTGCGGCGCTCCCATTCGAGCTTGGGAAGTTTCGTGCCAGACTTGGACCAAAGCGTCGGGACGTGCGTATGAGCGAGATAGGTGAGCCCCAGGTTGGACCAGATCGCCTCGGGGAAATCGCATACCACATAACTGGCATCGTCCCAAGGTGTGAATACACTCACTTTAGTTTCTCGCTGCGGATCAATGGCACCCTCCAAGAATCCAATCCGCGGATGACGGCCTCCAGGGTAGGGGAGGACGGTGAGGGAATCCCTTGATGTACGGTGCGGTTTGGATGCCGCCGAGATGCCGAAACGTCTGCAAGCCTTCTGCACCTCTACCTCTGTCAATCCGGTAGCCGCCTGAATCTCGAGTGGGCTAAACTGGTGATGCCAGACCATGTTCTCGAGCCAGTATTTTAGGTCGCCATCGTTCGTAGGTCGGCGCGATTCGGTCTCCCCAGCATGCGTCAGGTGGGTGATGGAACTGATCGATAGCGAAAGCAGAAGCCACGCGAAGAGTGGACGACATGGACAACTCAAACGAAGGAGCCATGGCGTGGAAGGGTGGGATAGAGGTGTCACGATTTTAGAAGGGATTCTGCGAGTTGAACGGCGGCATCGCCGCCGCCGCCCAGCATGCGTGCCAATTCGTTGATGCGCGAGTTGTTATCCAGCGCTTCGATACGCGATTCGGTCCTCCCGGCCCGGGTGGATTTAGAGACGAGAAAATGTGTCTTTGCCTGGGCCGCCACTGGGGCCAGGTGGGAGATGCACAAGACCTGATGATTGCGCCCGATTTGTTTCATTCTCGCACCCACCGCTCGTGCGGTCTCGCCACCCACATTGGCATCCACTTCGTCGAAGATGAGTACGGGTACATCGTCGACTCTTGCCAGAACCGATTTAATGGCGAGCATGACGCGAGCCATTTCGCCGCTGGACGCAATGGCGCGCAGTGGGCGCGGTGGTTCCCCTGGGTTGGGGGCGAATTGGAATTCGATCTGATCGAACCCCGAGGCATTGAGTTTCGTTTGCTCGTTTAGCACCAGCTCTGGGAGATTAGGAGTCAACACCACATCGAAATGGCTCTGGTTGAATCCCAGTTCTTGAAGATCCGAGGTGACGGCATTGGCGAGCTTTACCCGAAGAGCAGCGCGGGCGATACTGAGGCGTTTACCGACGTCGAGGATCTGTTTATGGACCTCGGCAAGCGCTTGATTGAGCCGAATTACTTCGGCATCGCGGGAATTGAGGATTGCCAAGCGTGCGCGGGCCTTTTCGCCGTATTCCAGGACATCTTCGAGGCGTGGGCCATGTTTGCGTTTGAGCGATTGGATGAGGTTGAGACGTTCTTCGAGTTCGGTTAATCGTTCCGGGTCGACCTGAATACGATCGCGATAACGCGACAGTTCGTGCTGGAGCTCGCGCAGGAGTTCGACTGTCGACTCATGGAGTTCGAGCAATTTCTCCGTGGAGGGATCCAGGCGTTTTACTTCGTGCAGAGTTCGTCCAAGCAGCCCGGTCTGTGACAACATGGCCGTATCGCTTTCGGAGAGGAGCTCCAGGGCCGATTGGCATTGCTCCAAGAGTCGGGTGGCGTTGGAGGCTCGGTGGTGTTCCTCAGCGAGCGCGATGTCTTCGCCAGCCACCAAGCGCGACGCGGTGATTTCTTCGACCTGAAACCGGAGCAAGTCCAGTTCGCGGGCGTAAGTCAATTCATCGAGAATCAATTGGCGCTTTTCCTCCAAAATCTTGGCGCGCGTCTGGAGCAGGGTGGCGAATTCATTGCGGGCGTTTTCCAAACCGCCAAAGGCATCTAGAATATCCAACTGGCGAGCTGGATAGAGCAATGATTGGTGGTCGTGTGGGCCGTGCAAATCGACGAGCCATTCGCCCAAGCTCGCCAAAACGGAGAGCGATGTGGGTGTGCCATTTACGAACTGCCGATTGGAACCAGCGGCGGTAAAGGTTCGCTTGAGCGTGAGGGCATGGTCTTCACAGGGTTCCAGCCCGTTTGATTCCAAAAACTCACGGAGTGGGGCTTTCAGGCGACGGATATCAAACACCGCCTCGACGGTGCAAGAGTCCGCGCCGGAGCGAATTAAGGTGCGGTCTGCACGTTGACCCAGCAGCAGGTTGACCGCGCCTAGGATGATGGATTTACCAGCGCCGGTTTCCCCGGTGAGCACGCTGAGTCCCTCTGGAAGATCCAGAGTTAGATCGGCCACTAGAGCCAGATTCTTGATGCGCAGCGTGTGAAGCACTCACTGGATGGTGCGCGAGAGTCGACGCAAAGTTCAAAGCGCAAAGTGAGGCTTTAATTCAATAATCCACGCTTTCTGGTTGGAGCTTGCGGTCGTCCCTGATTCAGCATGCGCGCATGTCGATGCGGTTCATTTTCCTTGGGTCGGGTACCTCCCAAGGCGTGCCCTTGATAGGCAAGCAGTACCCGCCTGAGTTTTTAGCAAATCCGAAGAATCATCGGTTGCGGCCATCCATTTATGTGGAAACTCCGGCGACTCGATTTGTGGTCGACACGACACCAGACTTCCGAACCCAGATGCTCCGGGAAGGATTGGGATGGTTGGATGCCGTCTTGGTTACGCATGCCCATGCGGACCACATCATGGGAATGGACGATTGCCGTCGGGCCTGCGATATGCGGGGTGGGCCTCTGCCGATTTACGCACATCCACACACGATGGAGGATTTGTCGCGCGTGTTCCGATACGCCTTTCATGGCGGGGCGATTCCAAAGAGTTACTTTCATCCGGATCCTCGGGTGATTGATGGCCCCTTTCTTTTGGCCGACCTCACCGTCACTCCATTCTTGCTACCACACGGCCGTATTCAGTCGACAGGATTTCTGTTTGAGCAAGGCGGCAAGTCTCTCATGGCCTATTTGAGTGACTGTCGAGAAGTTCCTGCGGAGGTGATTGAACGCATTCAGGGTGTGGCGGTCGTGGTGCTGGATGCGCTTCGGAAGGATCCGCATCCAACCCATATGTGCTTGGATGAAGCCTTGACGGCCGCGCGGCGGATTGGCGCGGAACGCACCTATTTCACTCACCTGACGCACGATTACGATCATGATCGGGATCAAGAAGAGATGCCGCCTGGGGTTTGGCTGGCGTACGATGGGCTTCAAGTGGAAATCGCATGAAACCGACGGCGCGACAAGGGGTGGCGGCGATGCCGCTATTTTATCGGAGTTGCTGGCATATCGCTCGAGTGCTGTTTCGTGGTTTTTACCGATGGCAAATCGAAGGGGTCGAAAACGTGCCCATGACTGGGGCAGTCATCCTGGCTGCCAACCACGTCAGCTATATGGATCCACCGCTGATTGGAGCGGCGTTGTTACGGCCCATTTATTTCCTGGCTCGCAGCACCTTGTTTTCGAATCCTCTGATGGGGTGGTTGATACGCACGTTGCACGCACTTCCGGTGGATCGCGATGGTGGTGCCGGATCTGGGTTGAAGGCTGTATTGGACCTATTGAAGCAGCGAGATGGCATAATTCTTTTTCCGGAAGGGACACGCTCTATGGATGGAGCCATCCAAAGAGCGCGGGCAGGGATTGGGCTCACGGTAATTAAATCGAAGGCTCCCGTGGTACCGGTGCGGCTCGTGGGTGTCCACGAAACGTGGCCGCGCCATCAAAAATTCCCCAAGCCCGGACCCATCGCCATTCTGTTCGGAAAGCCGCTCGATTTCAGCGCGTTGAGTGTTGAGGCGGAGACCTGCGATCGGATCCGTCTGAAAGCTATATATCAGCAAGTCTCGGATGAGATCATGAATGCCATTGCGACACTGGCACCGAGCACCAAGTGGCCGAACTCGTGAGTCAACAGCTCTAAGGTTCCGTGCCGCAAGAGGCTGCTCCACTAGCGCTGGAATTTTCGAGGATCAGACCGGTTGACGTTGTCGGCGGGGCTTAGAGACTCGGTTTAGGAATCAGCTTCCAGATTTTTCCGCCATTCGGTGTCAGGCCCGTGGAAGCGTTGGTCAGCAAATAGAGTTCCCCGTCGTTATCTTCCCCAAAGGCGCACACGCAGCCGTAGGGTCTTCCGACGCGAATCAAGTCTATCGGCCAGGGTTTGCCATCCTGGGTTGGGCGGGAGACGAACAAACGTCCTTGGGGTTGTCCCTGGATGCCGGCCCAATCTCCAAAGACGAACGATCCCGTCAATTCCGGCAGGGCTTTGCCGCGGTACAGGTAACCTCCGGTGATACTATTGCCCATCGCCTGGGGATCGCCCTTCCACCCGCTGACATTCTTGTAAACGGCTACTGGATCGATGAAGGGTTCTCCTTTGAGTCCGGAAGTCGGCTTTGAAGTGGGCGCCAAGTCCGGGCTTTCGCGGTTGAACCCGTCAAAGCCTTCGCGCAACGGCCATCCATAATTTCCGCCGCGGCGGATGATATTCACTTCCTCCCAGCGCATCTGGCCGACATCACAGGCGAAGAGTTCCCGTTTGCCACCCCGATCGAAAGAGAGGCTCCAAGGATTCCGAACGCCATAGGCATAGATTTCGGGCAGGCCATTTTGGCCGCTGGCAAAAGGATTATCCAATGGAATTCGGTAAGGGGTTCCCCGACTGGCATCGCTCCCGTTCACATCCAGGCGCAGAATCTTGGCGAGCAGTGTACGAGTATTCTGACCATTGCCCTCCGGTGCATGACCATTACCGAAGTCACATCCTTTGGGTCCGCCGCCATCGCCAACCGATAGGTAAAGCAATCCTTCTGGACCAAAAGCCATTCGGCCGCCGTTGTGGTTGAAGTAGGGTTTATCAACTTCCAGCAAGATTCGTTCGCTCTCGGGGTCGATTCGCAACGGTTCGGAATTGGGAATGGTAAACTCACTCAAGCGCAGTGTGCAATCATAGTCCACCGGGGCGGAAGTTCGACGTGGTGCGGTGTAAATGGCGAAGAGCCGGCGGTTTCGTTCAAACTGCGGGTGCAATGCCAAGCTCAGTAGCCCGCGTTCGTCGAAGGTGCCGTGGTTGATTGCTGAAAGGCGGTTGGTCAGGGAGAGGACGGGCGTATCAGTCAGTTTACCGTCCTTCTCCAGAAGGCGGATCACCCCGATTTGATCCGCGACCAATAGCCGGCCATTGGGGAGCGGCGCTAAAGCCATGGGTGAGGTCAACCCTTCAGCGATTAATTGCAGCCCCGCCGTTGCGGGTGCGGCTTGAGTGGGGGTGGAAAATTGGCTCAATGCCAAGAGTGCGAGACATACGACGACTGAGTTCTTCATGGGACGCCGGAGAGAATCACAGGGGACCCGGAAATGCCAACCTCCAAGTAATCCCCCACGGGCAGCGTGTGAGCTGTTCCTGGATTGCCCGCTCGTGAAGCCTTCCAGAAAGGCCGCACTGTCGGTCGAATCGATCCAATTCGACTGTCCTCAAGGCTAGCGGCTCGCGGTGCCCACGGCATCGGCCAATCTCTTATAGCCCGATTGGTGCAGGAGTTCCGCCAATCCAACGACGATGGTCCGAGCGATTCCGGGGCCCTCGTATACCATTCCCGTGTAAACCTGTACCAATGAAGCGCCCGCCGTGATCTTCTCCCAGGCGTCCAAAGCCGAGAAAATGCCGCCGACACCCAGGATAGGGATACGACCACAACTTTGTTGATAGATATGCCGGATTATTTCGGTGCTCCGTGATTGCAGGGGACGGCCACTCAATCCGCCCACCTCACGGAATGTGCGTTGTGACTTGAGGTTGGTGGATTCCGGTCGCGTGAGGGTTGTGTTCGTGGCGACGATCCCTGCCAGATTCCTGGGGCTGCACAGTTCCAGGATTTCGTCGAGAGCCTCCAAGGCGAGATCGGGTGCTACTTTAACGAGCACCGGTTTTGGGGCGGTTTGAGCGGCTTGAGCCAGGGAGCCATTCAGCGATTGTAATTCGGCTAGAATCGCGTCGAGTGCCGATTTATCTTGAAGCTGGCGTAGATTCGGTGTGTTCGGAGAACTGACGTTGACGACGAAGAAGTCTGCGTGCGGCCAGAGTGTGCGGAACGAATTGGCGTAGTCTTGGACGGCCTCTTCGTTAGCTGTGATTTTAGATTTGCCCAGGTTGATGCCGACAGGGTGGGTCGGCCAGAGGCCATGTTGACGCCAGACCGCGAGTTGATGGGCCATGGCTGGAGCGCCGCCATTGTTAAAGCCCATTCGGTTGATCAATGCTTGCTCAGTGACGGCCCGAAACATTCTGGGCTTTGGGTTTCCAGGCTGCTCATGCCAAGTAACACCGCCGAGTTCGCAAAAGCCGAAACCAAAGGCGGCCCAGATGGGCAGGGCCGCGGCCCGTTTGTCCATTCCAGCGGCTAACCCGACCGGGTTCGGAAAGCGAAGTCCAAAAACCTCGGTGGGGAGCGATGGGGCCTCAAAGAAATGCTCGATACCGAGGCGGATCCAGGCCTGCTTTGAAGCCCAACTCAGGGCACGCAGGGTTTTATCATGAATCACTTCCGAGTCCTGAGTAAATAGCGCAGGACGGGCCAGATGGCGATAGAACCAGCTCATGAAGAATGGCGTGGATCAATCGCGGATTTGGCCAGTGCCCAATCCCAGCCACTTGTAACTGCACAGTTCCTCCAATCCCATCGGACCTCGAGCCCCGATTTTGTCCGTGCTGATGCCGATCTCGGCGCCCATGCCGAATTCGCCACCATCGGTAAAACGCGTGCTGGCGTTCCAATAAACTGCCGCGGAATCCACCTCGGCAAGGAATCGGCGTGCGGCGGTTTCGTCACGGGTCACTATGGTATCACTGTGGTTAGACCCGAATTGATTGATATGAGCTATCGCAGAGTCCAACCCATCGACGATACGAACATTGGCGATGTAGTCGTTATACTCGGTGGACCAATCGGCTTCGGACGCGGGTTGGATTTGGACCAAAGCCGCATTGCTGGAACTCTGTAGCAGAGCCATGGCGTCGGGGTCGGCGCGGAGCGCGACTTTTTTCGCGCCCAGTTGTTGGGCGATCCGGGGGACGAAGGTTTTTGCGATGTTGCGCTGGACGAGCAACGTTTCCATGGCATTACAGGCACTGGGTCGCTGAACTTTGGCGTTCAACACTAGGCGTTCTGCCATGTCGAGATCTGCATGGGCGTCGACATAGACATGACACACGCCTTTGTAGTGCTTGATGACTGGCACCTTGCTGCACTCCGTGACGGCTCGGATGAGACCTTCGCCGCCGCGGGGCATACAAAGGTCGACATATTGGGTCAGTGAGAGCAGGGCTGGGATGGCTTCGCGGTCGGTCGTCGGCACCACCTGGATAGCGTGCTCGGGAAACTTGCCGGGCAGAGTTTGACGCCCCGCAGTGACCATGGTCGTGGCAATCAGGCGGTTCGAATTCACAGCCTCTTTGCCGCCTCGGAGTATCGTCGCATTGCCGGTCTTAAAGCACAGACTGGCGGCGTCTGCGGTGACGTTGGGACGTGATTCGTAAATGATCACGACCACGCCGATGGGTGTGGTGATCTTCTGGAGTCGAAGTCCATTGGGCCGCACCCGGTCGTCCAGCAATCGTCCGACAGGGTCGGGCAGGGTGGCGACTTCGCGCAGACCAGTCGCCATGGAGGCGATGCGTTTGTCGTCCAATCGCAGGCGGTCCAGCATGGCAGCCGACAGTCCTAGCCTGCGACCTTCGGCAAGATCCAAGGCATTCGCCTCAATCAGAGCCGAGCTCTGGGTTTCCAGAGCAGCGGCCATGGCGCACAGAGCTGCATTCTTTTCGGCGGTGGTTAAGACGGCTAGTTCGCGCGAAGCGATCTTCGCCTGGCGCGCTAGCACGGTCATGTCGTCCAAAAGACTCATTCGTGTCAGACGGTACGGAACCGGAGCGAGTGGATGGAAGCGGTAAATGCCGAACGGTGTTACCACCCCAATGGGTTTCAAGGAGTCCGCATTGGGGTGTAGTAAATCTTGAACAGTTCGTGGCGACCTTCGGCTGAAGAGCGGGACAGGGATCTGCGCGCATGTTTCGGACCTGTTGGTGAGGAGC
>SXSK01000298.1 GCA_005793375.1 Verrucomicrobiales bacterium | reverse complement strand
GCGGACCGCATGCTCGACATGGGATTTCTCCCGGATGTGAGGCGAATCCTCTTGAAATGTAACAAGGAACGCCAAACTTCCCTCTTCTCCGCCACCATCCCGCCCGCGATCGAGACCCTCATCACTTGGGCCATGAAATCCCCAGTGACCGTCGAAATTGGGGAACGCCGCTCACCGGCCGAGACAGTCAAACACGTCTTATACCCGGTCGCCGAAGCCCAAAAACGGGACTTGCTACTCGCGTTGCTCGAAAAGATCCATTGGGAAAGCGTTATCATCTTCTGCCGCACCAAACGGGGCGCGGACGAGGTCCTAAGCGTCCTGAAATCGAATCGTCATAAAGCCGCCGTCATCCACTCAGACCGCTCTCAAAAAGAACGCACCCAAGCCCTGGACGGGTTCAAGTCAGGCTATTACGAAGTGCTGGTGGCGACCGATGTCGCCTCCCGTGGACTCGACATCGCCGATGTCAGCCACGTCATTAATTACGATGTTCCCGAGCATCCCGAGGACTATGTGCACCGTATCGGCCGGACAGGCCGCGCAGAAGCGTCTGGGGACGCCTTCACCCTGCTCACTGCGGGAGACGCCGAATCGCTGCACCGCATCGAACGGTTCATCGGCAAAAAGATCGAGCGCGTGAAATTAGAAAACTTCGTCTACACCTACACCGCTCTGTTTGACGAAGCCAAACTAGGGCCGTTGCACGAACGCCGCGTCCGCGGCGTCAAAGTAGGCGGGCGTTACATGATTGGCGGCCGCCGCCGCTGAAGGCTCTTTTGGAGTGCGCGCAGTCCTCTGCCGCTTTCTTTGAGGCGCCAGCCGAGTGACCCGTGGCGGATTGTTTCACTTCGATCCCACCGGTAGCGGCACTTGGCCCGGGCGAGTCACATAATATAACAAATCCCGGACTTCCTGGTCCTTGAGATTGGCCAACAAACCTTCCGGCATCATGGATTGATCACTTGGCTCAATCTTCTTCACTTCATTCCGAGGTAGCGTGAGGACTTCCGTCGCCGTTTGCACAACCAAGGTATTGCCGTTCTGCTCCTTCACGATTCCAGTGATCACCCGTTCATCTTTGGTTTCGATGGTGCTCGCCCGATAATCATTCGGAATTACCGCATTGGGAAAAAGGATGGTCTCGAGCAGGTAACTTAGGTCGCCCCGATTGGCTCCTGTAATATCAGGACCCACTTGACCGCCTGCATCGAACAACCGGTGGCATTGACCGCAAATCTGCTGGAAAACCGCGCGACCACGCGGGGCATCACCAGGAGTCGAACCTCCCGCACCGTAGAGGCGTCGATACCGTTCAATCTCTTTCTTTTGGTCGGGATTTGTCTCGCGCATCACCCCCCACACTTGATCCAACTGACGGGCGATTTCGTCATCCTTGAGGTTTCGCAATTGTCGGACTAAATCCGCAGTGAGTTCGGCTCGTGGGACGGCCCCCGCGACCACCGCTGCCACCAAGGGCCTTGCAAACGCCACACGCGATGCCAGGCTGTTGAGGGCTTCCCGGCGCTCATCGGGAAGCAACTTGGGAAAAACAGCCAGTATCGCTACGGGCGTTGCGGAGTCATCAAACCCTGCCAGTGCCCGGATCGCAGTCGATCGCACCGCGGGATCCGACACCAACCGCTGCAACAGCTTGGGCAACTCCATGTCGCGAACCCCAATCAACGAGTCCAAAGCCGCGCGTCGCAACCCCATCTCGGCCCTGCCATCCACAGCCAGTTTCCGCAGTTCCGTCAGGGCTGTCTGGCTGCCAAACTTCAGGGCCAAAGCTTGTGCCAGCGTCCTGACTTCGGCGTCCGCGCTCGCGGCCAAACGCAATTCAATCGCCTCCCAACCCGCGGGCATCGGCAGGGTTCTTTGCCCCTGGAAAGCCGCCGTCAGACCTCGCAGAATGTCTTTTTGGAATTGGACGTCCGCCGTTTCCCCAAGTAGCGACGTCAGACGGGGGAGGGCTGCCGGCGAATCCGCAGCGCGCAAGACGGTACCCAGGAACGCCGAAGCCGCCAGTAGGGCCAGCGCTGTTAGACAAAGACGGGGGAGACACACACGAACTCGCCCGGCGACTAGTTGCAGGAAACTCACGGGATCGAGCTTATTCGACAGTGATGCCAACTTCCAAGGCTCAATCCAGCCCGCAGGCGCGCTTGGCCTTTTTCAATACGACACCTCCCACGGAACGAGCGCGCTCGGCACCGTCCCGCAATTGGGTTTCGACATAGTCCAAATTCGCTGCCAATTCCGCCCGACGTTGACGCGCCGTGGCAAAATAGTTCCAGTATTGCTCAAACAAGGCCTTCTTAAGATCGCCATATCCCAATCCCCCCGCCCTCAATCGGCCCTCGAAATCGGCGGCCACGGAAATCGGTGCCACCAACTTCATTAACTGGATTACCAAGTTCTTCTCAGCATCGGGTTTCGGTTCTTGCGGCGTTCGGGAGTCCATCTGGATGGACATGATCTTCTTCCGAATGGCCTTCTCGTCGCCAAAGATTTCAATGGTGTTGTTGTAGCTCTTGCTCATTTTTTCACCATCCAACCCGGGCACCACCGCGACGTCGTCCCGAATGAGTGGCTCGGGTACAACGAACGTCTCACCGTAAAGCAGGTTGAATTTGATCGCGATGTCCCTGGTGACTTCCAGATGCTGTTTCTGGTCTTTGCCGACCGGCACGATATTGCTGTTGTAGAGCAGAATGTCCGCAGCCATCAGGACGGGGTAGGCAAATAAGCCATGATTCACGCCGCCCAATTCTCCAGACCCCAGACGCGCCGCTTTGTCTTTAAAACTGTGACACCGTTCCAGCAAGCCGATGGGCGTCACGGTCGAGAGAATCCAGGCCAATTCGGTGTGCTCGGGTGTATCGCTTTGGCGCCAGAAAACACAGCGTTTCGGATCCAACCCGCAGGCCATGAAATCCAAGGCGACATCCATGGTGTACCTCCGGCGCGCCGCCGCATCCGTCAATGAGGTCATCGAGTGGTAGTTTGCGATGAAATAAAAGGCTTCACCCTGCTCCTGCAGTTGGATTGCAGGCAGCATGGCCCCGAAATAGTTGCCGAGATGCAGCGCGCCCGAAGGCTGGATGCCGGTCAGAATTCGCATGTCCGGCGACCTTAACGATGGATCCCAACAAATCGGAACCACGAAATTGGAAAACTCCCCCACCGATGGGCGGTACAACGACCCGACTACTCCCCTTCTCCACGCCGTTCCATCGCCAGTTCGTAAAGAGCGACGAAGTTGGTGGCGGCGATAGGGCGCGGGTTGAAGGATGCAGTCCACTGTTGTGCCGCCTCTGACGCCAGCAAGGGGATACCGGCGGGATCCACCCCGCATTCGCGCAAGGAGCGCGGGATGCCAGCGAGATTCAATAAGCCTTCCACGCGCGACACGAGTGCTTGAACGGCCAAGTCCACACCTTGGCTGA
Source organism: Verrucomicrobiales bacterium (assembly GCA_005793375.1). GTDB lineage: Bacteria > Verrucomicrobiota > Verrucomicrobiia > Limisphaerales > UBA9464 > SXSK01. The sequence goes on along the minus strand of SXSK01000298.1, from coordinate 14,638 downwards.
CGGCGGCGATCTCGGGGGCGCTAGCCAATTCGGCATAGGCCAACCGTGCAGCGGGTTCCACCGCGTTATACCGAATCACATGGGGTAACATGATGCCGACAGCGCACCCATGGACGACGTTGTAACGCGCGGTGAGAGGATTAGCGGCGGAGTGGGCGGCGCCGAGCATCGAAGACTCAATCGCCAGTCCCGCAAACGCCGCCCCCAGCAGCATCCGTCCACGGGCCCCGACATCGTCGGGATCCGCCAAAACCCTCGGTAAGCTCGTCACACACAACTTAAACGCTTCATGGGAATACATCACGGAAACCGCATTCCGACGAGTCGTCACCGCAGACTCGATGGCATGTGTAATGGCGTCGACTCCCGTGACGGCAGTGACATGAGCGGGCTGTGATACAGTCAATTGTGGGTCCAGAAGAGCGATACGGGCAGCTGCTTTGGGATCCAGGCACGCCATTTTTTGATGTGTCGTCTCGTCGGCAATCAACGCAGCGCTCTGGCATTCGCTTCCAGTTCCAGCCGTCGTGGGAATGGCTATCAAGGGCAGCATGGGCTTCGTTGCCTTGCCCACGCCCCAATAATCGCGCATCTCACCGCCGTTGGTTAACAGGAAGTTGCATCCTTTGGCGGTATCGATCGAACTGCCTCCTCCAAGCCCGATAATCAGGTCAACGCTTTCCGATCGAGCGATTTCCAAACAACGGGCGACATCCAGCGTCGTTGGATTTTGCCGAAGCGCGTCAAATAAAGCGACCTGCATGCCGGCGTTGCGGAGGGACATGGATGCGGTTTCTGCATGCCCCGCCAGGGCAATCCCCTGATCGGTGACCAACAACACTCGAGTGCCACCCAACTCCCGAGTGAGGGCACCTAGTCGATGGAGCGACCCATTGCCGAAGACAATTCGGGTTCGCGGCTGGCTGTCGAAGGGCGCCAAAGGAGTGGCAAGGTGATCCATGCGGGAAGACAGACTGAAACGGATTACCAGTTGTTCAAGTCTCAAGCGCATGCCGCAAGCCTCTTTGCAGAAAAACGCCACGCCGACCGATAAACTTAGTTTGGTTTGGTGGCAATTGGGTTAGGCAGATAGAGTTGTCGGTGGAATAATTATCAGTTAAGGTGTACTCTCGGGATGTTGAAGCGAATGGAACGGGCGGTGTCCCGATGTCAGTGGCCGTGAAAAGAATTAAAACGATGTTTGACACCACCCACCTCCATTTGCTTATTTCTCGTCCCTTTTTCGAAGGCTTTCTATGTATGCTGTGATGGAAACAGGCGGTAAGCAGTATCGCGTGGCCGCGGGTGATAAACTTGAAATTGAACGGCTTCCGGTGGAAGCAGGTCAATCATTCACTTTCGACCGCGTGCTGCTCGTAAACAATGATGGTAAGGTGACAGTCGGTGCGCCGACAGTGCCCTCAGCCAAGGTCGTTGCGGATGTGTTGGAACACAAACTCGGCGACAAAGTCGTTATCTGGAAAATGAAACGGCGCAAAGGCTACCACAAAAAACAGGGACATCGTCAGGGCTTGACGGTCGTTCAGGTCAAAGAAATTAACTCTTAAGGGTCTTAGACCCAAATCGCACTATGGCTCATAAAAAAGGTCAGGGAAGTTCGCGCAACGGCCGCGACAGCAACGCAAGTCGGTTGGGTGTCAAGGCCTTCGGCAGCGAAGTCGTGACAGCAGGGAGCATTCTCGTTCGCCAACGGGGTACCAAATTTGTCGCCGGTCGCAATGTAGGCACAGGTCGTGATTGGACGCTTTTTGCCCTGATCGACGGCAAGGTCCAATTCGAGAAGGCCCGTGGGCGCGTGAATGTTTTGCCTATCGAAGTGCCTGCTGTTGGCGCACCGGCTGCCAACTGACACCTCGGTTCAATTTCGTTCACAGGCGAGGGTTTACGCCTCGCCTTTTTGCTTTTCTAGGACACCATGTTTGTTGATGAGGTCAAAGTTTACGCCTGCGCCGGACACGGCGGCAAAGGCGCCATCGCGTTCTTGCGGGAAACATTCCGCCCAAAAGGTGGTCCTAGTGGCGGCAATGGTGGCCGAGGCGGCGACGTAATTCTGGAGGCAGATCACGATCTCAATAATCTCATCAATCAATTCTACATTCCGCGCCTGATTGCCAAGTCCGGTGAAGGTGGCATGGGCAAGGGAATGGATGGATCGGCAGGAAAAGACCTGGTCGTCAAAGTGCCCTGCGGCACCCTCGTCTGGAGACTTCCGTCCCCACCGCCAACCCCAGCACCAAGCGAGGATTCCCCCGAAGAGTCTGACCCTCCGGTGCTTCAGACCGCCTCCTCCAAACGCCCCCTGATTCATTCCACACGAGGCGGCCGCTCCATGATGATCGATCTGGAAAAAGACGGTGAGGATGAGCCTGAAGTAAAACACGCCGACGAAAAGCGCGAACTCGTTTGCGACCTCACTCATCATGGCCAACGATTTGTTTTGTGCAAAGGTGGCCGCGGCGGCCTAGGTAATAGAAATTTCGCGACGTCGCGTCATCAAACCCCCCGCTTTGCCCAACCAGGTGAACCCGGCGATGAAGGCAATTTTCGCCTCGAACTCCGTATTGTCGCCGATATCGGCATTGTCGGTTACCCCAACGCCGGCAAGTCCACCTTGCTCGCCACGATTTCTCACGCTCGACCCAAAATCGCGCCTTACCCGTTCACCACGTTGACACCCCAAATCGGCATCGTCGAGTATCCGGATTGGAAACGGCTTACAGTGTGCGACGTGCCCGGTTTGATAGCCGGCGCTCACCGCAATGTTGGGCTAGGGCATGCCTTCTTGCGCCATATCCGACGCTGCTCCGTACTGGTCATCCTCCTAGACATGGCGGGAACTGATAATCGCGAACCCATCGACGATTACCGTTCATTGCTTGAAGAACTCGACCTGTACGACGCCACCCTCCTCGATCGCCCACGCTTGGTCGTCGCCAATAAAATGGATGAACCCCAAGCCGAAGCGAATCTCAAGCAGTTCAAACGCAAAGTCCGCAAGGTCCCCATCCTCCCCATTTCAGCCGCCTTCGGAGAAGGCATCCCGGACTTCCTAGCCGCCATTCGGGAATCCGTCGAGGAAGCTTCCGGCCCCCTCAGCGACGGTCGCAGGCCCAATCCATAAGCCGTTCGTAGTCCAACCGTCGAACTCCCCGCTCCGCCTTTCGGCACCTGGATTGTCCTTCGAACTCAAGAAGACAGCACAGTGATGGGGTGCGCTTCTACAAAAGCCTTCGGCGCCAAAATCTGGCGTCAGATCGATCGCGGGCAACCCGCGTTTCTAGGTTCAATGGCGGGCACCTCGCGTTTCCAGGTCCAGGTGCCCATCCAACCCCTGAGTTGACGCTGACATCAGCGTCAACTCCAAATGTCGAATGCAGGAGGACAGTTGAACCATGCATGACCGACCGCCGCCCCGTCGATGGCATCGACCATCAACCCCAGCGGAGGCCGGTTTCCCATGGCAATCCCGTCCCCGCCATCGTCTGGTCAGCCGCTTACTTCTCGAACTTCACTCGCGTCCCAACCGGTTTGAGCGATTCGAGTTGTTTCTTGCTGGCACGATTCAAGGGATTTCCACTCAGGTACAGATTCAGGAAGGGTGCAAAATTCTTTGGTCCAGCATTGTCATTGGTCAACGCCCGGTAGAGCGGTGTCAGATCTTTGACCTTGTTCTTCTCAAGAAGCATCCAGGTCGGCGCGCGCAACGATGCGAGCGGGGAGATGTCAGCGATTTGATTGCGGCTGAGCGACACACTTGTTAACCACTTGAGGTTTTGCAGGCCGGCGATGGACTTCAACTTATTGCCATCGGCGTAGAGCGTCGCGACTCGGGGTAAGTTCGTCAGGGGCGCCACGGATGTGATCTTGTTATTCGACAAATAAATCGAGGCGAGGTTGGAACAAGTGCTAAGCGAGCCGATATCAGTGACTTGGTTGTTGGAGAGCTCAATGTATTGCAGGGCTCCGATAGTGCCGATCGTGGAGACATTGCTGATCTTGTTGGATGCCAGATTCAGGTACTGGAGTTGTTTGAGTCCCTTGAGGGGGGAGAGATCCGTAATTTGGTTGCCAGCGAGATCAATGGAAGCGATGGCTTTGCAGTGTTCCAGTCCAGCGAGACTGGTGATGCCCTTGAAGTTCCCGTTGATTGTCGAAACAGTCGCCACATCCACTGCGGTCAGTGGAGAGTTGGTTTCGCGTTTAGCGAACACCTGCTGTCGAACGACGTCCTCCAAGCGTTTATCAGTAAAAACACTGACCTCATTGGTTTTTGCGGGGGCCGCATTGGTCGCCGTTTGAGCGAAGGCGTTGTGCGTAGAAGCCAGCCCACTAGCGGTGGCGAGGATGAGGATGAGTGTGCGTATCTTGTTCATGCGTGTTCCTGTTGGTGAAAGCCGGTCAGTTTGTGCCGCTCGACCCCATGAACCGTCAAGCAGGTTCCCATGAGAATCGCACTTCGGCATCCGGGTCAGTCGCGATTTGCTAGTAATACCTGGGCGCAGTTAAAGCCGCTAGCCGCAAAAACGCCTCCACCGGGATGGGTACTGGCACCCGTGAGGTAAAGACCCGGAATGGGCGTTCGATACTGGGACAACTCGGGCAACGGCCGAAACGTGAACATCTGATCAAAGCTCATTTCAACATGCATCACATTGCCGCGCAGCAGCCCTAGCAGACGCTCCAAATCGAGGGGCGTCTGGACAAACCGGTCTGTCATCTGCCCTCTCATATTGGGGGCGTACCGGCAGACGGCTTCATAAATCTTGTCCGCTTCACGTGTGGAAATGGCATCCCAGGACTCGCCATTGAGTAGTTCGAAGGGATGATACTGAGCCCAGGTGAAAAGGGTATGCTTCCCTGGAGGGGCTAAGGTGGGATCCAAGGCGCTAAAAGTCATCGCGAGCACCGCCGGATCCCGGGGCGGACCCCCAGCCATGTAATCACGGTGTGCAGTTTCCAGATGTTCCGTGCTGGGGCATAGAAGTTGAAGAGCGCTATGCGCTTCACTCACGCCACGTGAATCACTCGCCAGACCGGGATACTGCGGTAACTGGTTCACCGCATGGCGCACGATCATCCCGAACCCGTTGCCGACACGAACTTGCTCGAGACGCCGCTTCAAGTCGCCCGGCAGATTCTCCCCCCCCAGCAACTTGAGGAAGGTAGTGTGTACATGACACGCAGCGACGATATTTCGGCCCTCTAATCGTTCACCTCCCAGATGGACGGCCACGGCCCGCCCTGTGGAATCGAGTTCGATCCGTGAAACCTCGGCATCGGTTCGAATCACACCGCCGTAGTGCTCCAAGCACCGAGCCATAGCTTGGGTCAACGCTCCCGACCCACCCTTGGCCCGTTTGGCTCCAGAACGATGAATCATGGCATTCCACCCAAACAGATCGCCGCTGGCCAATTCCTTCGGTGGTGGACCACTCTGCGCCGCCAACCAAGTCATCGCCGCCCGCATCGGGCCGCTCTCAAACGTTTCCGCAATCAGCCGGCCGTAATTGGTCATCAAGCGCCGAAGCAATTCCGTCTGGGAGATTCCGCTCAATGCCTTCCGGTTGCGAAATCCACCCTTCATCACCGTTTTCAGGAGATTTGCCGCTGATGGCGGCTGTAAGAACGCCTCAAACACTGCATCGTTCAGCGCCCCCCAGAAACCCACAAACTGCCGGTAAGCCTCGGCATCTGCCGGTGAAATCCTCGCGATGCTGGCACAGGTTCGGTCGAGGTCACGGTAAAAGCTGATGGATCGATCCGTTCCAGCAATTGGATGAAATGCCCATGGATCCATCTCGATGTACTCCAGGCCAAAACGGCTCTCCAACTCGAGCTGCCTCAGCACAGGCGTCAGATGGATCATGATGTGCGCACTGGACCCGACATCAATTCGGAACCCCGGAATGAGATCCTGCTGCGTGCAGACCGCACCGCCGACAATCGAGCGCCGTTCCAGAATCGCCACACGCCAACCGGCTTTCGCGAGATAACACGCGGTGGTCAGCCCGTTGTGACCAGCCCCAATAATGATGGCGTCGTATCGCACGGGAGACGTTTTTAGGTTCAACGCAAATCGCCTTGAACCATTTTGCCACGAACAGCAAACAGCCGCGAACTTAAGTTCGCGGCTGCTTCGCTAAAATGCCCGCTTAAGCGAGCTTGGCGAGCAACTCATCGTTGGTTTTATGCTTCTTCAGCGCAGCGGTCAGAGTCTCCATGGCTTCAATGGGTTGAAGATCGGTCATCATCCGGCGCAGCTTGCGAATCGCTTCCAGGTTTTTGGGAGGGAAAAGCTTCTCCTCTTTTCGAGTTCCAGACTTCGGAATGTCGATGGCTGGGAACAAACGTCGATCGCTCAGGCGCCGATCCAGGATAAGTTCCATATTCCCAGTACCCTTAAATTCCTGGAAAATGAGTTCATCCATGCGCGAACCGGTATCGATCAGTGCCGTGGCGAGAATCGTCAGGGAGCCACCCTCTTCAATCTTCCGCGCTGCCGCGAACATTTTGCGGGGCGCCTCCAAGGCGCGGGCATCCACACCGCCTGTCATCGTCCGGCCGGAACCGCCGTGGACGGAGTTATAAGCGCGAGCCACACGGGTGATCGAATCGAGAAGCACAAAGACATCTTTCCCGGCCTCTACCATGCGGCGGCATCGCTCAATCATAAAGCGGCTGAGCCGAACGTGGGTTTCGAGGTCCTGGTCGTTGCTGGACGCAATCACTTCAGCCTTCACGCTCCGCTGAAAATCCGTGACCTCCTCAGGACGTTCATCAATGAGGAGTACCAGAACATGCACATCGGGGTGGTTGGTCGTGATCGCGTTGGCGATTTGCTTCAAAATGGTCGTCTTGCCCGTGCGCGGCGGCGCAACGATCAGACCGCGTGTGCCTTTACCGATCGGCGTGACCAAATCAATCACACGAGTCTCGATGGTATCCGGGGTGGTTTCGAGGATGAACTTTTCGATCGGATCGATGGTCGTCAGGTTTTCAAACCTCATCGAATGCAGGTACTCCTGGTAAGATCGGGTATTTACCTCGAGAACATCGCGCAACTGGGGGCTATTGCCACGATGCGGCGGATTTACCGTGCATTTGATCTGGCAACCTTCACGCAACCCAAGCCGCTTGATCGAATCTGGTGTTAGGAAAACATCTGTCGGTTTCGGAGCAAAATGCCCCTTGGCTGAGCGGAGAAATCCAAAGCCCTTTTCAGAGATTTCGAGCCAACCCTCATGGATCTGGGGTTCTGCCTGGATTTGCTGGGGTTGAGGCCCACCCTGATTGGGGCGGTTGTTCTGCCCCTGACCACCCTGATGGTTTTGACGGTTCTGGTTTCCACCGCCACCGCCACCGCCACCGCCGTGCCGTTGGTGCCGATGGTGTTGGTGCCGCCCCTGATTATGACGTCCCTGAAAGACGCCACCACCGGAACTCTGGGGTCGGTTTCCGCCACCGCCACCTGGCTGGCCCTGGCCGGAATTAGGGTTTATGGCGCCTCGATTCTCCTGGCCGCCACCTGAATTGGAGCCGCCTTGACTCGCCGCAGAACCGGGACTGGATGGGTTGGTTGGGGTGGCTGAGACATTGGCTTTTGACTCAGTGGTTTGTTGCTCGTTACCTTCCGGACTCATATGTACTTTGGTGATGTGTCGGAATGGTCTGAAACCCAAAGGCGGCAGATACCCAGTGGGGCGCCGCAAGAACTAAGACTCGGGGAAGCCATCTCCTGTAACTAATCGACGGGAGTGGTCAGACCTCTGACAGGACGCATAGGTAGGCTCTTGGCCCGCTGGGTGCAATGATTATTTATTGGGAGAGCCACTTTTAGGAAAAACTGACTCCCAATAGGTGCCCCCCAGTCGCCCCCCAACTACCAAAGTAGCAACGACAAAATCTGCTCAGCCCGTCCCGTCAACGTCCAAAGTTGTCCCCGTTTGAAAACAAGTTTACTGCAGGGATTGGCCCGGGCTTCGGTTTCATTGACCGAAATGAGCGTCCATTTGCCGGTCCCCTTGAGTTCGGAAGCTGCCTTGGGTATCAATCGGCAGGGCATCCCGTTAAAGGACAAAGATAACTCGTAGCCCGCCACGCCCTCCCGGTCGGCAACCGGGTTGCGGTCAATCAACGGGCGATAGCGCTTCGCCCAAGGAAAATCCGTGTCGCGAACTTGAACCCGGCACAATTCGGGTCGAGAACGGAGAAACTGAGTCAGACTGAAATTCGTTCCCAAGCGTCGCTGCTCAAGGAAGACCTTCCACGGATCAATTCCCAGGAGATTGTGCCCATTGAAATTCCCGTGATCATTGCGCATTCCCTTCAGATTGGCGGAATGCCAGGCCGCATAACGGTCGTTCACCACCAGATCGATCTCAAAATGACAGTGGGCTCGATCCTTAGCGATCGCCTCGCGGGTATTGGTCGATCGTCCGAGGGTCCCGAGACGCTGCCCCTGCCGCACCCGGTCGCCAGGTTGTATAACCGACTCGATCGCTGATAGATGCGCATACAGTGAATAAACCTCAAGGCGCTCAATGTAATGGCGGACGACGATGTACCGGCCGTAATTCGACAGTTGAGGACGATGACTGACGTAGGCCACCGTGCCATCCGCCGCCGCAATGACCGGATCCGTAGGCTCCCCGGATCGATCGCGCTGGATGGATCGAATATCGATCCCCTCATGCATTTTGAAGCCATCGGATCGGACGCACCCAAAAGTACCGCTCGGCCAAGTCCTGCCAGCAGTTCCCGCAAAGGCGGCCACACCGTTTTCCGGTTCCAGGACGGCCACGTTGGCGGTGGGTAGCTTGAAGGATTGCGCTAACAGCGTGCCTCCGGCCAACGCCACCACGACCCCGATAGCAAAGTGGGAAAGAAACAGGTTCGGGCGCATCATTTTTTCTTCGGCTGAAAACGATCAAAGTCCTTATCTTCCTCAGAGTTCTTTTTCTTCTTCTTCGGCTTCTCCTGGTTCTCAAGCTTAATGGCAACTTGATTCAACCCCAAAACGAACAAATCGGCTTCCTCCCGCGTGCAATCCGGGGTGAAAGCAATAACACCGGTCTCAATCGGTCTTGAGATAATTGGGGCCGCCAACCACCGTTCCACAGCCACCTTCTTCTCATTCCACCGAGCATAAATGGCAACTCGGCGTCCGCGGAGCGTCGACGTCTCCATGTTGAGCGCCATCAGGCCATGTGATGTGAACTCAATCGCGATGGCAAAACCCCCAACCGCTTCAATGACACGGGCGCGGGTGACGTCGCGTTCATCCAGAAATGCCTCGTTACTAATGGTAAGTTCCATGGGCGCGTTGCGGATAATGCTGATCTTTCGAGCCCGCCAATCGGGGTTGGCATTGCTTTCCGCGAAGAATCGAACGACACTCGCCGCGTCCTTTGGGGCGTCGCCATCTTCTAATGCGGACTTGGTTGAGGTGCACCCCAGGAGGGCGAGCATGGATAGGAACGTGAAAAAGGTATTGATGACCTTCTCACAAATTCCCATCTTCCCGAGAACGATTTGATTCATTTTCACGACGAGAAAAGACTGCTATGGGACAACAATCCAATAAAATTCAGAAACGCGCCCGACGCGCCCGCTACGAAAAACGCAACAAAGCCACAAAAAAGACCGCCGGGGCCAAGAAGAGCTCTGGACCGGCCACCTAGTTGTCGGCCGCTTTCAAGCCCACTCGGTCCCTAATCCTCCCGGTTCGAAACCTGGAGTCCAGGGACTTCTCAAATTCGCCACCCCACGGGGTGGCGTTTCATTTTTTAGACATCCTGGGATCATTTCGATTCAAAATGCTAAAGACGCTCAGTTAGGCTCCACCCATGATCCTTTGCGGCATCGGAGACGAGGCTGGGGCCAGTTTGGCCTCGCAGATTGAAGCAACCCGCCAACTGGGCTGGCGCCATATCGAGGCGCGCAATGTCCAAGTTCCCGGATTTGCCAAAGCCAATCTCCATGAAATTCCTGAACCAGCGTTTGACTTGGCTGTTGGGATGCTGGAGGACGCAGGCATTGGCATTTATTGCTTCGGTAGTACGATTATGAACTGGGCCAAGAAGGTTACGGACCCGTTTGACATCACCCTTTCTGAAGTCTCACGAGCAATTCCTCGGATGCAACGCTTGAAGACGCGATTTGTGCGGATCATGAGCTTTAAACCTGCCGAGGAGGAAGATCGGATGCCCTCGGAGGTCATTCGGCGCGTGGCTGACATCGTGAAACAGTTCACCGACGCCGGCATCACTCCAGTGCACGAGAATTGCATGAACTACGGTGGGATGAGTTGGCGTCACGCATTGGAACTACTCGAAGGCGCACCCGGCATGAAGTGGGTGTTCGATACTGCCAACCCCGTCTTCAACACCGATCGTTCATCACCTAAACCCTGGAAACGACAGGATCCCTGGGAGTTCTGGACGCATGTCCGGGACGTGACCGCTCATATCCACGTGAAGGACGCTCGTTGGAATTCAGCAAAGAATGATGCGGACTACACCTTCCCTGGCGACGGAGATGGCCAGGTTCGACGGATTCTGGAGGACGCCTTAACCCGTGGGTACGACGCCGGAATCAGCATTGAGCCTCATATGGTGGCGGTGTTTCACGATGCCAATTCCGAAGCTCAGGACGACAAACTGCGAGAGAATTTTGTAGAATACGGCCGTCGGTTGGAGACCCTTATCGCACAACTGAAATCCCAAAACCATGCGGGCGAGTGATTCTCGCGTCGTTTGGAGTGGCTGGAGGCAGGGTTACCCAAGCGTTGGATGCCAACTGTTACCACTTATGACCAGTTTTTGAGCGGTTAATGACAAAGCGCCACTTGGCAAGCTGCCTTCTGGTGCGCATGTTTTCCCGCGATGAAATTCATTCTCAGCACGCACAACATCACGCTGACTCAGGCCATCGAGGAATACGTCTTCGATCGCATCGACCGCCTCGAACACCTCGATCGGTGGCTGATCGACGCACGGGTCACATTGGAAAAAGACCATGAAGCGCATTCGCCCGAAAAAACTTTCAAGTGTGCCGTGAAGAAGTTGGAACTCCAACTCCGCAAGCGCCACAAGAAGATCACCAACCGCAAACACACCGATGTGGCGCGGGCGAAAGAAAAAGCCAAGGCTGGTAAGTAAGGGCCTTCGCCAGCATCGACATGCTGCTGCGCTCTCGCTGGGTCCTGCCGATCACCGCGCCTCCAATCGAGGATGGCGCGGTTCTTATTAACAATGGCACCATTCATTGGGTAGGGCGTTGGACAGATCTTCCCACGGTATTCCAACATTCCCATATCGATCTAGGCAACGCGATTCTCTCTCCGGGATTCGTCAACGCACATTGCCACTTGGAGTACACCCATTTCGCTGGCCAACTTTCCAAACCCAAGGATTTCGTTTCCTGGATCGAGTCGATTCTAGCCCTGAAATCACAATCCACCCCGGAATCTGGAGTGGCCGCGTGGTACCAGGGGTATCGCCAATTGCTAGAAACCGGCACCACCTTGGTCGCCGATATGGTCTCAGTTCCTGAGGTCTGGAGCCTGCGCAGATCTGGGATCCCACAACCTTTGGGCCCAAGAATCCGCAGCTTTTTCGAAGCCACCGGTGTTCTGCATGGGCTTTCTCCAGAGACACTGTTGGAATCGCTAGCCCAACGTCTTCAAGAAAACCGACCGGATTCCACCAATGACCCCAACAACGCCATTGAGGCTTGGCCCGAATTCGGCGTCGCGCCGCACTCGCCGTACGCCACACTCCCAGCATTTCTTAAAGCGTTAGCGCAGCGAGCTCGCCGGGATCAATGGCCGCTGTCGATGCACCTGGCCGAAAGCGCCACGGAATTTCAACGGTTCACCCAAGGGTCAGGCCCACTCTACGATTGGTTGAAGCGGTTTAGGCCACTGGAGGAAACTGCCCACCAATCCCCCGTTCAATACGTAGCAGCCCTGGGTATGCTGATTCCTCAAATGCTGGCCGCCCATGTCAACTATCTGGCTACCGGCGATGCCGAAACTCTGGGGAACGCCCAAGTCAACGTCGTTCATTGCCCCAGGAGCCACGCCTACTTTAATCACCAGGCATTTCCTATCGAATCCCTGACCAAAGCGGGCGTTTCGGTCTGCCTCGGAACGGATAGCCTGGCCAGCATCGAAGTCGAGGGAATCGAGCCACCCCGGTTATCCATGCAGGCTGAGTTACAATGCTTTCTCTCAAAAAACCCATCGATCCCTCCATCCTACGCCCTGAAATTGGCCACCCTCCATGGTGCCCACGCTATGGGTTGTCCATCGGGTGAACTCCGTGCCGGTATGTGGGCAGACCTCATCATCACCCCACTCCACAGCCCATGCGTCGACCCCATAGAGGCCGTCATCCACCACCAGGGGCCAGTCAGCGGAACCATCATCCGGGGAGAATGGCTCCAAGTGGATGAACCGCCGCCTCCACCCCGCCCATCGACAGACCAATGCCCGCATGTCTCATCCAGTCTCCAATAGACGGGTGGTGCTGATCACCGGTGCCGCAGGTGGCCTCGGCCATGCCCTGGTCCAGGAATTTCTCAAGCAGGGCTGGAACGTGCTCGCCGGCTGGCATCGCCGACCCATGCCAACGCCGGATGTTCCCGACCGACGCGTGTCGGTGGCCTGGGACGTAACTCAATCCGCTGACGCCACCACGGCAGTCGAACGAGCCCTGCAACTGTGGGGCCGAATTGATGTGCTGATTCATAATGCTGGCATTGCTCGGGACAGCCTCGTGGCTACCATGCAACCCGAAGATTGGGACGACGTGATCGCCGTCAATGTCACCGGAGCATTTTATGGCGCCAGGGCTGTGTCTGAGATCATGGTCCACCAGCGCGACGGTCATATTCTGACCGTGGGTAGCTTCGGGGGCCGCGTCGGTCGGGCAGGTCAGGTGAACTACTCCGCATCAAAAGCAGCTCTCCTAGGCCTAACCCAATCATTGGCTCGTGAATTGGGCTCGCACGGCATCCGAGTCAATGCGGTGCTTCCCGGATTCATGCGAACCGCACTGGTCGGGGACATGACAGAAGCCCAACTGAAGGATCACGCCGCCGCCAATGTCTTGGGACGTCTAAACCAACCCGAGGAAGTGAGCCGCACCATTGTATTTCTTTCGGAGACACGCAACATTTCGGGGCAGATCTTTCAACTAGACAGCCGGATTCTACCGTGGAGTTGAAGGACTCAAGCCGAAACAGACGCCCATGGGTACATTGGACGACGCGCTCAACCTGGAACTGCAGTCGCTGCGAGAAGCAGCACTGTGGCGCGAGTTGCGTCGTGTCGATTCAGCAACCGCTCCATCGATCCATATCCAGGGGCAGGAAACACTCTCCTTTGCTTCCAATGATTACTTGGGCCTGGCCTCGCACCCCGCTTTGCGTCAGGCCGCCATTCGCGCAGTGGAACGTTGGGGCGTTGGCGCTTCCTCCTCCCGCCTGATCAGTGGATCCTGGCAGCCGTATCACGAACTTGAGGATACCCTCGCTGGCTGGAAGGGAACTGAGGCCGCACTGAGTTTTGCCTCCGGTTACACTACGGCACTCGGCGCTATTCCCGCGCTGCTTGGCTCGGACGACGTAATTATCCTCGATAAACGCGTCCATGCTTGCTGCGTCGACGCCGCCCGTTTGAGCGGCGCTCAATTGCGGGTATTCCGACACAACGATCCGGAGGACTTAAAAACCAAACTGATCTGGGCAACTGGCCTGGGCAGTAAAATGCCGCTCAAACCAGGGGAAAATGCTGCATCCATCCACAGGGCACGCCGCATTTTGATCGTCACAGAAAGCGTCTTCTCAATGGATGGCGACCTAGCACCCCTCCGGGATATCATCGATCTCAAAGACCAATTTGGCGCGTGGCTGATGCTGGATGAAGCCCATGCCGTCGGGTTGTTTGGGGAGCAGAGGTCCGGCCTCGCCGAGGCCTTCGAGATCGCCAACCGCGTGGAAATCCACATGGGTACCCTTGGAAAAGCAATTGGAAGTGCCGGTGGCTACATCGCGGGATCACGAGCCCTGATCGACTTATTGGTGAACCGTGCACGCAGCTTCATCTTTTCCACCGCACCCCTTCCCGCACAGGCCGCCGCCGCCAAGGCCGCGATTGAGTTGATTCAAGGTCCGGAAGGCGCCTCACGCTGCGCCCGCGTCTGGACCTTGGTCGATCGTTTGAAGAACGAACTAACGCATGCGGGCTGGCCGCCTGGCGTCGTACGTTCCACGATCGTGCCACTCATCGTTGGAGAGGAAGGCCGCGCCGTATGTCTGGCAGAGGCACTGAAATCTCAGGGACTGTTTGTCCCACCTATCCGCTACCCCACCGTAGCTCGAGGCGCCGCCCGCCTCCGAATCTCCCTCTCCGCCGATCATACCGCCGAACACCTCCAGCGCCTTGTGCAGGCACTCCGGATCTACGCGAAGACCTAACACTACAGCGACAGTTCACTTAAAGTTTGGAAGATGAAGGGGAAAAGCGCCGTTCTTGGCGCGACGGTTGGAAAGCTGTCGATCGCACCCGACGACATTTTTAGCTTGCGCGGAACTGGCCCGCCCGTTAATCTGC
>SXSK01000297.1 GCA_005793375.1 Verrucomicrobiales bacterium | reverse complement strand
TCGACGAAATCCATCGCCTTCAAAAGACTATTGAGGAGTACCTGTATCCAGCCATGGAGGATTTCAAACTCGATATCATCATCGACCAGGGACCCAATGCCCGGAGCGTCCGTCTCAACCTCCCCCGCTTTACCCTCATCGGCGCCACTACCCGCAGCGGCCTGCTCAGCGCCCCGTTGCTCACTCGGTTCGGAATTCGAGAGCGCCTGGATTACTATACCGCCGACCAACTCCAACACATCGTGCTCCGCGCTGCTCGCTTGCTGAAGATTGAAACCGAACCCGACGGCGCCATGGAGATTGCCCGACGCAGCCGCGGAACCCCGCGCATTGCCAACAACCTGCTGCGGCGGGTCAGGGATTACGCTCAAGTCCGCGCCGACGGTCGTATCACCGCCGGACTCGCCGACAAAGCCCTCGCCATGCTCGAAATCGATCAACACGGCCTCGACGAAATGGACAAGCGCATCCTGGAAACCATCGTGATCAAGTTCGGCGGCGGCCCCGTCGGCGTCAATTCGCTCGCTGTCTCCGTGGGTGAGGAACCCGACACCATCGAAGAGGTTTACGAGCCGTATCTCATTATGGAGGGATACCTTAATCGAACCTCTCAGGGACGCGTTGCCACCGAACTGGCTTATAAGCGGCTCGGCCTAAAGTTCGGTTCCAGCGGACAGCAACGTTTGATCTGAATTCTAGAGCGCCGGCTTCTTCGGCAGCACGGGCTCCTGAAAGGGCAGCGCCCCTTTCGCTCGCACTTTCCGTTTCCATACCTTGTCACCGGCAGTCAGGTACAATTCCGTAAAGTCTTTGCCGCCAAAACAGACATCTGTCGCCCACGCCCCAGGCTCTGGCTTGGTGAGGATCCCATTCACCCGACCCGCCTGATCGCAGAACTGCACCCCCAAATGCGTGCACACATAAAGGCGTCCTTCGGTATCCACGCACATGCCGTCGGCACCGCTCCCACGCGGATCATCCGGTAAATGCAAATGAAAATAGGGCTGACGATGAGCCAAGGTCCCGTCTGACTGGATCTGAAAACTATAGACGAACTGGCTCACCAGACTGCTGACCAGTAACAGGCCTTGGTCGGGCGTCAGGCAAATGCCGCTTGGAAACTCAATCCCGCTATCCAAGACCCATAGTTTACCGGTGGGGTCGATTCGCTTTACCGAACGTTCCATGGGATCCGTGAAATACACGTTTCCATCATGCACCACCACCAGATCCTTGGAGCCGGTGGACGCCGCCAGGATCTGCTCCGCATCCGGGTCGGTGTAGGCTACCACTCGCTGTCCATTCGGCACCGTAGCTCGAAGTTTTCCATCCAGCCCAACCGCCAAACTCTGGGCTCCCTCCGTATTTTGTCTTAAGGTTTTCACCCCACCATCCAGACCAATCTGAAAGACCCGGTTCTCCGACTTGTCGGTAAAGAACACCTCCCCCTTGGCATTGGAAGTCAGCCCCCCGGGAAGTTGGTAGCCTTTCCCCACCAATTGCCAATCTTCATGCTCCAAGAGCACCCCGGCCAGAGGACCATTGGTGCGATAACCCGCTTCAATCGGGCCCGGATATCCTCGCCATAACCACCGCATCGCCTCCGGAAAAATCGACCCGCCCTGCTTGGAATCATGCCCCCCAGTCCCCCATTCTTTCTTCACATCATATCCCGCCCACATCAACGCACTGTACATGTCCTGATTCGCGATCCACCAGTTGCCCCCATAGATGTTCTGATCATTGTAACCATCCTGCAGAAATACGCGGATAGGACGCGGCTCAAATTTGCGGACAAGAATCGGATAGTTGTGCCCTCCCCTGAGTCCCACGTACGTGCCGATGGTGCTAAACACTCGCCGAAACAAATCCGGCCGCTCCCAAGCCACAGTAAAGGCAGCCACCGCGCCACTGCTCGATCCAGCAATCGCACGCGCATTCGGATCCATCGTGATCAAGTATTCCTTCTGAACTTCTGGCAAAAGCTCTTCAGCCAGGAAACGGGCGTAGTTGTCCCCCAACCCATCGTATTCGTAACTCCGGTTGTATCGCGGCAGTGTCGCCGTGCTCAACGCAGGCACAACTCCGGGATTGATGAAAACCCCGATCGTCACCGGCATCTCTTTCTTCGCAATCAAATTGTCGAAGACCCATGGCACCCTCCAAGCCCCATTGGTCGATAAGTATCCGCCCCCATCTTGAAAGACCATCAGGCTCGCTGGTTTCTGACCGTCGTACTGATTCGGCACATAAACCCAGTAATCCCGTGCCGTGCCTGGAAAGACACTTTGCGTCCCCGCCACAAAAGTTCTCTTGGTGACCGTACCATGGGGAACCGCCGGGTTGAATTGGGAATCGGGCCCCAACGTGTACTCATTCTGGTCCTGGGCCTCTAGGGCAACGGCCCCAAGCAAGGCAATGGATAACATCGACGGAAACCAGAACCCACGTGCAAGCACAGCAAACGGCGTTGGATACATGCCACGAAGTAAACGCGACCGAAGCGCGATGTGGCAAGAGTCAAGGAATCAGCCAACGCCTCAACAATCGGTCACCGACATGACTGGTTGAGGCTATTTCTTTCGCTGTCCCGGCCTCTTGATACCGGTCTTCAAAGCCGGCCTGTCGGATTTCCCGCGTGAGGATCCACCGGAACGATGAATCGAACTCGAAGCGAAAAGCATCCCCGCCTTGGGTGTGCCCACGCCAAGCCCGGAAGCCTTTTCCCTGGCAGGGGCTCTTTTATCTGAACTGGGTTTCTTGGATCGATCTGTCATGGACGCGTGGCTCTGCCTCGGTTCAGGTCGAGAGGACCTCGCTGCTGAAGGTGACCGTCGTTCCAGCTTCTGCCAATAACTCGAATTCGAGTCAGAGCGCATGGGATACCTAGGCGGCGCATGAGGCTGCGGTTTCCGACCCGCCACTGGTGAGTGCGATGCCGCCACCCTAAGTACTGGCGCCAAACGGAAATCGACCTGCTTCTTAAAAGAATCCACCTTCGCTACCTGAATCTCCAACCGGTCCCCCAATCGAATGACCCGACGTGTTCGACGCCCCACCAACTGGCGGCGCATCGGATCGAACACATAAAAGTCGTCCGTCATCAGTGAGACCGGCACCAGTCCTCCCATCGCCAGATCCGGGACATCCACGAAAAAGCCGAAATTGCGAATGTCGGTGACCAAAGCCCCATACACAGTCGGTTCCGCTGATTCCAACTGCGACCGAAGGTAGGCGTATAGTTTCACATCCTTGCTGTCTCGCTCGGCGTCCGCAGAATTCCGCTCGGTCATGGAAATGTGGTCCGCCGCTTCCTCTAATAGCCGCTTTGATGCCGGCTTCTCATCAAACAATGCGCGGTGCACGACCAAATCGGCATAACGACGGATCGGTGATGTGAAATGGGCATAATGCGGCTTAGCCAAGCCATAATGGCCCAAGGGATCCACGGCGTACCTGGCCCGCATCATCGACTTCAGAAACCCGATCTTTAACGCCGCCCCGATCGGAATCGTGCCTAGCAGATGCAGCAACTCTTGCACGTCCGAGCGTTCACGTAGATCGCCACAAGCGATCCCATGGCTGACGACGTCTTCCCTAAATTCCTGGAGCCGCTTCGGATCGGGCTCTTCGTGCACTCGATGTATCGCCGCTCTTTTTTGGTGGA
Source organism: Verrucomicrobiales bacterium (assembly GCA_005793375.1). Classification (GTDB taxonomy): domain Bacteria; phylum Verrucomicrobiota; class Verrucomicrobiia; order Limisphaerales; family UBA9464; genus SXSK01. Next base: position 1,596 of record SXSK01000297.1, on the reverse strand, counting down.
TCAGCTTCGAGGCCACAGCCTCATTGGCCAGCAGCATGTATTCTTCAATCAACTGATGGGAAACATCATTCTCCATCCGCTCGATCCGCGACACACGTCCGCGCTCATCCAACCGGATCTTCATTTCCGGAAAGTCGAGCTCCAGGGACCCCGCTTTGAACCGCAGCCGGCGGATCCGCTGAGCCAGTTCATGCGCCTGGTGCAGCATCTGCTCAATGTCGTTCGTCGGGGATCTCTGCAGGATTTCCATTGCCTCACGATAGGTGAATCGCCTCTTCGAATGGATCACTGCCGGATAAAAACTAGTTTTCAACACTCGCCCTTCCTTCGACAACAAAAACTCGACGCACTTGGTTAGGCGCTCCACGTGAGGCTTCAGCGAGCACAACTCATTGCTGAGCGCCTCCGGCAACATCGGAATCACTCGATCCACCAAGTAGGTCGAGTTTCCGCGCTTCCGCGCCTCCACATCGAGTGCTGTCCCCGGTTTCACATAGTGTGAGACATCGGCAATATGTACCCAGAGCTTCCAGCGATCCGCCGCAGCCCGCTGTAAACAGATGGCATCGTCGAAGTCTTTCGCATCGTCCGGGTCAATCGTGACCACCAAATGCTCGCGGCAATCTTCACGCCCCTCCAATTCACCCTCCCGAACCTCGGAACCATTGACCCGCGCCTGTTCCAGTACCTCCGGCGGAAAACTCAACGGCAGATGGTACTGTCTTAACACGGACAGCATATCGACCCCCTCCTCGTCCAATGCACCCAAAACCTCGATGATCTCGCCTTCAGGATTCGTATGGCGCGATTCCCACTCCCGAAGTTCCACCACCACCTTGTCACCCACATGAGCCGGACCTCCCACATCCCGAGGTTCTGGTACATAAATGTCATGTGGAATCCGCGGATCATCCGGAATGACATACAAAAATCGCTGACTCCGCTGCAATGTACCCACGATTTGGGTCCGATACCGCTCCAGAATCCGGATCACACATCCCGTGGATGGCCCGTCCACATGGTTCCTGGCGTCTTTCAGGGACACATCTCGTCGCACCAAAACTCGGTCTTCGTGCAGTGCCGTCCCCGTCGCACTTTCCGGGATGGCAATTTCTTTGAGTTGTGAGTCGTCTGGGATGAGGAAACCACGCCCCTGGCGGGTCATGCGGATCCTGCCCGGAACCAAATCCGCCTCGGAGGACAACACGTAGCGATTGCCTTTAACCAGTGTGATTCGCCCGAGACGCTCCAATTGGAGGAGCGATTCGCGAAGTTCCGGAAGGCGGGAATTGGGGAGCCGAAGGCGTTTAAGCAACTCGGGTTCGGTAAAGGCAACCGACGCGGCATGGGCCAACAATCGGAGGATCTGATCATTCATAAGAGAAAATGGGGCAACCAACGCACACCCGCTGCATGAGACTTTGCCGTCGAGACCCTATCAGGCCCTGTCGGCTAGAACAGGGCAGTTTCAAGAAAAGTGGTTTGGCCGGATTGGTTGAAGGATGGACCCGCGGAAGAACAATAGGCAGGCGGGATATTGAGAACTCGGCTGATTTTTCACAATGGCCACGCTTGAAAGTAAGCGCATGGCTTCTT
>SXSK01000030.1 GCA_005793375.1 Verrucomicrobiales bacterium | reverse complement strand
CGGGTGTCTCATTTTTTTGAAGGCCGCCAGCGGGCGGCCGAGATGGGTTTCTCCGTATGTTTTAGTTTCTGTTCGCTGGGAAAATCATTGCGTCGGCGCTGCGAATTCGCAATCTCTTTTTATAACAATGTAGAATTAGGTAGCCATGCTTTCCGTGATCAGGATGACGACATCGGCGCCATAGTTCGTGCGTAACGTCAGGACGCTGTCGAGTTGGCCGTCTCCTGAAGCCTGTAGACGTGTCAGATCCGTGCTGGCGCTACCTGATTCTGTGTAGGTGACTTCACTTCGATGGACTAGACGTAACTCGACATCGACGCCGCTATTGGCATAGATATTTGATTCGGCGACCGCGAGATCGATGAGAGTCTGCATTGCAGTTGTGCCACCGGCGCCGATTCTGGCGGCGGCGGTGTAGACCACCATGAGATCGATGACCGCCTCGCCGTCACCGGCGGTTCGCGGTACAAAGCTTCCAGTCGGTACAGCTCCGGGAACCAGAACCGCTTCGCCAGCGCACCGGGGAGAAGTCGCTGGATCGATTTCCGCAATCGTGTGTACGCCATCACCCGCATAAATGATTCGAGTCGTTTCGTGGCCATGAGCAAACACTGAACCTGAAAGAACATCGTCTTTTGCCACCAGGATGACCTGGCTTGCAATGGCGTTCATCACCTTGCCATAGGTAGTCGTCGTACCATTGTCACCGTGAACGACACGTGAAATCCGAACTGGAAACTCCTTACCATTGAACAGGTTCAACCAGATGTCGGGATCGCGCGCATCTTGAAACTGAGTCTTGGTACGGTTCAATTGACTCAGCGCCCGCGCATTGAGTTTCGCGGCACGGGTCCGCTTGTATCAAATGGGCGGGGCATCATCAGCACCTTGACGCGCAACGGCACTCGGCGCGGAGAACAATCGTTCGGCTGCCTCCATTGGCAGGGCGAGTAGCAGTGCGAGGCCCCAGAGGGCGCCGCCAAGGGATTGGCGGAATACGTCACTGACTTTCGGCACGATGTTCAACATAGGGGGCCTTCAACGAATGGATTCAGTCAGTTGAAGCGCAGAATGCACCCAACCAACCTTTGGGATTCTCATCGGCATTCGCTTAGTCATTCTTGATATCCCTTTTTGAAGTACCCCGAGGTCGCAAAGGCTCTGGAATTGGACAAATCGCGCGCTGTTTGTAGTTAAACATCGCGCAACGGTTGTTCCTGCACTCGTTGGCAGACTATGGTGTGGTCTGGTGGCTACCCTGAAGTTAAGTACATTGCCGGATTCGTTCACGAGTTGGCCGACCAAGAGGTATTGGCGAAAGGCGACTCCGGGAAATCCACGACTTCACAAGTCAAACCATAACCCGTAAACTGGCTATGTGAGAGTTCACTCGATCTTAAGAAATGCAGGCTGGATTTTTGCGCTGAGATCGATGCTAACTGAAGCAACAGCGGACGGCATCGCCACGATTACCGAAGTCCGCCTTTCTGGGGATCAAATCACTCTCCGATGGAAGACGGATACCCAAGGGGTTCCCCAGACCGTTGAAACTCGGGATTCTCTCACTACCGGCACGTGGAAACCCATATCAGGAATTCAATGGCCTCAAGTCTTGAGTGAGTTCACGGATCCGAATTCTGTCACGGAAGGGTCACGCTACTATCGCGTGGTAGCTCCCTCCCCCTTGCAGGAACGTGGACGCATTCTTTCGGTGAACTTCCACCAACGCCTGACTCGATCGTCGATTCAGCTCGTTTTGGCACTCGCCGGTGTTGAATTATTCATATCGAACGACGTGAATTTCTATAAGGTCGAATACCAAACCGTAGGCCCTTCTGGCGAGCCAGCTACTGCCTCGGGTGGAATGGCGGTTCCCGTAGGCGTGTTAGGGCCTCTGCCACTGGTCAGTTACCAGCACGGAACCGAGTTGGAGCGTGCAGAAGTTCCTTCGTCGTTAAACACTGAAGCATTAATCGCCGTGGCTATGGCTGGGACAGGGTACCTCAGCTTGGCTCCAGATTACCTCGGCCTGGGAACGTCTTCGTTTCCGTTCCATCCCTTTCACCACGCCAAAACCGAGGCGACCGCCGTCGTTGATCTGCTGAGAGCCGCTCGCCTATTTGCGTCTCGTAGCAATATTGTACTGAGTGGCAGCGTCTTTCTTTTTGGATACTCCCAAGGTGGCCATGCGACGCTCGCCGCCCATCGCGAGATAGAACAATTTCATGCCGCCGAGTTTCAATTAAAGGCATCCGCACCAGGAGCCGGAGCATACGATTTGTCCGGCGTCACAACGGACGATGTGTTGTCCGGGCGCCCACAGCCAAACCCGTACTACTTTGCCTATCTGATCGCAGCATACCAAAAAATTTACGGCATTGCCGAATCGTTGCCGGCGGCATTTAAGGCCCCATACCACGTTGACCTTCCACCCTTATTGGATGGTTTCCATTCTGGAAGTGCTGTGAATGCCAAAATGCCCAGTGTGCCAACAGAGGTGTTAAATCCAGAATACTTAACGGCGTTCAAAACCAATCCCGACCATCCGCTTCGCCAGGCGCTGAAAGCAAATAATCTGCTGGATTGGGTTCCTGTCGCTCCGGTGCGCCTATTCCACTGCCAAGACGATCAGGACGTTCTTTTCGCTAATTCGCAAAAAGCTTGGGAACGCTTGAAGGCGAATGGTGCCGTTTCGGTTGAACTGCGAAACGGTGGTGCCTTTGACCATGGCGGGTGTGTGCCGTTTTCTCTGTTGGGAGCTAAGTCTTGGTTCGACAGCATGAAATGAGTCCTATTCAGACCACCATGGGTCAGGGCCTCGGTTTGAGTTGTGCCACTTTCTTAAGCAATTCGTCGCCCAGGTCTTCTTGGTGGAAATAGGCGTCTCGGGAGCCATCGGCTCCCCAAGAATGGATAAAGAGCATCTTCTGAAAAGCTGTCCACGAGGCGGAACCATCCATAGTGAGTTGATTGCCACCCGCGGGCAGTAGCCCTGACTTGTGCGGGGGCATTCCCTTGAACGCAGTGTCCCGTCCACCCCCCCACTTTCCGTCGATCTTCATGTTCGCGTCGGCCGCCAAGACCCAGCCGGGCTGAGCCAGAGAAGCTTTCACTGGACTGCGAGATGGGTAAGTGCCGGCTGGGTTAATCCAATTGGTAATGCCACCGTAATACTGGAATCCGATGATCCATTGATCGAATTCGGGTTCAAACGTCGGGAAGGTGGGACGATTCGGGCAAGTCCAAACATTCGCGGTGGAATTGGTTTGAATAATCAAGCCAACCGTCTGCGCTGCCTTTCGTTCTGGTGGGTTCAAGGCGATTTGAACCACCCCACCACGTGCCACCAATACACGTTCCAAATTTTCATCAGCATAGACTGTAACACCAATTCCAACTTGGCGCAGATTGTTGAGGCATTTGACCCGCTTACCCTTTTCCTTGGCTCTCGAAAGGGCTGGCAAGAGCATGCTGGCCAGAATGGCAATAATGGCGATTACCACCAGCAGCTCGATCAGCGTAAACGCCCAGCCAACAGTTCGAGTCCGGCGGAAGGATGACTGATATTTCATACGTCAAAGTTTGGCTGGGGAAACAAATGAGTCGGTGACTCCAGCTTTTTTATACTAAGAAGGGACCTCACGGCAAGCTCGCTCAACTCCGAGCAGGACAATTGGCAGGAAGCCGTTCAAGAGACTCGATCGGATTGGCTGGCGTTTGATTCAGTCCTCAGGGCCGCAACCATTTTACGAACCAGTCGATGGCTCGCTGTTCGGAAACCGGTTGGATGGCGTGACCTGTCCGTGGTTGAATCAGTAGCTCGAAACGATTCAGTGCAGCGGCGGCAGAATAGGCGTCCGCGGCTGCGGCGGCGCAGATCTGTACCCCCGCTAAAGGAGTTCTCTCATCGGAATCACCATTGATTACCAGTAATGGCCGTGGGGCAATCAGGGGCAGCAACGAAGGCCCATCAAATGGCCCATCAATTCCAGGAACCACTCTCGCGTAGAAGCGTCGAACAAACGCCGCGTTTAACGGAGCACTGACATCGTCTGCGGCTGCGTTCACGGCATTTTGGATAGTCCCAATCCGAGACTGCCAGGCGCCATGCTCCAATGCCCAGCTGAAGCTTTGAACACCGATAAACGGAATGGCCACCGCGATGCGCTTATCCACGGCGGACGCAAGGTATGTCTCCATTCCGCCCTTGGAGATGCCAGTGAGGCCGATGCGGACAGTGTCCACACCGTTCAATGTTTCCACGTAATCCAATAAGCGCAGTACATCCCAGACAGTGTCATACAAGAAAGGAAATCCAATTCCCGTGCGCCAAGTGGATAAAATGGCGGACTCGTAGGCCTGGTTCCCGCCTCCCCCCATCGGCATTCGTTCGCCAAAATGTCGGCCGTCAATGCTAATACCCACGAAACCAAGGCGAGCCAAACGTTCCAGAAAAGGTCGCTGACTTTCCTTATTCGATCCGGTCCCATGCAGTGAAATGACCAACGGTCGGTTCCCATCGGCAATCGGCCTCACAAGAATTCCCGGGACTCGTACTCCACTCTCTGAATAGAACGAGAATCGAAACCGACGTATCCCAGCTGCCGCCTCGATCTCGATAAGCTCGCTCTGCAATGGGACACGCGTTCGATCGATCAATTTTAGGAATCGATCAGCAGCACCTTGCCCTTCCGGAATGGTTCGCGGAGGGAACTTTTCGCCGGCTAATACGGTCACTCCTTCGGAAAAGACGCTCATGGCAATCCAAATCCAAAACAACTGAATAAGTCGCTGCATATTCGATTTCAAATCATGCGGGAAATTTTTTAGTGAGCCGATGTTCGCCAATCATTGCCACGCAGTCGCCATAGAGTCCATCGACGCACGTTGTTAAAAGGTCCGTGGCGACTTGGGGTTCCTTTTGGGCTCCAACGTGGACGTCGGCAGTAAATTGGACCCCGTCGTGTTGGTGTCTGCTTTCTTGGCCTGAACCTTCAACCTATCCAGCAGTGGCCTTAGCAAACTGGAGGGCAACGCGTAGGAGGCCACTCGCCCTGCCCGCGCTATGTTCAAGCCGACCACCTTCCCTTCCAGATTCACCAAGGGCCCACCGCATTGCCAGTTCTGCAAGACGCTATCGTGTTGAATCACCAACTCAAACCCTTCCGATCGGTTGCTGGGTGTGCTCCCCATTCGATTCATCCGTTCGGATCGATCCAAACCCTGACTCCCAGCATCATTCTTTGGAGTCTTCAAAGGAATTGTTTTCTCAAACTCTTCCTCACCACGCTTCACTCGCAGGGTAACAGACTCACCTTCACGAAATTCTCGCAGAGTACGAATCAGATCATCGGAGTCTGCCAGCGCCGTTCCATTTAGTTGCAGAAATACATCACCAGCCCGAATCCCAAATTCTTTCGCTGGCATGCCATCCAAAACGCTCTCCACACGGGCCATCGAAGCCTTTCGATCCATTTGGACGCCCATCAGCGCGCGTGGATGCAGAATCCGGCGCGGCGGCACGCTCACAATCCCCACGGCCTGCGGCAGTTCGGAAACACCTGGAGTCACCACCCATTGTCCGACCTTGGCTGGTTGAGCAGCCCAAGACACTGCTTTGAGCTCTTTCGATGCAACCCGGAGCAGGGCCACATCATTTCGATCATCGCTGGTGAGAAGCCGGGCGGAAACCTCCTTCCCACTAGGCAGCCAGCACGTCAGGCGTCCAGAGGCCAATTCACTTGCTTTGGTCAACACGAGTCCTTGGTCATCGATTGCCATGCCCAATGCCACCGTGCTTCCATCCAAATCGATCTTGACTACCGATCGACGAGTGGCTCGGGACACCGACTGAAATGCGTTCAGTGTGGATTCACCACTCTTGGCATGATCCAAAGCCAAACGTTCACGAGAGCGTGCTGGTGCCTGGGCCAAAACCTTGTGCATACCGAACACTGAAATCACTAGCACCACCCACATGCCCATCCATCGCCTAGGTTTCGTCGAAGCTGTCCGCACGGCAACGGTGTCCATAGCCACACCGAATCGCAGTCGATGAATCATTGGGTCGTTTCTATTCATGGACGCGGTTTTCTGGCGGCCACCACCACCGAAGTTTGGAACGATTGATCGCCTCGGCGGATCTCGATGCGAATCGACTCTCCAATGCGACACTCCCGCAAACGTTGTCGGAATGAGTCAGACCCTTCCAGGATCTGTCCGTTAATCCGATGGATAATGTCTCCTACGCGAATCCCCGCCTTGGCGGCAGTGCTATCGGGTTCAACCAACTCCAATTGGCAACCGTCGGGATGATCCTTGCCACGCGCACCAATGGAAGGTCGTTCTGGTGGAGTTTCTTCCCCCCACCGCTCACCCTTCAGCAGTCGCTCCCAGTCCCGGCTAAATGCTTCTACAGGCGCGTGGAAGTTTGCTGTCGGTGAATCGCTGATCCGACTGTGTATCCCCACTACAGCCCCTCGCAGGTCAAACAATGGACCTCCCGAATCTCCTGCTGTGATCGTGCAATCTGTTTGAATCATCGGAGACGGCAGTCGAATAATTCGACCCAATCGCACAACCGGAGCACGTCCAGGCTCGAATCCCCCAGGATGACCCATGGTAAGGACCCAATCGCCGAGCCGACTGTCACCCACTTGAGCCATGGTTACATGCGGCCAGGGGCCATCCTCAGTAATCTTCATCAGACCAGCATCGATTTCGTGGTTTGCTCCCAATGTTCGTCCGCGCAACGTCCGCCCATCCGGCAACACGAATCGGGCGTCTCGCCCCGCTCTATCCGAAACATGGGCTGCTGTTAGCACATAACCGTCGGGGGAGACAATTACCCCGCTACCGCTGCTGGCCCCAATGGTGACAGCAACAACTGAGTTCAGAATGCTGGGGAGAAGAGCTTCAATGCGATGCTCGATAGCTCGGAGATCGTCAAGGTTCTGAGGAACGGATTTCCGGGTAGCTGGGGGAATCTCCCGGAAAAGGAGCAGCGAATTGTCAGTTGCCGTCGAACCTCCAAACTTGTGGTCAGCTCCTTCTCGACCGACAGCGGGCGATAAAACAATCGCTAGCCAGATCAACCACCCGATAGCCATCCATCGCACCAGCCTCGAAAGGACCACGTCAACATCTTGGCGCAACCGACAAACGGAACTTAGGCTGGAGCGTATGTCCGCAGACGGTTCTTGAACAGAACAGTACGAGTCGTTTCGACTGGGCGGTCGGGTGGGCATGGTTGAACAAAGCAAGCGATAAGCAGAACAAGCCCGTCGACTCACCTTACTGCAGGAATTTCCTCAATTCAATGCGAACTCCACGCGAATCTTACCCGTGATTCTAATGCATTGAACAACGGGCTGAATTGGTGGTTATCTGGGATACAGATTCGGTCACATTCCTTCCATCGTTGGAATTGATTGTCAGGACCGCAGCCAACGCCAGACTTCGACTATTCGGGGTGGCTGACCGGTCCTGAGAATCCCGATGCGAAACACTTTGCCCGCCATCCAGAGAGATCCGGCCGCGGTGAAAAGTAGCAACACTCCTGTTCCAATGAGGTCCACCCAAGGTGGATCTGCCATGACTCGGTTCATCATGATAAAGGGCGTGTAGATGGGTATCCAGGAAAGCACCCGTGCCAAGGTGCCATTGGGGTCCCGAGGGATGAAGGTCATGGTCATCAGGGGAATCATCATCACCAACGTGATAACTGCCATATAGTTTTGGGACTCCTTGAGCGTGTTACAGACGCTGCCCAGAGCCAGAATCGCCGCTGCGTAAATGATGTACCCAAAGACGAAATACAGGATGAACATGGGTATCAACTGCGATCCCTGCAAAATGCCCAGAACATCCCTGCCGAACCCGAGGGATCCCACGGATTTCCAGGCGGCAACAGCCAATAATCCGATCATCCATGAGCCAACCATGGTCAATCCAACGGCTGCGATGCCCATCAACTTTCCCATCATCAGTTCATTCGGAGTCAACGAAGACAGCAACACTTCAATAAGTCGGTTCGATTTTTCTTCGATGATATTGTTCAATAACATCTGAGCGATGGAGAAGACCGAGAGCCACAAGAGGTAAACGAAGG
>SXSK01000296.1 GCA_005793375.1 Verrucomicrobiales bacterium | reverse complement strand
GTGGTCGAATGGCGAGTTTCCGAAGTGTCGATCAATCCGGTGTACGAGTGGGTTTTTATGAGTCGTCTAAACTGAATCCTGCAAGCTATACAAGCCATACGTTCAGACTAGACCTCATTGAGGTAGTAACACCGTTCGCTCCAGGTACCCTGCGGATGGCGCGGCCCCTATATGTATGCGTCACCCGATCAGCAATCGCTGGTCGATGGCTGGGGTAAGGTGATTCAGGCCGACGTGGGCACGACCAACTCCTTGATTCAATTCTGGCAGTATATCACGAACAGTGGATTGCCGACCACCAGCTTTGGGGTGGCGACTGCATCACGGTCAGAGATTGCCGGGATCGCTATTTCTCCAGGCGCAGGAGGTAGCCTGGGAATGAATCAGTCGGATGACCCTTACCTGAAGACTCAGTACGCCGTGGTGAACTTGAATGAGATCTCGGCTCAGGTGATTGTGCAATTGAACGTCACCGGATTGTCCTCCTCCTCGGTCAATCTCCCGCCCAAGAACAATCTGTATGTTGACGTCCGTGTCTTTGGTCCGAATAGCGGCGCGGATGTCACCCCGTCGCAACCTATTCGATGTGTGATCAAGCGGATGAACTATGATTCCGCCTCTGTCTCCGCATCGTTGACTGTCCCGTTTTTGATCGGACCCAAGGTGGTGATCTGTGAAATCGTGGGATCGAATGGGTCGTTGCCGACCACAGCAATTGCCGGTTTTTCCAACGTGGTGTCCAGCGCGACAACCTACCTCCAACCCGGGGTGAACTTTGTGCAGGTCGGTATTGCGGTGAACTGAAAGGGCCTATGAATGTACTGAATCCAGTAGGTCGAACGGAGGCTCGAAATCCGCTGCGCGACGGGCTAAGGCTTTGGAATCCATGGATGACAGGCCCGCGCACGGCGCCGAACGATGTGAGGACGTGCGGGTGCCGTGCCAGAGGCTTCAGTCTGATTCAACTCATGATGGTGTTGGTCGTCCTGGCGAGTCTGGCCACCGTGGCGGTCCAATCGACCTCGAAGTCGATCAATCAGCCCAAGGCGGAGGCGACACAACAGTTATTCTCTGACATTCGAGCATCCATCGCGGGATTGCCGCCGAGCCCGCCGGCAAGGATCACGGCCCGCACCTCCTCATTCGTTGCTGACATGGGACGATTGCCACGGACTCGTCAGGTACTGACAACCTCGGGTACCTGGTTGACTTTGGACGAATTGTTGACCCGGGGCGGGTTGTTGTCGTTTACCAACTACGTTTCCGACGAGTCGAATACGGTCTTGTACTGGGATCCATCGAGCGCCATTGGAGGTCACTCCGCTCGCAATCGTGGGAACTCAGCAAATGTTCTATATGTTCCGTGCGGCTGGCGCGGTCCTTACATCTACACTCCAGTAGAGCAACCACTTTTGGTGGACGGCTGGGGCAAAATTCTCAGAGGTAATGCCTCGGGAACCGACGCTGCGGTTACATTCTTCCAGTACGGCTACCAGGGGGTTCCAGAATTCGGGTACTCCGTAGCGATCACGAATCGGGCAGAAATTGCTGGGATATCGTTGAAGGGCGGCGCCGGAGTTGGATCCACCTTGTCGGCTTCCGACGATGTCTACCTGGCCCCTCGAACCGTCTTGATTTCCTCAAACGAGATTACCGCCGACATCCGAGTCGCCGTAAAAGTTTTTGAACTGGAAAGCGCCCCGGGCACGATGCCGCCAAAGAATAACTGGTATGTCGACGTCCGGATCTTCGGTCCAAATCCAGATTCCGATGTTCAAACCAACAAGCCCGTGCGGTGCTTCATCAAGCGAGTCGATTACGACAGCACCAACATCGTGGTTTCGACCACGCGGATTCCAGTAGGCCCCAAGTTGGTCATTGCCGAAATCGTGAACAACGGCGGAAACACCCCCGGCGGACTTCGATATGTGGCTTATCCGATCATGGTCAATATTGTGGCTGGGGCGAACAATTTTGGCTCCACCGGACTGGGTATCTATTGAGCGATGATCCCCAACCCCTATTTCCCATTAGCTGTTCCACGAACTTCCAGGATAAGCCATGACAGACGCTAAAATCGGAAAAATTTCCCGCGCGCATGACACCCTGCTGTTCATCACGGCCAATCGGCTGATCCGGGCAGATTTTGTCGGCGGTCCGAAGTCCCCGGCTATTGACCAGATTTATGAGGCCGGGTCTCCGCCGAGCAGCGCAGGGTTGGCAGTGCTGGCGGATGCGGCATTCGCGTTGGGACCTTCTGGCAAGCGGAATGTTTATATCCTGACGACCTCGTTGGTGACCCAAGTCGTGCCGGTGACTCGATCCAAGATTAATGGTCTCGATGGTCAGGAATTAGCAGGGGCTTTAGGATTCGAAGCGGAGACGATTTCAGGGATCAATCCCTTCGAGTCTGCATTGGGTTCGTGGCTATTGGGACAAGACGGTGACGAGTCGAAATATTGGGTGAGTCAGATGCAGGCCAATGACCTGAAGGAACTTCAGCTGGGATTGGCGCGGCATCGGGGGGAGTTGCGCGGCCTATTGCATCCAGGGGGTGTGCCGCGTTCCTTGATCGCACCGGACGGCAGCCACGGGGACGAACCCTGGCAACGGCTGGAACTCTGGTCTGAACAGGTGTTGTGCGTGGCTTCAACGGATGGCACTAGCAAAACGCATGTAATATGCGTCCCTCCCGTTCTAGCGATTTGGCATCAGGAGGCAGATGACTGGTTTGGTAGACCGATCGAAGGAAGTCCTAGACAATGTCTGGCGCCGGATCCGAAGCTGTTGGAATTGGGGAGCGGGGCCAAGATGTCGTTGTCTGAGGATGCCAACCTCAAAGCATGGTTGACGGCTTGGGCGTACGAACTGTTGTCGGGCGCTGCACGAGTTCCCGTAATCGTTCCGATTCGACCGCCGATGGCTGATCGGCGTCGCTGGGCGATCGCGGCGGCTGTCGCGATTGGGGTAGCGGCCATTTGCGGGCTTCATTCCGTGGTGTTGAAGCGACGCGAAGCTCGGCTCAATGCGGAGCTAGCGGCCATGCAATTGCCGATCAATCATCTCACGTCATTAAAGTCGCGAACCGATCAGCTGCAGGCGGAAGCGGTGAAGAAGCAATCGGAAGAACGGGATCTCAAGGAATTGCAGGGTCTTTGGGACGATACGTTACACAAGGAACACCGGCGCCACGCGTCCTTGATGGCGGCATTGTCCGGATCCACAGCGCCGGAAATGGTGATCACCAGCATCTCTGAGCAACCTGGACTGATGCGGTTGAATGCCCTGAGTCTGAGCCCGGATTTGTCGTCCTTTGCAACCAATCTTTCGGCACATTTGAATCCGTTGGGCTGGCACTTAGAGCCACCATTGAGACGGGCGCTGGGATTGCAGGATGATGGTGGCCCATGGGTGCTAAATTATCGCGTCAAACCAGCGTTGACGTTGCCGCCACCGATTTCGATTCCGAGCAGCGGTGATCTCCCCACGTTGATACCCGCCCCATTATCTTCCGTTCGTGAGACCAATCAACTAGCTCGCGATTTGCATTAACCCAGAACTGCTCATGTCGACTAAAGTCATCAAGGTAACCTCGAGGGACAAGGCCCTGTTGATTGCCCTGCCTTCTCTGGCCGTTTTCATTGGGTACACATTGGCCTACGCGAAGCCCCCCATATTGCGCCTCCGAGCCCTGACGACCCAGGTGGAGCTGACCCGGGCCAAAGTCCCCAAGCCCAATGAGATTCCGGAAGCCGAAGCGCGAGTGGCCTCGCTTCAGAGGGAGATTCAGCTCGCCGAGCTCCATGTTCAGCAATTGCGAAGCCATATGTCTCGCATCGCAGTAACGGGGGCAAACAATCATGAACGGTTGGTGGGCGTGGAGGATTTGTCGGCATTGTGGAAACGCAAGGGCCTCATCCTGCTGGAGCAGCGAGAAATCGATGAAGGATCTTCGATCATGCCGGTACCCATTCAAACCCTGGTTGCCAAGGCTCAGCGTCTGGGACGATCTCGTCTGCCGAAGTTATGGGAACTTCGTCTCAAAGGTAGCTTTCTCGAGTTACGCGAGGCATTGGAGGAGTTGGCGGCTTCGGAGATACCGGCAATTCCGATTTCGATGGAAATGGCAGAGTCCATTGGTGCACCAGTGAAATCTTGGACGTTACGACTTTGGCAATGAGTCATTCGACGCCGACCACACCTGAAAAAGCCGGCTCAACGGGGCTGCCCGCAATGGGTCAGGCCGTTGGCCAGGAAACCTTTTATCCACGGCTGCTCCTATTGCTTCAAGCCTGCGTGGTTCAACAGGCATCGGACATGCATTTGGTTCCGGATCGACCACCTCTGATCCGAGCCGCGGGCCAATTGGTGCCCCTGCCGAATGAAGAGCCTCTGACTCAGCAGGATATCCAAGGTGTCTTGATATCATTGCGCACTTGCGGCGATGACCGGCGTTTGGGGCTGCACGGGGATTTCGATGGAGCGTTAACGGCGGCGGGTGCGCGTTTCCGTTTCAATGTGTTTCGGCGCGGTGGGGAAGCCTGTATCGCGCTGCGCCGACTCGATGACAATTTTCGGACGCTCCCGGAGCTGGGAATGCCTGAAAGTCTTTATTCCCTGTGTGATCTTCCGGATGGTTTGATTGTCGTGGCGGGTCCAACTGGGGCTGGAAAGAGCACAACGCTCGCGGCACTTCTAGACCGAATTAACCGTTATTACTCTTACCATATCATCACCATCGAAGATCCGGTGGAATACATCCATCGGACGGCCAAGAGTCTGGTGAATCAGCGCCAAGTAGGCACCGACTGCAGCAGCTTTTACGACGCCTTGGTCGCGTCGTTGCGTCAGGATCCTGATGTGATTTTGATCGGTGAAATCCGAGAACTGAACACCATCCGTACAGCCATTACGGCCGCCGAAACGGGTCACTTGGTATTTGCGACGGTGCACGCTGGCGATTCTGTGGGTGTGATTGAACGTTTGGTCTCGGTATTTCCGGCGGGAGAACAGGATGGGATCCGGCGTCAGTTGTCGTTGGTATTGAGAGCGGTGATCGTGCAGCAATTGATGATTGCGGATGGCCCATCGTCTCCAGTCGCGGCCAATGGTCGACGACGACGCGTGGCGGCAAGTGAGGTGATGATGGTGAATAGCGCGGTGGCGAATTTGATCGCTACAGGAAAGAGCTCTCAGATCTATTCCTCGATGGAAGTGGGTACCAGCCAGGGCATGCAGACCTTTGACCAGGACCTTGCCGGGTTGGTAGCATTGGGAACTGTCTCCGAGGGTACCGCGTTGACGTACGCGAAGAATCCGGGGGTTTTCCGCGATCGCCTCGCGAGGATTCGAGCCAATCCTGCATTGGCACGGAGGGGTCAGGGAGTGGGTGAAAACCGACTGAGAAAAGTTGGGTGATTCCATGAGCTTAATCCCCCCAATCGATCTCTTGCAGATGGACGAAGTCCGCATCGATCCGATGCTGGCGCTGAAACTGCCGGTTCAGGTCGCATTGCGACGAGAAGTGCTGCCATTTGTCGAATGGAACGGAAATGTTATTGTCGCGTGCGCTGACGATCGAGACACGGGGGCGTTTTCCATGGTTCAACGGGCTTTTGATAAGCCCATTCAAACCCGGCTTGCCGAGCCGGCATCCCTGAAGCGTGCACTTCAGCGGGTTTATGGTGCTCTACGTGCTGGATCCGCGCCACCGACATTTGGGCGACCGAATGGAAATCGCGCCGGCGAGAGTGATTTCACGGACGTGGCGGCATTGAGCGATGAGATACTTTATTCGGCGCTGTTGCGTCAGGCCTCGGACATTCATTTAGATCCAACGCCTGAGTATCTGCGATTGAGATTCCGTGTCGATGGAGGGTTGGAGGAGATTCAGAGGTATCCCGTCGCCTTGACGGGTAATTTGGTGAATCGGTTCAAAGTGCTTGCCCAGATGGATATCTCCGAAAAGCGAGCGCCACAGGATGGAGCCTTTCGATATACCTATGCGGAGAACAAGCACCTGGATTTGCGAGCCGCAACACTACCGACGAAATGGGGGGAACGAGTCACATTGAGATTGTTGGGGCTGCAGACGGGTACATTGACGCTGGAGCGTTTGGGCATGGACACGGCACACCTGAAGCACTTTTCGTCCGCATTGGCGCAGCCGCACGGAATGATTCTCCTGACCGGGCCGACTGGAAGCGGCAAGAGCACCACTCTCTACGCCGGCATTCGGCGGTTATTGGATTCCGAGTCACTCAATGTGATCACGGTGGAAGATCCGGTGGAATACGACATTGCAGGTGTGGCTCAGGTTTCAGTGGACTCAAACGATAAGACCTCCTTTGCCAAGGCACTCCGATCTATCCTGCGACACGACCCGGATGTGGTGATGATTGGTGAGATTCGCGATGGTGAAACCGCTGGAATCGCGGTAAAGGCGGCATTGACTGGGCATTTGGTCTTCAGCTCGCTTCACACAAATACGGCAGCCGGAGCGGTGACGCGGATGAGTGACATGGGGGTGGAGAGGTACTTGATTGCTTCCACGCTCCGTTTGTCGATCGCCCAGCGCCTTGTGAAACGACTCTGTGCGCGTTGCCGCGTGGAGACTGCGCTTACCGAGGTGCAAGCCATGGCATTGAACCAACCGTTGGCGGCAGGGCGCCAGGCATACCTGCCTGGAGGATGCCTTTACTGCGGGGGACGTGGGCACGTTGGGCGCGTGGCTTTGTTTGAGTTTCTCCCGTTAGATGATAGTTGGTCACAGATTATCAATCGTGGAGCACAGGAAGTGGAATTGCTGGAAGAAATGAATCGTCGTGGCATGCCGACACTAATTGACGATGCCTTACTGAAAATGTCGGCGGGCGTGAGTTCGTTCGATGAAATCAATTCTGCAGTAGCCGCTTGGTAACGTACTAACACGCCGACAACCCACATCACTACAGGACGGACATGCCAGCATTCGCATTCACAGCACGGGATTCCGGTGGGCAAACCCAGAAAGGGGTTCGCTCCGCGGCATCGGCTCGTGAGTTGGCTTCGGAACTTCGTTCGCGCGGTTGGCTGGTGTTTGGCGTGGAATTGGCGGAAGAAGAATCGGCGTCTGGAGGACAGGTTTCGGATTGGAATCCGCGGGCATGGCTTTCGGTCCGATCGGTGGATGTCGAGTTGGCGTTGCAGCAGATCTCGGTAATGCTTCGTAGCGGGTTGACCCTATTGCAGGCGCTCAGCACCACGGCAGAGCACTCAGAGCGGCCTCGCCTAAAAAAGATTCTGAGCCAGGTATGTCAGCGGATTCAGGAGGGAGCATCCTTTGCGGACGCGATGGCCGCTCACCCATGTTTCGATAACTTGACGATCCAATTGATCAAGGTGGGTGAACAGACTGGGAATCTCGATGTCGTGGTGGTGAAGGCGGCAGAGGCGATGCAACGGCGGCGGATGCTGATGCAACAACTGGTGACGGCGTTGACATATCCTTCGATTGTACTCTTCGCAGCGCTGGGAGTGACGTCCTTCATGGTCTTCTTCCTAATCCCGAAGCGGAATAGATCGGGCGAGGACGGATTTTGAGAATGGGGAGGGGTGTGAACGCCCGATTTATTCCGTGATTGGACGGAGCCGCGGTGAGGTCCGAGGAGTTATAGGTAAACTACCCGACTTTTGCGT
>SXSK01000295.1 GCA_005793375.1 Verrucomicrobiales bacterium | reverse complement strand
CACCGCCAATCAGCTCGACGACGGTGTCCTGGCCCCAGTCATCGTCGAATTGATAACGGTCCTTGCCGGCGCCGCCGCGGAGGGAATCATTACCGGCACCTCCAATGAGGATATCATTCAGGGAACCGCCCCGGAGTAAATCGGGTCCTCCGGCGCCATCCAAGACCACCGCAATGAGGGTGGCTGCGGAGGCGTCGAGTTGATTGGGTGCGTTGCCGCCTGTCAATTGGGCGCGTTCGATTGAAAGGAGAGTATCTGTTTCCCCAGCGATGACCAAGGTCGCATCGGTTAGTACCATGTTGGCGTTGCGTTGTTCGAGGACCGTGTCGATACCGGGACCGCCATTGAGGAGGTCGTTGCCTGCGCCACCACTGAGTAGATCATTTCTTAGCCCGCCACGGAGACTGTCGACGCCGCCCTCTCCATGAAGTTCAACGGGCCCCAAGGTAAATGCCGAAGCGTCGAGTAGATTGGAGCTGACGCCGCCCGTGAGGCTCGCGGTTTCAATTCCCGAAATCGTGTCGATTTCCAGACCGATCTTGAGATCTAAATCCGTCAGAACCATAGCGGCATCGCGAACGGCGACCACTTTGTCGTTAGGATTGGTGCTGCCAATCAGAATGTCCGATCCCAAACCGCCGTCGAAGGTGACGGGTCCCAAGCCAAACGTGGAGGCATCGATCTTGTTGGGAGAAGCGCCCCCGGTGAGTTCGGCAATTTCTATCGAGAACAATGAATCATTCTGGCCTCCGATATTCAGGGCGGTGTTGCTCAGGACTATGTCGGCGTCCCGTGTCTCCACCACGGTGTCCTGTCCACCTTTCCCAGTCAGGCTATCTTCACCCAATCCACCAGTGAGTCGGTTGTCGAGATCATTGCCGACCAATGAATCCTTAAGCGCACCGCCGATGACATTTTCGATGGATTGCGCTGATGCGAGGATCAGCACCAAATGACTCACAATGGGCGGTCCGAAATCCACGACCACAAGTTGCGGCAGTTCCAGACCCAGATTGAGCTTGATGGCAAATCCGGACGTCCCACTGAAGTCCAAGGTATCCTGCCCACCGCTGGGGTGAGACGCTTCAATCACCGTATCGTTGCCCAACAACAAATCGCCATCGAACACATAAGTGTCGTTTCCGGCGCCGCCTTCCAGGACATTGTTGCGGGAATTGGAAACCAAGACATCGTTCCCCGATCCGCCCTGGACATTTTCAAGAGCGATGGGCGAGATGAGTTGGATTCGTTGGTTTGCGTTGACTACCTGCAAGATTCCGGTGGTGAGGTCGACGGAAACTGCCAGACTCTCCGTGACGCTGAAATCGAGTGTGTCTGTTCCATTGGCGGGAAGTTCGGTGATGATATCGTCGCCATTGGGACTATCCGCATCGAAGACATAAGTGTCATTACCCGACTCGCCATTGAGGATGTCATTACCGGCACCTCCATCGAGGATATCTGCTCTACCGGAACCGACGAGAGTGTCGGCACCGGCGTTACCTTGAATTGAGTTTGAGAGGGCGTTGCCAACCAGTAGATCGCTACCGCCGCCGCCGATCAAATTCTCAAAGGCCACCGCGGCGAGTGGATCTGCGGGTGGCCATTCAAGATTCAAGGAATGTGTTGCCGCGACAACTTGGAGGTTCGCCTGACTCAGGTTCACACTGATGGAGACCACGTTGGTCTGCGAATAGTCGAGTACATCCACGCCCCCCTCGGCATCGGGTTGTTCAATAACCGTGTCGCTGCCGATATTGACGTCGGCATCAAACAGATAGGTGTCATCCCCACCGTGGCCGGTCATGGTATCATTACCACCGTTGCCTTCGAAGGTGTTGTCGAGCGAATTTCCGATGAGCGTATCGGCGCCGCTGCCGCCGATGACATTTTCAATGTTGTGGCAGTAAACAAATCGAAGCGTGAGGAAGCCTGGTACGACGGTTTGCTGGAGGCCACGTCGCAGGTCGACATCAATGGCGGCTGTAGTTGTGGAGAAGTCTAGCGTATCGCTCCCGCCGGAGCCGACGTTTTCCCTGATCGTGTCGTTGCCCAGAAGGTTGTCCGCGTCAAAACGGTACGTATCATTGCCATCGCCGCCGATCAGGGTGTCATTTCCGGCGAAGCCTTCGAGGAGATCGTTCCCGGCACGCCCTTCAAGCTTGTTGGAAAGCGTATTGCCGAAGAGTCGATCATTCAGATCACCACCGATCGCATTTTCAATGCTGTTGCTGCTGCTGAGTGTGAGTTGCAGCCGGCCCGGTGTTACGATCTGGGCTGCCGCTGAAGCCAAGTTAATCGTCAACCCGTTTGTGGATGTTTGGCTGAAATCCAGCGTGTCGAAGACACCACTGACGTCGACGATTACGTCCACACCCAAGGGGTCATCCAGGTCGAATACGTAGCGGTCGCTTCCTGGGCCGCCGCGCAATTCGTCGTCGCCAGCGCCGCCGATCAAAGTATCCAATTTGGTTCCACCTCGGAGAATGTCGTTACCGGCGTCACCATTCAGGGTCACATTTCCCAGGGTGAATGCGGAAGCATCCAACGTATTGTTGCCGGCGCCTCCGGTGAGCTCGGCCCCTTCGACACTATTGAGACTATCGAGTTGAAGACCGATCGCGAGGAGCAGATTGGTCAGCGTCATGTTGAGGTTGGCTTGTTCCATCACTTGGTCGATGCCGGTGCCACCTTCGAACGTGTCGGATCCGCCCAAGCCAGTCAGATCATCATCGCCGGGCCCACCCTGAATAAGATTGGGCCCTGCATTGCCGATCAGGCGGTCGCCGCCGGAACCACCCATCAGATTCTCGAAGGTATCGACCGCCGAGAGTCGGATCTGCAAATTGGCATTGATGGTCTGCAGGACGTCGATGCCGAGGTTGGCTTCGACGCGGCTGGGTGATCCTGTAAAATCGAGGGTATCCAAACCTTCACCAGGGAGTTCGTTGAGTGTATCTGAGCCGAGATCGAGTTGCGTCTTGAATCCGTAGCGATCGTCGCCAAGCCGACCACTGAGCGAGTCATCCCCGGATCCGCCAATGAGCAGGTCATTGCCTGGAGACCCGATGAGGGTATCGTCGCCGCCGGCACCATCCAAGGTCACGCGAGTGCCCGGCAAATTGAAGGCACTCGCATCCAGCACATTGTTAGAATCCCCCCCTGCCAATTGGGCCACCGTGATGCCAGACAACGTGTCGACTTCGGTGGCGCCGACCTTGAGTTGAGTTGGGGTCAGGATAAAGTCGGCGTCGCGTTCTTCTATGAGCGTGGTGATTCCAAGGCCAATAATGGTGTCGTCACCGGCACCGCCGCTGAGGAAGTTGATGCCGGTTCCGCCAAGGATTGTGTCATTGCCGCCTCGCCCATCGAGACGGACGATCCCATTAAAAGCGGACGCATCGAGGGTGTTCGGGGAGTCGTCACCAACGAGGCTGATCTCTTCAAAGGATGCGAGTGTGAATGTATTGACCTCGGCACCCAAGGTGAGTTGGCCGGTGACGGCATCGAGTGCGACAAGTTGGAAATTGCCGGATCGATTCTCAACCAGAACATCGTAGCCAGCGCCGCCATCCAGAGTGTCGCTACCGGCAGCACCTTGAATGAAGTTATCGCGGGCATTGCCGAGCAGGACATCGTTCTGGCTTCCGCCGTAAAGATCCTCGATGCCCGTTTTTGAACTGAGCTTCAGGCTTAAGGTCGGGCTGACGACTTGTAATGTGACGAGATCCAAATTGAGGGAAAGTGCCTGTGTGGTTGTGCTGCTGAAGTCGATTCGATCTGTATCTGCATTCGCTGCTTCGAAGACCTTGTCGCTTCCCAGAGGAAGGTCCGCGTCGAAGAGGTACAAATCGTCGCCACTGCCGCCACGCAGTTCATCATTCCCGCCCAACCCTTCGAGGATGTCATTGCCCCCATTGCCGCGGAGGATGTTATCGAGGGAGTTACCCTTGAGTTGATCGTTGCGTGCTCCACCGTTGATATTTTCGATCACGTTGCCCGCTGGAAGCTTAATTTGGAGCAGCGGGGTGGGATTTTGTACCGCGACACTTCCTAGATCGAACTGAATGGCGTAACCGGTTGTGCTAGACAGGTCGATGGTATCGTTGCCGCCGAACGGGGAAACCGCCTCTTGGATGGTGTCAAAACCCAGATTGAGATCGCCATCAAACTGATAGGTGTCGTTTTCGCCGCCGCCCTCTAATTGGTCATCGTCCGCACCGCCGATCAGAGTGTCATTTCCGCCTTCACCGTAGATGCGATCTATCCCGTCCTCACCCATGAGGACATCGTTGCCGAGTCCGCCCAGCAGTTCGGGGTTACCCGCATCGGTGAAGTAGCCGAAATCGCCGAGAAGAATGTCATCGCCATCGCGGCCATGAATTTCGTCATCGTCGGGGCAGGGGTTGTCAAAAATCAAGAGGCGCGCGAGGTTCGGGCGGCCTTTGACATCGCCGCCAGTGGGGTCTTTGAGCATCAGTAGAACGACTTCGAACCCTTCGACCTTCGTATCGTTGATTACGGGAACAACGAACGACAGGTAAGTTTCTCCATCGCCGAAGCTGACGGTTCCTTTGGCTTCTTTGTAATCTGGATCTGCGAGGGTGGCAGGCTGGAAGTCACCATCTTTGGTGAAGTAGACCGCGACCGGTTCGAAGCTGTTGGGAACGCGATTGAGACCGATTGTGGCGAAACCGTCGCTTTCTCGTACACTGTAAAGGATGTGGTCGAAATAGATTGCCCATGGGCCATTGCTGTTGTTCGGCGTCGAGATCAATCCGGCGTCGAGATCTACGGTATTACCATTGATGGCGACCATTGCGGTGATTCCAGTGATCGGACTCGCATCGCTATCGGCACTGTTTGAACCAACGTCTTGAGCAGTGAAGCGATATTCGGCCGGAGGCAGGAACTGAACATAGTAATTGCAGGGGGCGACTTTGGCGAAGCTGTAGTTGCCGTTGTTATCGGTGTAGGTGATTCCGACAAGGTTCCAGCTTTCATCAAAGAGGTTTATCTGCACCTCTTTGAGTGCGGTGAAAAGGAGTATTTCGTCTTGGATACCGTTGGCATTGGAATCGCGCCACACTCGGCCTTTGATGGTTCCGAATGCTGGAAGCGTGGCCGGATCGACGTAGCGGTGCCCCCCTTCTTCGTCCGCTTGGTTCTTGAGGCTGGCATCATAGGGTTTGCCATCGCAGGCGCACCCCGGCCCGAGCCAATGTCCGCCTACCAGCCAGTCGTTTCCATTACCGCCGTCGATAAGATCGTTGCCGCCTCCACCGTAAGCGGTGTCGTTATTGCCACGATTACCGCTGGCGGTGTTGGCAGTGGCCTTGCCCTTGGTGGGTTGCACCATAAAGCCCATGCTCTTGGTGCTGGTGACTGTGGGCGTGACTTGCGTATTGAGCGGATTATTGTGCGTGGTGCACTCACTATTGGCCGGCGTCGTGCTCTCGTCAGCGCTGACCACGATGGAACCAAGCAGGACATCCACGCTCCAGTTGCCATCATTTGTCACTTGGACCGCTAATGGACCACTGCTGTCAGTGACGGTTATCTTGACTCCATCGAGACCGTATTCTGTGTTAACATCAAAGAAGCCATTTCCGTTCAGGTCGTTGAACACAAATCCTGTGATGGTCTGGCGATCATTGTCGTTGATGGTTGCTTTGCCCTCGTAGTCGGAGATCTCGGCGTTCACCGCATCGCTCAATCGCGCGACGAATTGTTCCTGGAGTTCGGCGGTAACATCGCCAACAACTTTTACTTTGAATGTAGCGGTGGTGGAGGTGGTGAACGTCGGGATAGTGAGCAGGTCATTGTCCGAAACGAAATCCGTACCGGCAAGAGCCGTGCCAGCGAAGGTGTTCCACTTGACGTCGATGGGTTGGGTCGAAGAGATGCCCGCATCCAAGCTGGCGGTAACCGTAAAGGTCACGTCGGTTGTGCCGGCATTGGATTCTGTGATGATGGGGTCATTAATCGAGAGTTTAGGACCCTTCTGAGCGTCTAGAATTCGAAGGGCTGCTAAGCGTTGAGGCGCGCGAGGATTGCCGCCGGTCGGATTAGCTAGGGCGAGCAATGCCACTTCGGTTCCTTCGTAGAGGGAATCGGAGAGGGCCTTGATGACAAAGGTTTTCTTAGTCTCGCCATCACCGAATCGGACGATGCCCCGGCCACCAGCCCCCGGTTTGCCATCCTCCCAAATGCCAGGTGCGCCGGATTCATCGGTGTAATCCAGGCCAGGAGTTGCCGTGCCAACATTGGGTTTTCCTAGAGTCCAGTAGACCGCAATGGGATGGCTACTTCCGGCGGCTCGAACGAGAGTAATGGTGACTGATTGTCCCTCGGTGACTTCGTAAAGGGGGTGACTAAATTCAACATACCAGGGGCCGGGATCGGGAACTTCGTCATTGGCGATTTCAATCCGAGCGTGGTTGTCATTGAACGCCAGGATATCGGTGTCAATTCGCCCGAAGTTTGCCGCCAGGAGATTGGCGAAGAAGTATTCGTTTGGCTCGAGGTCCGTGTCGCCGATGATCTGCGCGTTTGTAATCAACGTCGTAACACCTTCGTCAAAGACGAGGGTCTCAAACTTGTAGACATAATCGGCGGCTTCGGTCGCCGTCGGAGTGCCCAATGCAGTCCCAGTGGCGGTCTTCCACTGAACCGTTACTGCGCGGCCACTGGGTGCATCCAGCGAAACTTCCAGGCGTACGTTCTTGTTACCTGCGTGACCTTCGTCGACGGGTTGCGGCGTGAGCGTTTTGATCCGCACATAAGGTTCCAGGTCATCATCAGCTATGATGCCAACGCCGACGTCGTCGCCCATAGTCGCACCATCCGAAGGTGTCGTATCGTTGATAGCCAACACCACGTTGAATCGCTCACCATACTCATCCAGCAGATCGGCCTTGGTGGTGACTGTGATGAGTCGCTCGGTTTGACCGGGCAGGAAGGTGATGGTGGCCGGATTGTATTCGTTGGCGTCGTTATAATCGTCGAAAACGCGGGCTGAATCCGACTTCAGCGTCCCGTCTGTGTTGACGATCTGCTGGGTCTTCCAATCCACTCGGATGGGTTGGAAGCTGGGATGTGACAAGCGGACCCGGAATGTGACGCTGGTGGTCTCAGGAATCGGATCCAGGGCCGTGATCTGTTCTCCTTCGAGAATGGAAATGATCGGGGCGTCGTCGTCGTCGATGATTGTGCCGGTGCCTTCGCCTTGTGTCGCATCAATGACGCCGTTATTTGGGTCGCAGAGTGTGACGACAAAGACCTCATTGAGTTCATCAATGGTGTCGCCATGGATGGGTACATTGATCTGCTTTTGAGTCTCGCCCGGAGCGAAAATCAAGGTCCAATCCACAGAATCGTAATCCAGGATTCGCTTGGCATCGCCATCGCCAATTCCCGTGGAACTCTTGTAACAAACACTGACCTCTTGGGAATAGGCATTGGACAAACTCACGGTAAAGGTCATGAAGGTAATCCCAATGTCGCCCTCGTAGGTGGAGACATCATCGATGCTGATGGTTGGCAGGGATCCCTTGTAGCCGACATCGACCGTTAGATTGCTATTGCCTGTGGTCAGTTCAAAAATTGTGCTGCGCCCAGTGACAGTATTCGCGTCGCTATCCTTTTCGTCGTCACTCCCTTGATCAGGGTCCGTGTATTGCAACCCGGTGGGTTTCTTGAAAACGACGTAGTATTTGCCCGGCAAGAGGCCGGTGAACTTGTAGGCACCCACGGAGTCCGTTGTGGTGGTCCCGACGAGCGAATTGTCATCTCGACGCAACTCGACCTGAACGCCCGCCAGGCCTTGGTCGTTGTCGTCCCGGAATCCATCTTGGTTGAAATCAAACCATGCGAGGTCTCCAACAGTGCCACCTGGCATCACCACCGCCTGACTGGAGTGTGCGTCATCGGCGAACACCAAATCATTTCCGAGGCCCGCATCGATAAAGTCCCGTCCGTCGATAGCTGTGGGTGAGCTGGTGCCGCTTTCGAGGAAGGCGCCTCCGAAAATTTGGTCCTCTCCATCGGCACCAAATAGCGTGTCATGACCGGCGCCCCCCGCGATGACATCATCCCCCGTGCCAACAATGCCGGTGGCTTTGAGCAAACTGACAATGACGCCATTGTCACCCAGAACGATGTCGTCACCGATGCCCGCGTCGATGACATCGTCGCCATCGCCACCGACAATTTGATCGTTGCCCGGGCCACCGAGGATTCGGTCATTGCCACCGTCGCCGTACAAGAAGTCGCCGTCGTCGTGGCCTTCGAGTTCGTCTGCCCCGTCACCGCCGCGCAACGTGTCGATTCCTTCGTCACCGTAAAGTAGATCGTTTCCGCTGCCACCCTCTAGTATGTCATCGCCCGTATTTCCTTGAAGAGTATCCTCCCCATCATCGCCATAAAGTGTGTCATCGCCTTCATTGCCAATCAAGGAATCCTCACCGGCGCCGCCGTGGAATTCGTCGTTTGCTCCGTCGAAGCCGTCATCCGCTTCTTCGCCTGTGATGACGTCATTGCCGTCATCGCCATAGAACTGGTTACCGGTAAGTGCACGTCCCGCGAAGAGCGTGTCACTGCCGGCACCACCTCGAACATTGGCCGGTGATAGGACGCCGCGGAGGTCTAGGCGATCATTTCCGACCCCTGCCTTAACGATGATCGATTTGACTCCGAAGAAGGTCTGTTTGATTCCATTGAAGCTGACTTCGACAGATTCGCCGTCAGGTTCTCCAGGGGCGCCATCGATATGGAGCACAGTGAATTGTTCGGCACCATCGGTCGTATTCCCGTGCTCTCGGAGGGAGGCATATTCACCCATGTGCAGGGTCAGCACTCCGGGGTCTCCGCTCGGTTCGGTGCCGGGGCCGTTGCCATCGACATCAGCCAAGACGGGCTGAGGGCAGACGATATCGAACTCCGCGAGGGTAATTTCACCGAAGCGCCAGACTTCATCGATGCTGAAGAAGAACAAGTCGATGGTGAGGTAGGCTTCCAGGGCGACGTAAATGCGGCCGTGAATGTCGAAAATGCATCGGATGTCTTCGAGGGCCAACGCGACGAGTTCACTGACTCGGACCTTGCCGTCGTCATCGGGATCATTGAGGTCAAATTCGATTTCGGCGAACAATCCACCACGAATGCCGAATTCGGCGAAACCGATGTTGATTTCGGCTCCGGCCGTGATGCCGCCACTGAGCGTGAATTCGGTGATCTCATTGCCGTCGTTATCGACATCTTTCACATAGAACCCGTCGAAAATATCGAGTGGATTCTTATCTTCGCTGGCAAAGAATTTCTGTAGGCCGTACGTGTCGTAACCGAACGTAAGATCGATCTTGGCGCCGATGGATCCACCAAACACCGCGTAGAGCGGGGGAAAGATCGGGATCTGGAAGTCGATGGACGCGGTGAATTCGAACACCGGCATGTGGTACTCGATGATGCTGATGGGTTTGCCCATGAACAGCTTGAACAACTCGCTGATGGAAAGGAAGGGGAAGGTGAAGCCAAGGTCTTCCAAATCTTGCAGGAAGTTCTTGGCGCCGCTGTCGGTAGTCTTGTCCGACATTTTGGACGGCGCGGGGTCGGGATCGCCGGCTTTTCGACTGACATTGCCACTTGAATCCAAATCCAGGTTAAAACTACCGAGCGGAATGAGAATTGAGCCGTTGGAAAACGAAGTGTTGTTGACCAAGTCGATGATCTTGGCGATGGCCTTGATGAACTCCACCGTGCTGGGGGACAAATACCCCGACATTTCGGCCAGATCGAGCATCGTGATCGGTTCACCGAACAAGTCTGAGATAATTGGTATCGGTGTGGTGATGACATCGATCAACGGTTGGATTGGCTCGGTGACTTTTTGAATTTCCTTTAATATTGGTTGGATGAACTCAGAGATAAACGATCCGATGTCGATTTGGATGTTGTTGAAGCCGAATTCAAGATCGCCGGCGCCTTCCCCACCCAATGTCCAATTCCAATCCAGATCGAATTCACCAATGAGCCTTGGGAATCGGGCGTCGCCGGCGAAGCTAACGGCGAAGTCCAGGTTCAACTCCGCTATAGCCCCGAGTTCAGCTTCAATGACATCGTCAAACGCAACCCCGCTGCTGAGAAGATCCGCGAACGTGAGGCGATTGCCACTCCCGAGCGGGTCCTTAATATTGATCGAGAAGTAGCCGGCGAAAGACGATGGATTCCTTGGATTGCCGAGGGCGTCAGTGCCGTCTGAATCATCCGAGACATCCAACTGGAGGAAAAGGAGTTCTCCCGACGCACTTAGGCCTGGGATGGTTACCTTGAATTCGACGCGGAGTTCTTCGTTATCACTGGTATCGAAGTAGAACCCGTTGGAGGCGCTGATGGCGAATTTGAGTTTGAAGTCGAAGCCAACTTCGATCTTCACATTCCCATTCACCTTGAGGCCGAAGCCCGGGATGCCAATGTCAAAGTTGATTGGATCACTGCTGGTATCCACCAACGCGACAGATTTCTTGAGCCGCAAATTAAAGGAAACCGCGTCTTCGGTGCATTGAATATCAATTTGATCGAAGGAAGTCAGTGCGGTGCCATCGGCCTTGGTAAGAATATCGAGCCCTGGCTTGCCGAGCGCATTGAAGATTGCCTCTTTCACCAATCCGATGGGATCCCCGACCTCGGCTAGTTTGGCTCTCAGATCCGCGAGCAGGCCTTCTCGGAATTCCCCGATGACATCGGCAGCCTTTCCAAGTTTATCGCCCACCAGTGGCAGATCACGATCGAACACCTCAGCGCTGAGTGCCGATTGGATCGTACCCAAGAATGTATCCAAGCCGTCGAGCAGCAGCGACGAATTCGTGATGAGATCACAGACATTGAAGTCGTCGAAAAAGCTGGTGAGATTTGGGGTATGGATGGTGAGGATGCCGTTCGGCATCGGTGTTCCGTTCACCAACGCGTCAAACAGAGTACCCAGATTGATGACGTCGATGGTCAGCCAGTTATCTGGGTACGAATTGGAGTCAGGCCCATCCGTGGCACTGCCTCCTGCGGGCAAGCTGACCGTGGGGAAATAAAGTGGCAGACGGGCGGATGCTTGGGCCGACAGGGTGATGTCGATATTATCCGAATCAAACCACGATTCCGACGCCCGGAAGTAATGGCGCCCATCGCCATTGTTGTCCTTGAGGCCAACTCCGAAGGTGGCGTTGTCGTTGGTGGTCAGGGGATCGCCGTCACCGTCCAACGTGACCGTGCCGTCTTTGACGAAAATGCCTAGTGCTCCGAGTGCGATTTTGAAGTCGAGGTCTGTGCCGCGGACAGCCGCATTGAGCGACATTTGAGTTCCCGCATCATCGACGAATGGGACCCAGCTACAGGGATTGCTAACGTCTAAACCGAGTTCAAACGAGAGATCGGCGCTGGCAGTGACGTTAATGGTGGCGCTACCTTCAATTTGAACGAAATCCGTAATCCCGAACAGCGCGTCCTTGGTGGGGCCGGCGGGGAGGAGGTTCACCAAGTCTCCGAGGCTCAATTGGAGGGGCAGTAGGTTTCCGTACGCGATCGAATACGCGAGCTTGAGGTTGAGGACCGTGGTGTTGATCGCACCGGGTCCAGATCCGGGTTCGGCCACCGCGTCGAGGCTGATGGTCGTCCCGCCCTTGTCGGCGAGAGCGTCGACCGTCGTCGCCGTGGTGTAGCCGGCATTGAAGTAAATGGTCAGAACCTGATCGAGCACGTTCCAGTCAGATGCCGCGGTATTCGTGTCGGCTGAAAGCTGTGATCCGTCGTCGGCGACGAATTTGATTTTGGCGCCATTGGGACCGGTGAAACGCAGTGCGTTCTTGGGCCCTGAAGGATTGAAGGAGGCGATACCTCCCGCGATCTGTGGCGATTCGGTATGTTCGACACTGAAGGTCAGCACATCGGGGCCAAGACCGAACAATGATTCCAACGTCGTCTCGATATCTTTCAGTGTTTCCCCGTCGCCAGTTGCCAATCCTTGGACCGTGTCCGCCAAGTCGCCGGCGAAATCGAGGATGTCACCGACACTGATGTTGATGAGCGGGATGGGTTGGTTCAGGAAACCGAACCCTCGCATTTCTTCCAATTGATCCGAGAGACCGTCGAGGGCATTGACGACATCCAGGAAAGTGAGGCAACTGAAGTTCCCGAGGCCGTGGAGCTCAGGGTAGGTTACGAAAATGCCGAGTTTATTGGTGACCGGGTGGTAAGGATTTGGATTGAACTCGAGGGACTTGATATCCGGGATGAACAGTGTGACCTCAGCATTTGCCGGGAACGGATCAAACAGGTCTGGTTTGACCTTAATATTCTTCAGTGCGATGGAGAGGTTGCCTGAGAACGTGGCGGAGGGGGCGATATAATTGCCGATATTTCCAATATCGCTGAAGAGCTTACTGACATCGATGCGGGTTGTGGCATCGACTGGGTTCTTGAGTGCCAGGGTTATGGAAGCCGTGCCAGTGGCTGTGCCGCCGGAAGTTTCCAAGCTGAACACGGCGAAACGGGCCTTGGCGCCGAGACCCAGGGCGCTGACCGTGAGGGAGCCAGTGAGGGCGAGGTCTTCAACGAACACCCCTTTAATCAGGGAACGTGCCGTGTTGGTGGGAATGAAACCGAGCTCAGTGACTGCGGTATTGGTCGCGTCCGCATCGATCGCGATCCCGTTGACTTTATCCAGCCAGAGTTGACGGATGCCATCGCCATTGGTGTCCTCGGTTATTTCGAGTACTCCATTGTTGTTGGCATCGGTTTCGTTGAGGGCGATGAGATGAATGCTGGTCCCCGCCTGGAGGAAACGTAGGACCTTATCGAGGGGTTGGCCCTGGAACAATTGAGGTGCTGCTGTGAGTCTGCCGTTAAGATCTGCGACGAGGTTGGCGATGGATATATTGCCACCGTAATGGACAGCTGTCAGGGAGATCGGGGCTCGCAGTTCGCCATCGTTTAGGACGATGGTGAACGCAGCTGGGGCACTCAATTGGCCCGTCGCGGGAGCTGGGATTAGGAAACTGGAGACCAGTTTGGGTGTGGTGATGGAACCGAATTCGATGCCGAGTTTTCCACCAATCGAGAGAGTGGCATTGATCGAGAATTTGCCGGTGGCGGACAGATCGGCAAGTTCACCGAGACCCAGATCGGAATCACCTTTGAAGGAAGTTTCTTTGGAGAAGGACGTTTCAAAAGTGATGCCGAAGAGGAGGCTCTTAGTGGGTTGTTGATAGGTGACCACCAGATTGATGTCTGGAAGACCCGGTGGGTCCAGAGCCGTCTCAAGTTGCTCCAGCATGTCTTGCAGATAGCGGAAGCGGGGGGATTCAACGCCGGTTTGGCCTGCCAGGAATCCAAGCTCGGTGGCGACCACACTGGATGAGTCGAAACCGTCGATCCTGATGGAGGCACCGGACAGGAGGCAAAGTTGGATATCACCGCGGATGACCGAGGCGCGGACCTTGGCTCCTAGACCCTTTGAGGCGAGGGAGCTATTGATATCGGCGGCCAAGTCGGAGGTGGAGTTATTTCCGAGGGTGGAAGCTTTGGTCACGGTGATTTTGACGGGTGTGGTTCCCGCAAAATCCAATTGGCTGCCAATGGTGAGATCGAAATCGGCATCGGCGCTGAGACGACCCTTTGATAGATTGACATTGGAGTTGCCGCCACCGAGATCACCTACCAAACAAATGTCGACCAATTGGAGGTAGATCTTGTCGATAAACCCTTGAGCAAAGTCGAAGGCGTCCGCGAGCTTGAAGCCGTTGGTGAACGGAAGTTCGGCATTGAGCAGATCCGTTTGATCCAGTTTGCCTAGGGAGCCGATCAAGCTCAGCACACCATCCAGGAACTCGCCGCGATCCAGATTGAGGAAGCGCATCAGGAAATCGACCACGGGATTGCCAAGGGTATCTATACGGAGGCTGGAAAGATCGGTGATATCCTCCCAGATAAAGCCAACATCGAGTGTGCCAAGATCGAAGGGGGTGTCTCCGTCTGGCCCCACCGCCACGCTGACCTTGGCGGTAAAGGAAAGATCCGGGGCAGGTCCCCCAGTGAAAGCCACTTGAATCAGGTCCGAGATATTGGAACCGACCTCGTAGACCCTGAGGAAGCCATCGGGTGCGTGTCCAAACGGGTCCACTCCTTCTTGAAGATCCAGCGTGATCTTCAATTGATTGTCCATGGCTAAGACCGCGTCCTGAAGTTCGATGCGGAGGAAGCCAAAATTCCCTACCCCCTGGAGTTTGCCACTCACGCGCAAATTGGTGATGGCAATTTCCGGGGTCGCATTGGTTTTCAAGTAAAAACCGCGGGCATCGACGCCCATTTCAAGTCGAAGCTCGATATCGGCCGCCAGCTGAAGGTCGCCCTGGAGTTTGATGGATCCGCCCAACAATTCGACGTCCAAGGGGAGTTGAAGGTCAATGGTTCTAGTGAAGGGATGGGTGGCGTTGCCGAGAATGATTTTTTTAGCCCCTTCTTGAATATCCACATTGCCGCCGAAGGGATCCAAGGCATCGAGAGCCGCTTCGATCTGAGCCTCCGTGGCGAGTACCGTGCCCACATCGTCGATGCGGAATCCGCCGTTGCCGGATTCAAAAATTCTGCGCATCAAGGAAGAGGGAGACTCGGCAGGCTGGCGGCGAGGAGTCTTCGAGGTGGGGCCGCCATCCAGGGGCTGCCCGACCGGAGGGGGGTTCAGTCCGGGTTGGCCATCTAGGGCCCCTCCGAGGTTGTCGCCGAAGAGAGGTAGATCACTGGTCAATGATTCGCTGGCAGAGAAGAAATCGACAATATGATCCCAGATATTTCTGAAGAAGTAATAGATATCTTCGAAGGTGGTGGATTGGTCGTAGGTTTCGACATTGCTGGCTTTGACGATTTGCCAACCCAGTTGACGGACCTCGATTTCATCGTGGATGCCTTCCTTAGACGTTTGAAGATCGGAGGAAACCGGACCATTGAATGTCAGCTTATCGCCGTCGCCACCGGTGTCCGCCCCGCCATCGAACCGAATGCCGCCTTCAAAGATCAATTCACCGTTGGTGGAATCAACGATGAGTTGATCGTTGCCGCCCCGAGTGTGAACACTGATTCCTTGAATGCTGTCTAGCGGGTACGACTTGATGACCGTTGGCGTTGGGGAGTTGTAGAGAATCTCGAGGGTTGGCAGTTGATTGGCGGCGGGGGCGGCTAATCGAAGTGTGAATACATCCGGGCCATTCGTGCCTTCTATGCGCAGTAACGGTTCATCAAAGGTGGCGTTGGCGGCATTTTCCATGCGCCAGACGCCGCGTCCCAAAGTTCCGAATATCAGGACATCATCCAAGGGGTCACCGGGATCTCGCGCGTCAAATCGGATATCGCTGACGGCAACGCGTGGCATGCCGACGCCGAAGGCAGCCCATCGGGTTAAATCGATGGGTTGATCGGGAGATACATCGAGTTTGTAGGCGCCATCGCGAGCCCCGACGATCAGAGCAAGTTTCGACCCTTGGGAGACAATCTCCAGGGATTCGAAGGAATTGGTTAAAAAGCTGAGATTTCCGGTAATATCGGCAGCTTCCAAGGAACCGTCGTCCTTGACGGTCAGTTTCCAGAGATGACTCGCATCGAGAGCGTAGGCCTGTTTCCAGTTGGTGGGGTTGAGGACAATACGACGGATATTGACGGCACCGGCCGGGTTGACCGCTTGGAA
This sequence comes from Verrucomicrobiales bacterium, assembly GCA_005793375.1. GTDB lineage: Bacteria > Verrucomicrobiota > Verrucomicrobiia > Limisphaerales > UBA9464 > SXSK01. Next base: position 16,791 of record SXSK01000295.1, on the reverse strand, counting down.
TTGTTGGTTGATATCGTCGGAAACATCGGCTCGATAGGCGATCTGACCGGCGCGTGCGACAAAGACCACACTGGGTTTGGCGGTCGCTCCGTCGAAGCCTCCGTAAGCCAAGGCGCTGACAAAATTGGCAGGGTTCGCGGTATCATTGAGCGGAGCCAGCAGTGTGGCGCCGCCATCGAGGCTCTCGTAAAGACCAGCGCGTCCCATGAGCAGGCGGCCGAAGGTGGCAGCGTTGGTGGCGAAGGGGATGTGATCGAAGCCGCGGAAGGCTTGATCGGTCTGTTGGCCAAGAATTGCGATGGTGTTATCCAGGCCACTGAAGTTTACGAGACTTGCGCCGGCACGAAGGGTCAGTTGAGTCCGAGCCAGTGAGTTGTCGATACCGGTGAAGATCTGGCTGAAAAAGAATCTAAAGTTGTTACTCATGAAGTAACGAACTGATTGGGCAGGCTGGGCAGGGTTGTAATCTACGGCCATGTAGTTTCCATCCCCGAACTCATACATGGAGGCCCAAGTGTTGGGTGTTCCGGTCTGGCGGACGGTGGCATTGTCCTGCAGTCCGCCGAAGACGGCATTATGAACTCGGTCGTAGGCGATGGAATGACTGACTTCTGAAATACGGAGGCCTCCACCGATGTATTCCCAAACCGGCGTGACATTGGCGACTCTCGGATTCTTCAGCCGATAGATCCCGCCGTCTGAAACCGCGATTAAATCCTGACCGTTCTCGGTGAACAACAAGCGGCGGAAGTCGCCGTGCGGTGCGGAATTGAATGCGCCGGGGCCGATAGCGACAGATTGATTCACCGTGATCTGAGTCCAGGTGGCGCCGTCGAATCGGAAGGCGATGCCGTAGAATGGAGAAACCGAGTTGACGGCCCCGGCCACATAGACTGTGGCTGCATTGGTAGGATCGACAGCGATGGCAAAATGATTGAAGGCCTGGCCCGTGGGGTTGGTGGCTGGCGCTGGAGCATTCGGCGGTGCCGCGGGTACAGCGGTCCAATTGTTGCCTTGGTCGATGGTGCGATAGACCCGAGTTAGGGCGAGGCCTGTTCCGCCGGATACCGTGGGACGGTTGGATAATAAGGCCGCATAAATCGATTCACTGGCGCCCGAAGACGACACGGCTAATCGGATCCGGGAGGCTTCATCGATTCCTTCGTTGGGTTCGTCAACCACGGTGTCGCCATCATCGTCCAGGCCGTTGGTGTCGACATTCAGCGTCATGCCTGTGACAAGACGGTTGAAATTGATCGTCGTGGTTGCGGGATTCGCCGTGGCGTTGTCGGTGCGCCATATGCCTTGTTCATTGGCGCCGGTGGCTGCGGTGCTGGCGAGTGCAACGTAGAACCGACCCGCCGTCGAGGGATCTTCGACCAGATCACTGGCGTTGACTTCGGGCAGAGTGCCTTGACCGGATAACCGATACCAAGTGGTCCCATTGTTGGGCGAAAGATACAAACCGCCGCGGCCGGGACCCCCCCCGGAAGTCTTCGTCAGATCTACGGTCGCAGCCAGCACTAGGTTCGGGGTGTGCCGGGAGGCCGCGATCGAGGTGACTCGGAGCCCATCAAAATTGCCCACTTCGGTCCAGTTGGTTCCACCATCCAGCGAACGAAAGATTCCTGCTGCACTGCCGCCCCGTCCCGCTGCGCTGCTGAGAGAACCTGTCCCTGCGAAAAGAACTAACTTGTTCACGCTGGTCCCGGCACCGAGAAGGACGCCATCGGCATCGTACGGGCTCAGCGCGAGATCACTAATAGCCAACGAGACGAGTTGTTCAGTGATTGGAGCCCATGTTGGGCCGGCAGGAGCGGAGGCACTGAAGTTGGTCGATTTCCACACGCCGCCATTCACGGATCCCAAAAACGCCAAGTCGGGTTTTCCAGGATGAACCACCACCTCATTGATGGCTCCGATTACCGCGTTGTCGGGCAAGACACGCGTATTCAAATTGCCCGTGATCCGGTCGGGGCCTAATTCGGTGAGGGTTGGAACGGTTGAGTCGGACGAGTTGGTGGTGACGGTTGGAAAGGTAGGTACGAAGCGAAGAAGCAGGTCCTTTGCATCGGTAGAAAGATCGATGATGAAACCGCCAGCGCCGAGAGGATTACCACCGGCGGTCCAATTGGCAGTACTTAAAACAAAGGACTCCCGATTGAACCCGAGAATTCCATTCTCTGTATGTACCAGCCGCCAAGTATGACTCTTGGTAGCATCGAACCCGCTGGCGAAACCGATCGCCCCACCGGCATTGACCCCGGTAACTTGAATGGAGAATTGGTCGCCTGCGTTAGGTGTCGCGTTGATCGTGAGTGTTCCACTCGTCCCTGTGATATTAAGGACATCCCAATCCACTCCTTCGGTCCCAATTGCATTGCGCAAATCCCAAATGTAGCTCTCGGTTCCGCTCCAAACTTCGGCTCCCGAAAGGGTCCCTGTATCGGGCAGTGAAGTAACTCCAGTAACTTGTTCTCCTGGGACATCATGGCGACTGACGCGTCCTCCAGAGCGTTTGCTTAATTCAAAACTTTCTGATTCAAAACTAGTTACAGAAGAAGGTGGACTGTTGGCCGAACGCAAAGTTTCCACCAAAATAGCCGGAACTGACACCTGAACGTCGATCTCCACGATGGGTATCGAGTGTTTTGGATTGGCTCCGTACTCGGATGCGTTGAGGGCTTCTGCGGGCTCTAAAAGTCGATGTGTCGATGGCGCTGTAGTCACTACGTCGTCGCTGATTTGCGCCGCTTCGATCGCGTCATCAGGAGTCGGATGGAGGTTCTCCAAATCGTCTGAGGAAGCCAGAAAATCGCCTTCACTACCATCGCTGATCTCGGCGGTTTCGTTGGTCAACTCCATGAAAATGGCTGAAATGGAATCGTCAAAATCCGCAATACTGTCTGGAGCGCCCAAGTCCTTCGCGACGCACAATCCATCGCCAGATAGAAGCACTCGTGCCTCGAGTGTCTCTAGCGAATGGTTGGATTTTCCAAGCGACATTAGCTCTTTAAATTAGCTCTGGAGTGCGGCCCGAATTGCAAACAGTACACGATCTAGAATAGTTTCTCAGGGATTCGGTACTGATGGTTTCCTATACTCCATAAATTGTCGCACCCGTCAATTGACTGAAATTAAGTATAGACCGACGGATCCGTTATACGACTGCCTCATTTAGGACCAGTGTGGGATGCTTTCGCCTACATCAATGAATTACCCGAGAGATGGGGGCCATCGTCGGGATTATCTGAACTTTATGGTACTGGGACCAATCTGAAGAAGGCGGTTTCCAGGTCTGGAGGCACCTGGAAAGCATTCATGCCAGGATAGAGTCGACGCGTAGATCGCAGCGATATCCAGTCGTGAGGACCTCGGAATGTGGTGGTGTATTCCAGGCGCTGAGCGGATGTGTTGTCCGACCAAAGTACCAATTTCCGGTCAGCCACGCGGCGAATGACCAACGAAGACTGATTCTTGGGCTCAATCCAGGATTGCACTCGAATTGATGCCAACCCCTTCGGGCTATAAGTTAGGAATTGACCCTTAAATGTAGTCGGACCGCCTGCAGATGAGGCCAGCAGGTGATGCGGTCCATCGTTGAGACCGGAGGCCAGTGTGATTGAACTTGGCTCGTCAATTGAGACGTTCGACTCGATGGGCAGCGAATCACGGCCTGCGAAGGTGGCTTTCCAGATAATTTGAAAACCTCGGGTGGAACAGCACCTGTCTGCTGGGCTGCGATCGGGATCAGCCAGTTCTGAGGTCGGATAAATACTCGCCGCGATTTTGAGATGAAGTTGGCTTGATTGCTTCCTTCGCCGTCTGGACCCGTTTTTGATCCCTCAATTCGAAAGTGGAAGCTGGCGGCATTCGTTTGGATCTGGGTGATTGTGAGCGTCCAGTCCTCTGGCTCCAGGGGTACCAGGAACTCAATCCGTTGAATCGCCGGGCAAGACTTCTGAAAACAGTAAGAAGTGCGTCCAAACTGAACGGTACCCAGAACAGTGGAAGGCAGTTTGCCGTCGAGGGCGATATGAATAGGGCTGCTAGAGGTTGACTGGAATGACGCCAAGTCAATTCTTGCACCCTGGAAATGCACTTCGATTCGAAATGGATCAGCTTGGGCGGATAGGTCCAAAAATGAGGACCGGATCCTGGGAATCTGATCTGGATCTAGCTCGGGTTTAACCGGCGGTGCATCCAGGTAGGCGAGACGGCACTGTGTGAGCAGTTGGTTTCCAATTACTCCTCCGATGGAACGAGCGTGGGTGGGTCAAGCAATGCTTGGCCCACCCACGGGCAGAAGGCCCCAATAGAATGACCAGGAATCGCATGGGGTAAATCGTCCAGAGAACCAAATCCCAATCGGTGAATTGCAGTTAAACCCATTGTCACCACGGGAGTGGCATAGACCTTGGCACGGTCATGTCCTAATGGCAGTTAAGTAGCCACGGGCGGCGGCCGTCTCCTGGAAGTGAAACGAGTCAAATCCGGCATCCACGAGCCATGTCTCCATCTCGCCCACGCCGTAGCATCGGCCTTGGGTGGAATGCATCAACATGACTGAGTACTCGGCAACATGGCGCGGTCCGGACTTCTCTCGATTCAAGAAGGCGTCGTGCATGACGAAGAGTCCGCCGGACGGCAGGGCGGTGGCGGAGGCCTGGATGAGTTGTTTCACCTCTGGGACATCCCAATCGTGCAGGACATTCGACCAAAGATGGACATCAAAAGCGCTTGGGAGGGGGGCGGTCATCATGTCGCCTGCGATCACTTGAACACGATCCGAGGCTGCTCTACTAGAAATGGACTGGGTAGCGATGCGATCGACGGGGGGCTTTTCAAAAACGGTGGCTTTGAGCCCGGGATTTTCGGCAACCAAAGCACAAGAATAGATGCCGGACCCCCCGGCGATATCGAGGAGCCGATGCCGATTGGAAAGGTCGAGCGATTTGGCTAGGGCTTGTGACAGAAAGACCCCGCGACAATCCATCGCCGCCGTGAACGACTGGGCAAAATCAGGGGTTTCCATGGACCTGTGCCAGTCGGCGAGAGTCTTTTGGCTACCCCAGTTCGCAGGTTTGCCAGTCCGAAGGACTGCAAGGAGATCGTTTACGACAGGCCGTTCTTTCAAGGAAGCATAATAAGGGCCAATGAACCATGGAGAGTTATCGGTCAGGAAGTCCTTTGCCAGGGGCGTGAGAGTATATTCACTAGTGTCCGATGGCGTCCCGCTGGAGATCCGTTCGAGAAGGGTCCAGGAGACCAAGAGAGTGAGCAAGACATCCAGAGGCCTTTGGTGAATTCCGAAGTGTAGTTGGATGTCGCTGGCGGATCGCGGCTGTTGAGCGAGGTAGCTAAACAGGTTGAACTCGACTAAGGCGGCGGTCAGCAGGTCGGTGGCGTACAGGCAATCGCGTCTGCCAAATACCTGTGTGGGGTCGGATTGAGGTGCCTGGCGAAGCGCGGTCAGCAGGGGGTTCATGGTGGGAATGATCGATTGACCCGAAGTGGTTTTGAACGGATCAGCTTCCGTCTTGAATCTGGAATCGTTCCGGATGTTTGGCTTTGCTGACGGCCGTGTCATAGCTGATCAGGGCGTGGCTATAGAGGTCGTGCAGGCATTTGTCCATGAGCACCATGCCGTCACGAAGGTGGGTTTGCATGACGTTGTAGACGTGATGCAATTCGTTCTGTCGAATGATCGTCCGAATGGCGTGGTTGGTCAGCATTAACTCGTAGGCTAGAACGCGTTTCATACGGTCGACGCTGGGTAAAAGATCCTGGGCGATGACTCCCTGGAGTGTGTTGGCGAGCTGGAGGATTACCTGGCGCTGAGCGCTGCCTTCGAATACCCCGATGATTCGTTCCAGAGCGTGGGTGACACCGGGAGAATGCATGGTGGCCAAAACCAGGTGCCCGGTTTCGGCAGCCGTTAACGCCGTTGCAATGGCTTCGTGGTCACGAATTTCCCCGATCACCATAACGTCTGGGTCTTGGCGGAGGGCATGAATCAAGGCGCGGTTGAAGGATCGGACATCCGTCAGCACTTCCTGTTGGACGATGATCGCGCGACGGTTTTCGTGAATGAACTCGATGGGATCCTCGATGGTCAGGATCTTGCAGCGGCGTTCACAATTGATGAGATCCACCAAATAATTCAGGGTTGTGGTCTTTCCGGAACCTGTTGCCCCGGTGATGAGGATCAGACCATTGGGACGCCGGGCCAACTCATCGAGTTTTGGGGGCAGGCCAAGTTCCTGGCGGGTCTGGACCGCTTCGCCACAGAATCGGAGGCTCATTTCTGCAGCACCATTTCGTCGATACAATGTTACTCGGATACGGCCAGCTCTAGGGTGTTTCACCGAAATGCAGAGTTCCCAGTCCTGCTCAAACTTTAAGCGTTGGGCATCGGTGAGAAGGGAGTACGACATGGCCGTCACCGTGTTGGCGTCGAAGGCGTCTTCGTCGGCGAGGATGATTTCCCCCGTGACGCGGAATGCGGCTGGCACGCCGGCCACAATGTGAAGATCTGAGGCGTTTAGTTCAACGGCGCCCACCAACAAACGGTCGAGACTTGGATGAATCACAGGAAGCTCTTGTGCGGCTATCAAACCCCGATGTGGAGGTCCAGACCAAGAACGAAACTCCCGGAATCCCATAAATTGACAGGATGCCGAACGATCCGGTCGATGACGCGGTGAATTGGGGGCCGGACGATTGAGAGTGGGGCGACAGATAGCTTGTTCAAGCTGGGATTTGGCTGTTAAGGTAGTTCCAGTTACGCATGGAAGCTTCTCGCCGTTCTATTTCGGGGCCGTTGATCATTCTTTTGGTAGCTGGCTTGATTGGAATGATTGCCGGAGCCGCTTGGTGGTTTAGCCACCGAGCGGATGACTCCAATGAATTCGCCGTCTCGATGAATTCGGGGAAGACCTATTTGGAGAAGGGGGAAGCCACCAAGGCGATCGAGGTGTTTCAGCGGGCGGCGGCGATGAACCCAAACAATCCGGATGTGCATCTCAACCTCGCAAATGCCTTTTTGCGATCAAACAATCCGCATGAAGCCGTTCGACATGCCGATGAAGTCTTGGTCTACGACGCGGGTTCGGCCGCAGCGCACTATATTAAGGGATGCGCGTATCTGCGACTCAACCAGCTGACAAACGCGGTACAATCGCTTCAGACGTCACAATCAATTGACCAATCCGTCAACGCCGTGGCTTATCAGTTGGGCCGAGCCCACGCCGGGTTGGCTCAGTGGCTGGAAGCGGCTCGGCAGTTCGAAGACATCACCAATTTCGAAAAAGACACCAACGCGCCGATCTATTTAAGTGCGTTTTACCAACTGAGCCAGGCTCTACTACGCCAAGGCCAGACGGAAGAGGCCAAAAAAGCCTTGGCTGAACACCAGCGGGTGAATGCTGGGCGGCAGACCTCGGCAGACAATCCCGCATTGTACGAGAACTGCGTGCATACATTGGCGCGAGCGCCGTTTGCCGTAGAACAGCCGAGTCAATCTGGCGTGCCTGTCCAGTTTGTAGACGTGACGGCCTCAGCATTCGGCTCCCAAGCCAAGGAGTTGAGTGGTCCAATTGGACTCTTCGATCTCAACCGCCGTGGCGTCAACGACTTGTTGGTTCGTCGAGGGGACAGTTTCGTCCTGCTTTGGAATTCCAACGCCACGTTTGCGTCACAGAGCGATCCGCTTCCGGCAATCGCTGGGAACCGCTACACCCAATGTTTGGTGGGTGACATCCATGGTGGGGACCAAGGCCGATACGAGGACGCGGTGTTATTGGGCGACAAAGGGTTACAGATCCTTCGATTCGCCACGAATGGATTCGTGACCGATGCCACCCAATTTGGGGGCGTGCGTCAAATCCAGGGAGTGGAAGGCTCCTTAGCGGACCTTGATTTCACCGGTAAACTTGGATTGCTTTTGGTAACATCCGAAGGCCGGTTGCGGAATTTTCGCAACCTAGGGAATGGGGCGTTCCGCGACAATACGGTGACCTCCGGCATTCCGGCCAATATCACGGGTGTCAGTGCCGTGACAATCCACGATTGGAACAACGATGACTTGGTGGACCTCATATTGACCCGCAAGGCTGAGCCGCCATTGTTATTGCTCAATCAACGTGGCGGAGGGTTCAGCTCCAGCAACCAACCGGTGGACTGGCCGCCAGCCCAAGCGTTGGCCTTGGGAGATCTGAACAACGATTTGAGGGCGGATATTGTGCTGGCGGATGCCAAAAGGCTTACGGTCTTTTTCGGTGGATTAAAAGAACCTCGCCACGTGGCTGCACGTGACAACCGGATCACCGACATCCGCCTCACGGACTACGACAACGATGGCTGGCTGGATATTGTCGCCTGGGGCGGGGATGGGCTCCAAGTGTGGCGCAATCGCGGTCGAAATGGATTTCAAGAAGTCACAAAACAATTGGGATTACCCAACCTCGCAGCGGGAGCGATTCGGCATCTGGCAGTTGCGGATTTCGACTGCGATGGGGACCTGGACCTCGTGCTCGAATTGGACGGGGCCGGGCTTAAACTGCTGCGAAACGATGGAGGGAACGCCAACGGCATGGTCAAACTCAGATTGCTTGGCAACCGCTCCAATTCCAGCGGGCTGGGCGTCAAAGTGGAAGTGGCCTCGGGTTTGTTTCGGGCTATCCGAACAGTTGAGCGATTGCCAATCGCTATTGGTGTGGGCAAACGAACCAAGTTGGAAGCTATCACCGTCCGCTGGTTTGACACCCAAGGAATCAACAGCGATGTCGATGTGGACAAGTGCCAGACTTGGTCGCTCGTGGAACTGACTACTCCGGGCGGGTCGTGTCCTTACCTTTATGCCTCGAATGGCGAGACCAACCGCTTCGTCACCGATTTGTTGGGTGCGGCCCCGATCGGACTGCCGATGGCTCAAGGGCGATATATCCAGGCAGATCCTGAAGAGTTTGCGTGGATTGGGAATGATTCAAACTTTAGGCCTCGGGATGGGGCTTACATTGTTTCTCTGACTGAAGAACTTCGCGAGGTTCTGTATCTAGACGAAGCCCGACTTTATTGGGTCGACCACCCGCCTGGAACCGAGATCCATAGCACGAGCAAGCTGCTGCCTGGACCACCTTGGATTCCGCATCGGTTAGTTCAGCTCTCCCGGCAAGTCCCGTTACGAAGCGCCAGCGACCTCGAGGGCCGAGAAGTCACGGCCCTACTTCAATCGGTCGACGGCAATAAAGTATCGCCCGCAAAATTGCGTGCCCCTCAATACCGAGGACTCGCGGAGCCTCATGGAGTGATCTTGGATTTTGGTGTGTTGGACGTGGGGCGACCGCTGACGTTGGCCCTGACGGGTTGGCTGCGTTTTGGAGGAGGCATGGCCAATGTCGCGGGGTCTCATCAGCCCGAGTTTCCTTTTCCATTCCCAGTTCTGGAAGCCGAAGGAGCCGACGGTGTCTGGTCGCCAGTGGACGTTCGTTTTGGGGCACCAGCCGGCAAGACCAAGACGATTCTCGTAGAATTGGCCGGACTATTGAAGCCTGGAACTCGCCGGCTGAAGATTTCTCAGGCATTCGAGATTCATTGGGACCGGATTGCTTTGTTTGAAGCGAATGAACCTGCAGCCAATGTGTTCAGCACCTTACCTCACACCACCGAACTGCGGGCTCGTGGTTACAGTGAGTTTGCCTCCTTGCCTTGGACTGAACCGCTGACTCCGCGTTATGATCAACTATTGCAGAGACCGCACTGGCGAATGAATGTCAGCGGGTGGGTGACACGCTTTGGGCCAGTGGATGCCTTAATTGCCGCCAAAGATAACGCGCTAGCGTTAGTCGCTGGTGGTGATGAATTGGTAATGAAGTTTGAGTCAAACCGTCTGCCCAAGCGCTTGGAGGGGACTGTGCGCGACTACTTCCTTTGGACAGTTGGATGGGACAAGGATGCGGATTACCATGTCGCGGAGGGGCACCGTGTGGAGCCATTGCCATGGCACGGCATGAACGACGAATCCTACGGCAAACAAGCGCGCCCGAAACTTGCCGCCGATGAACTTCATGCGCACTACAACACGCGCTGGATCGGGCCTTACACCTTTGGCCGGCAAAACATCCGTTTAGAGGCTAGGACGCCATAGTGTGGCGCCGGTTGGCCCGCTAGACCAGTTTCTTGTGCTGAGGATGTTGCGCCAGTTTGCGGACGAGGTCTTTGACCTTTTGAGACTGGGCCTTGTCGACGATCAACGTTGCGTCATCGGTTTGGACGACGATGGTATCCAGCATTCCTACCAAGCATATCGGTGTGCGACGCGCTTTCGATCGGGCATCGAATATAACGTTTCGGGCGGCGTCGACGTGCACTAAATCGGCGACTGCGGCGTTGCCCTCGGAGTCTTGTTTCACGTGTCGACCCAAAGCGGGCCATGCCCCCAGGTCATCCCATTCGAAGCTGCCGTCCGCAACGACAACATTCTGGGCCTTCTCCATGAGGGCATAATCGATGCTGATTTTAGGAATCGCTGGATACTCCTTCTTTAGGACCCTGTCGAGTTTGCCTTTAGATGCGGCTTCAAACCAACGATGACAGGCCGAGAGCATCTCGGGTTGATGTTTTTCGAGTCCGTTGGTGATGGTGACAAAGGACCAGAGGAACATGCCCGCATTCCATCGATAAGCGCCGGAGTTGACATAGTCGATCGCCTTTTCCAGCGGAGGCTTTTCGACGAATTGTTCCGCCTTAAAAAAGCGCGTTTTGTAACCATTGACTCCAGCTGGATCAGGGAGTGGATCGAGGTCATGGCGAATATATCCATAGCCAGTTTCCGGCCCAGAGGGTTTGATTCCGATCGTGACAATCACTTGGCCGCGGTTGGCGAGGTCAAAAGAATCCGAGAGCACTTGCCGGAATTTTTTGTCATCGGGAATGACATGATCGGCTGGAAGAACAGCCATGACAGCTTTGGTGCTTCGGGCTCCAACGATGGCAGCGCCAAGCGTGACGGCGGCACAGGTGTCGCGTCCTACAGGTTCAGCTATGATGTTATCTTTGGGCAACCTGGGGAGTTGTTTGCGGACGGCCTTGACTTGTGCGGCGTTGGTGATGATGAGAATATTCTTCAGTGGCACGAGTGGAAGCACTCGGTGGACTGACTGTTGCAAGAATGAATCCTTGCCGAGGAGGCGGATCAACTGCTTCGGTGTGCTTTCTCTGGAGACGGGCCAAAATCGCTCGCCACGGCCTCCGGCCATGATAATGACAAAGCGGTCAGCCGGAGGGAGCGTGGAGGAGTTGAGGGATTTGGTGGGGGCTTTCTTCATGCTTGAGACCCCGCTTTTAAGCCGTTTACTTCATCGAGACGCAACTCTTCTTTCCAAGAGCCCTCGAATAAAGTTTGAAGGAATTACCACTAGAATGTGGGGCCTCCATCGGTTCGGATGACTATTTTCTTAAAACGGCGAAATTCCACGTGCCCATCGAGCATGGCGTCATTGCCACCTTCAGGAGGACCAAATCCACGAAGATGGGCTACCCGGTGAAGAATTTGGGCTCCCTTGAGCGGCAGATTCGCCGATCCCTGAGGGGTCATTCTGATGGTGTCAGCCATCGGGCGATGAGTGGATCCAAGCGAGCCAGGAGCAGGAATGCCCATCGTTCGTGGAGGCGGGTCCATAGGGACCGACTCTGTCTCCAACGAATGGGATCTATGGGTAGAGAGAATCGAAGGCTATCTTCGACATAGGCTTGGGCAGCCTGGATCGAGTGCGAGTCGGTTAAGCGCACCAATAATTCGTAATTGAGGTGAAGGCTCCGCGTGTCCAAGTTGGAAGACCCCACGTAAACAGCATCGTCAATCCAGAAAAGTTTGGCGTGGAGGATCTGGGGTTGGTACTCAAAGATTTCGATGCCGGACCTTAGGAGACGAGAGTAAAGACTCTGGGCGGCCAGTTTGGAGAGCGCAACATCCGTCTTTCCGGGCATTAAAAGTTGAACACGACCGCCGCGTCGAACGACACCCTGGATCGCGCGGCGCAACCTGGCACCTGGCAGGAAATAGGGGACGACCAAACGAACTCTTTCTGCGTGAGAAAGATCACGGATCAACGACGATTGAATGGCGCTTCGGCCACGGCCAGGGACTCCCAAAAGTAACTGGCAACCGGGCTGTGGATCCAACGCCGGCGGTTGCTCAACCCTCCGGAGATTGGTGAATCGTTTCGGCCTGACCTCAGCTGTGGCGAAAAGCTGATCGAACGATTCGGCCAAGGCCGGAACGATCGGGCCGCACAATCCGACACCGAGATCCCGCCATCCTCGTTGAACTCCATCGCCCTCGTAGTGGGCGGCAATATTGAAACCACCGACAAAGGCGATGTCGCTATCGCAGACCAGCAACTTGCGATGATTGCGAACCGGAAGACGCCGGAGCTCCAGTGGGTTGAATCGGCGATATATTCCACCCGATTGAGTGAAATCATCCCAATAGTTGTTTGGGAGTGCCTCGCAGCCCAGGGCATCAAGTAGCAACTGGACCTTCACCCCACGCTTAGCTGCTAGGACCAAAGCGTTCCGGATGGCCGTGCCGATGGAATCATCCTCGAAGATGTACATCTCCATGCGTATTTCACGCTGCGCTTGGGAGATGGCACCCAACATCGCTGCGAAAGCATCGTCTCCAGTAGTGAGCCATTGAGAGGCACTGTGAGAGAACATGCCGGGGTGGGAGTTGGAAAACCCTCAGCGAGCAGCCGGAGAAAACCATTTTACTCGAAAGACCTGGGCATCGGAGCCTCCGACCAGTACTCCAAAAGTGAAGTGGCGGGCGATCTTCTCAAATTCTGGGAGCAGCGAAAAGTCTGCCCATTGCGAAACCAATCGGGCAGTATCCAGATTGGCGGTTCCGGGCGGCATGACCTTGTCGAGGCTCCCACCTTTGCGAAGCAATTCCCAACTCGCTCGGCTGCTTTCCAGTTGATTCTCGAACATGAACAGCCCGGTGTTCATACCCCCGATACGTTCCGCGGCGGCCGACAATCCCGGAAACTCCCGAAGGGATTTGCCTGAATCATCGGACGCCCGCAAATATTCTTCCACCAACGAACTGTCGCTGCTCAACGCGACATAACTTGTGCCTGCGGCCATATGCATATGGCCGACCGTCTTTCCTGCTCCAGGAACCGCCAAGCGGGCGCTGTAGATCTTTCTTCCCAAAAACTCTCGAACGCTGACTCCATTTCCCCCGGATTGCACCTGGGCCATCACCAGGAATGCTCGTAATCCGTTCACGAGACGCTCGGGTTTTGGTGAACCCAATAGCACCATGGATGGCGGGTTATTTAGTTCGGTCAGGGTTTTGCCTCTGGGGGCTTTTTCGAATGTGATGAGGTCATCGCCAAGTCGATCGACGAATTCGGTCTTGAAGGTGAAATTTGGGTCTTCCTGCTGGCCAGCACTATCCAGCGTCAATCGAAGGACACCCATGAGCTGGGGGGAAATCTGCGTCAAAGTATCCTCCAGCGTTTTCCAGAAACGAGGACCATTCAGGCGCCACCGATGGAACTTGACGGTTTCGCGAGCGATAAAGGCGGGTGGCGAGGATTCTTTGGCATCGGCTTGAATGAGTTTGAAGATTCCAGTGCGGCTGGATTCTGGGACGGCGAGACTGGCATGGACAGTGGTGCCTTCAGGGCCTTCCTGGAGACTCACGGCTCCCCATCGGGCGGCTTCAATACCGAGGGCCGCAACGGCTTTGCGCGGATCGGCCCCAGTCATGGCGAGGACACCACCCAATGATTGAGCCATCTCGGAGGTGAAGGCTGTGATATCCAGCCAGCCCTGGATCACTCCCTCTTTAAGCACTGACTGACGTGCGGCTTCGAAACGTTCAGTGGATTGAAGGGATTCAGCGTCACTTCCGGTCAACTTCGCCACGACACGCTCTAAGGCGCCTGTGGAGCTCCCGATCAGAATTGCGTCTCCGGCAAGACCGAATGTCACGGAAAGGTTCTTGGGACCGGCAGTCAATCGGCTTTTTGGCGCGTCGTCCTCGTCCTCATCGTCGTCTGCGGAGCTCGGAGCTGCCGTGCCCGTATTCGAGAGTTTCTGCAAGTCCTCAGGCGTTAGCACGAGGGTTTGAAACTCCAACTGACGGATCTTGGTTGATTGAACGGTCTTATTGGCGGCTCGGAGTCGCTTGGCGGTGTCGACGATCAACGCTTTGGCGGTTGCCGAGCGGTCGCCGGTATCCACGATCAGGACCCAGGGGGGCAACGATCCGTTATTGGGCTGCCAACCGGCGCGAATCGACGCCAGTGTGATTTGGCCCCTGGCTACCGACGTGTAATCGGCCAATTTGATACCCAATTGTTGCTCGTAGCGGGTGATCACCTCCTGGCGAAACCGTTCCTCCAGTTTGGATCGAAACGACTGCATGCTGGGATTCGCCCAGAGACGTCCCAGGTTATTGGATTTCCATGCCGCTTCAGCCTTCTGCCAGTCCGTCGTGCTGACAAATCCAATGGTGTCGGAGGGCAATAGTTGGCCGACCAGGGGAATGGCCGACGCGCAGTGGAATTGAAATGCCGTCCATACTAGCAGTAGACGAGAATAAGCTTTCATGAGTGGTCGAGGTTCTTCAAAACGTATTGTGCTAGGTTCAATCTGATCCGAAGGGTTGTGTCCCCTAATGTCAAAGCCGAGTGAGCCGACCGCAGGCTTCGAAACGACGTGCTAAACCCGCTTATTGTTGCGGCTCCAGCTACCCGAAGCTCATTGCGTGCTGTCAGCGGCCATCGGTTCTCAATCGGCTGGGTGGTTCCAAATATCTGAAAGCGTTGTTTGGGTTCTCGTTATCGTACGCGAAGGCGTCGCGATGTTCCCAAAACCACTTCACCTGTTCGATAGGAATGGCAAAGCCAAGCCCTTCTCCCAGCGTAATCTTCATGTTCGTGACACCGACCACTTCGCCGCGCAGATTAAACAACGGTCCACCGGAGTTGCCGGGATTGATTTGGGCTGAGGTCTGTAGGTACAAATCCCCCCCCATCTGCCGAGCCTTCGTGCTGACGATCCCTTCCGTTACGGTCCGTTCCAGTCCCAGCGGACTCCCAATGGCAAAGACTCGTTCACCGACTTGTAGCAAATCGCTGCTGCCAAAAAGAGTCCGGACAAATCGTGGAGAATCCTTGTCGTCCACTTTTAGAAGCGCGAGATCGGCGAATTTGTTCATGGCCACGATCCGCACGTCTTTGTAACTCTTGCGCTCCAACTGGCCCTTGAGTTGGTGATAAACTTCGACGGAGATTTTGGTTTCGCCTTCTATTACATGGAAGTTGGTGATCAGGTGACCTTCGTCGGTCAAGAAGAAGCCAGAACCCAGACCACCTGGGGTGCGTACTTGCACGACGCCTTCCCCTAACTCTTCTACCAACTCACGCACGCTTTTTTCGGGCCGCGCCGTAATCGCAGTGGCAAACAATGCGGCACTGACTTGGTTGGTCACCGCAGGAGCCTGCGCAAAACCTGCCCCGGTGGCATCCGTCGAAGATCGTTGAATGCGAACGATCTCTTTCCGAGGAATCGTCAATACCGTGTAACCGACATCCACCAGGACCAATTCTGGCTTTTCCGCAAGGATCCTGCCGGACACAGATGCTTGATCGGGAAGATGAAGCATGTCGAAGCCCATCAACGGCAGGGATACGATGGTCCAAGCTAACATCCAGCGTTTCAGCATGGCCCAACCATAAATAGGAGGCGGGGAATGTCGAATGAGGATTCAACGGAGAACCGAGTATTCAGCTTGTTTCGACATCAGGACTCCGGCTTTCTTCAGTGCATTCGTGTTACCCGAAATCTCCATTGTCGTGCCTATGTACAATGAAGCGGCCAATGTACGACCCTTGGCGCGTGAAATTGCGTCGATCTTTGCCAAGGAATCCCGGCCGTGGGAGTTGGTGCTGGTGGACGATGCGAGCGTGGACACGACTTGGAAGGAGATACAGGCGGTCCAGGGTGAAGATCCACGAGTTCGCGGCCTTCGCCACACCCAAAACCGTGGACAAAGCGCTGCGGTATGGACAGGTATTCAGGGGACGTCGGCACCGTTCCTTTGCACGCTCGATGGCGATCTCCAAAACGATCCAGCCGAGTTGCCAAGGATGCTCGCACTTTTATCGGAGGTCGATTTTGTCTGTGGCAAACGAGTTCATCGGCAAGACTCGTTTGTAAGGAAGGTTTCATCAGGGATCGCCAAGGCAGCGCGGAACGCCGCATTGGGGTATCATTTCGCAGATACCGGATGCGCCTTGCGCGCTTTCAAGCGCAGCTCTCTTGAAGGGGTCTTCCCCTTCAATGGGTTGCATCGATTTCTGCCCATCCTAGTGGCTGGGAATGGTTCTAAGACTCGTGAAGTGCCAGTGAACCATCGGCCACGTGTCGCTGGGGTCAGCAAGTACGGCATTTGGAACCGTTTGGGGCGCGGGATTTTCGATCTCGTCGGCATGGCTTGGTACCAACGAAGGCGGCTGAATCGCGTCCCTATCGAAGACTCTAGACATTCAGTTGGGCTGTGATTTTGGGATCCCTGAATCGGTGTATGGCGGGCTGAAACGGTGGCATTCGGCTGGACCAGGAGCATATCGCCAATGGCCAAGCTGCTCGCCAGCGTCTCGAGTCGCAGGATGGAATCCGAGAAGAGAACGAACCCCGGTCTTATGGTCAAAAACCCATGCGGCCTCGCGATAATGAAACTTTTAGGAGGCCGCCGAGGCGTTCGCGGGTTTG
>SXSK01000294.1 GCA_005793375.1 Verrucomicrobiales bacterium | reverse complement strand
GTGGTGACGCCCATCGATGATACCGAACTCGAAGTTCCCGAGTCGATTGTCGTCACTCTGGTCGAAGGTTCCGGTTATGCTCTCGGCACTCCGAACTCGGCCACGGTCACTCTTCAAGACGACGATACTCAGGTGTCCATCGCCGCCACCGACGCCAATGCCGGTGAACCTGCTTCCGGCTTGGGCACCGGCACCTTCACCCTCACCCGCCTCGGGACCCTCGACAATGCCCTCACTGTGAACCTGGCCATCAGTGGTTCCGCCACCGAGGGTCTGGATTACACCACCTTGGGCACCACCGTCTCCTTTGATCCGGGTGCGGCCACCGCCATCTTGGTGGTGACTCCCATCGATGATAGCGAACTCGAAGTTTCTGAGTCGATTGTCGTCACTCTGGTCGAAGGTTCCGATTATGCTCTCGGCACGCCGAACTCAGCCACGGTCACCCTTCATGACGACGATACGGTCGTCACCGTGGCTGCGAATGATTCAACGGCTGGGGAACCGGGTTCTGGCCAAGGAACCGGGCAGTTTAGGTTCACGCGAACTGGCATCGTGGCACAAGCACTAACCATTCAAGTCACAATCAGCGGCACCGCAACTCCCGGATCGGATTTCGCACCGCTCAGCAGCTCGGTGGCCTTCGCCGCCGGAAGCGCGACGAGTACCCAAACCGTGACGGTAGTGGATGATTCGATTGCCGAAGGCAATGAGACCGTCGTGGTGACTGTGGTCGGCGGGCCTGGATATCGGCCGGGGACGCCTGCCTCGGCGACAGTGACGATCCGCGACGACGATGCCGATGTTACCGTGACCGCAACAGATGCAACCGCCGGAGAGCCCAAAACGGGTCAGGGAAATGGTCGGTTTACTTTCACCCGAGTCGGCAGCACGTCAGGGTCCCTGACTGTTAACTTCAGCGTGAGCGGTTCAGCAGCTAACGGTGAAGACTACACGTCGATAGGGACTACGGTAACCTTTTCGGCCGGATCTGCGACGGCAACCAAAACGATCAACGTCCTTGATGATCTACTGGTCGAAGGGGATGAATCGGTAGTGGTGACTGTTGAGCCTGGAACTAATTACGGAGTGGCAAACCCGTCAACCGCTCAAGTGCTTATCAAAGACAACGATAGCGTGATGAGCATTACAGCCACTGACGCCACAGCTGGAGAGCCGGGTTCTGGCATGGGAACAGGTCGCTTCACGCTGAGTCGTTTGGGAAGTACAGCAGCGTCGATTAAGGTTTTTTTTGTCGTCTCAGGAACCGCGACACCTGGAACGGACTATACGTCAATCGGCACTTCAGCGACCTTCGCTGCCGGTTCGTCCACCGTTACCAAGACCGTCACGGTCATCAATGATAGTCTAGCCGAGAGCATAGAAAACGTGATTGTCACACTCACCTCAGGCGCGGGTTACACCATCGGAACACCCTCAGCGGCGACTGTAACCATCACTGATGACGATCCATCGGCTATGACTGGCGGTGTCGTAGGACTAGCGTCGGCGGGTGGTCTAGACCAAAGACCGTCGCGATTGGGCGATCTAAAACTGACTGTCGGCCTGGACCACAAGTTCCGATTGACTGCCGTTAGTCGCATTGGCAGGCCGGTAGAAATTCAGTCCAGCGACGATCTGATCCGTTGGATCCGGCTGGGAGAGACAGGAGAGAGCGGAGCGTCGAGTATCGACCTTGATGAGCTCATTCTGGGTTCGCCTTCCTGGAGATTCTTTCGGTTGCAGCCACTCGATCCAAATCGCGACAACCCAATCCACAGTCCATTCTGGGCGCAAAATGACCATCGACTGGAATCGACTGCGGAGTGACGTGAGCAAAAACTGATCCACATCATCTCTTACCGGCCTCGACGGGGGGATATCACCGTGCGAAAGGGCACTGCGACGCTCCATATTTGAGCGGTATCAATCGGTCCGATGCCAGTCGTCGGCTGAAGGCTTCTTGACCCGCATCGATTGACCGCGTCTATTCCCCACGGACCTCATGATTACATTGCGATTCATCCAACGTCATCGACCAGCAGTTGCGGCGAGTATTGGGTTACTGGTGTCTCGATGCCTGCTTTTGGTTGCGGGTTTCGCCCCGTTCATAGCAACTGCCGCGTCGGCTCCAGTTGCCCCCATGGAAATTACGGTTGGCACCAATAACACATTAGTTCTCCCTAGGGCTTCCTTAGGCAGGGAGTACCTGATGTCGGCATCCCGCATTCCGCAAGCCCTCGCCGCTACATCCACTGGACTATCTGGCAAAGTGGTCAAATTCGAGTTCTTCTCCGACGGTGTGGACCTCTATGAGTCCACCGACGGCTTGGTTGTCACCAAGGACCTCCCAGCTCGGCGATTGCTGACGACCTTTCCGATTGTAGAACAAGACGCCAACCAGATCGTCATCGACTTCAACCGGGGTATGCGTCGCTTGTATACCGAAATCTGGTATGGCAATAGCCGAGGTTTCAGCTCGATGGCGCGCGATGAGGCTCTGGAGATCTCGCAATCTCGCGTGTTCCAAGCCGATCGAAAAGACGATCAATTGGTCATCCGGCAAAGCGTTCAGGTGCGAGATCGCGAGTCACAGGCGAACATCGAACAGCGCTTCGAAGTCCGGTACTTCTTCACGCCCTATTCGCAAGGAAATTATTCCAGCAAAGAAGCCCCGGCATCCGATCTTCGTTATGCCCGCTTCTTTGAAACACAAGCCCGCATCCAAGAAACCACGGGACGGCCTTCCCCCCAAATGGCGCGGTTCGATATCTCAAAACCCGTCCTGTTTCATTACAGCGCGAATACCCCCGAGGCTTATGTGCAAGCCGTCATCGACGGAATCGTTTACTGGAACCGGGCGTTCGGCACCAATCTGATTCGCGCTGAAAAGGCCCCGGACGGCGTTACCGCTCCCGATCCCCGGTACAACATTGTCCAATGGGTGCCCTGGGACAACGCGGGATTCGCCTATGCCGATATCCTTCTGGACCCGCGCACCGGGGAATCCCGTCACGGTCAGTCGTTTATGACCAGTGTCTTCGCTCTGAGTGGTAAAGCCAGAGCGCGTGCCCTGTTAAGGTCCATGCGGGAGATTGCCGACAAGAAGAGCGCCACCGCTCAAGGACATGGCGAGTCCGATGACAAGACCCAGGGGTTTCCCTGGATGACCGCGAACGGACTTTGTCATATCCAGACCGTCGAGTTCGCGCATCAATATGCGCAAGGGCTCGAAGATTTGCTGTCGAACGAGTCCCTGACCGACGAAGCCGCCCTGCGCGCCTCCCAGGATTACGTGCGAGAAGTTGTCGCTCATGAAGTTGGCCATGTGTTGGGTTTGCGGCACAACTTCGCCGGCAGTCTCGCCGCGACGCTTAACCGCCAGGAGCTCAACCAATGGTTCCAGGACTACGTCACCGGCAAGAACCTCGATTCGTACACCAATCGTTACGCATCGTCATCTATCATGGAATACACGGTCTTCAAATCTGCGGTCCAAGTCGGATGGTATATCCGAACTCAGAAAGATGCCCTACCCCACGACCGTGCGGCGATCCAATGGGGGTACTTCGGCACCCAGGAACCACGGGAAAAGAAGTTGCTGTTCGGCACAGATGATGCCGTCGGCAAATACGGTGACCTCCAGCGTTTTGATGAAGGCACGGAACCGGTCATCGGTGCTTACGCTCAGTTGGCCGACGAACTCCGTCTCCTCCCCAACAGTTTGATTGAAACGTTTATCGCTTCCAAGGCGCCGCGTGATCCTCGCGACGGTACGCCAATCGCCGAAGTGAACCTTTTCCCAAACCGGAATGCCACCCAAGCGGCGAATCAATTTGTGAACATGATCACCTGGTTCCGGTCAGCAACCCGTTCATTGCGGGTGGAGAACCAGTTCGATTTTATCGGTGAACTCAATGAACAGGAACGTGCGAAAGCCCACTGGAAAGATCTAAACAACCAAATTGAGCGCCTCGGCGGCGTCGATCGCGCATTCTTCAGCTTCCTCCCACTCGACCTTAAATTGGAACTTAAAGAGGCCCCTAAGGGGGTTCCCATCGTCGAAAAAGTCAGTGCCACCAACTTCATGGACCGCCTCAAAAAGTTACTGGAAGCACCAGCCTACACCAATTTCGTGGGTCTCGATGAGAAGAAGTATTCGTTCACTCCGGTCGAAAAAGAGGTCATTCTCAAACGTGGCGAAACCTTCTTCAACGAGTTCGAAACTGAACTCATTAAGCAAATCTGCCAGCGACTTGAAAATGCGGACCGTTCTCTTGGCGTTACCGCCAACGACGCCATAGAAGACGGTGACAACACAGCAAAGCTCGAACAACGAATCATCGATCTCGCCAAATTGGTGCTCACAGCCAAAGACGATTCCAAACGGCTAAAAGGCAAGGTCGACAAGAGTTTGGTCGAAATTGTCGAATTCAAGTTTGAGCCCGACATCCGCATGGCCGCCGCCAAAATGCTGAATGATAAAACGGGCTCCTTCCGAGGTTGGTCTATCGATGCCAAAGGCGACTTGAACAAGCAGCTCAAGGACGATGTCGAGGGCGCATTGAACATCCCCAATTTCAAGGAATTCAAGGAGTCCATGCTCTCTCGCCCCCTGAGGGAATGGTATCTGAAGCAACAGGATATCCTCGCATTGCTGCCACCGACTAAGCCGAGATAGACCTCACTTCTTTTCCGGTTCCTTCTTATCAGACTCTTTCTTCGGAGGGAGGACTGTCAGCCATGGTTTGGAATGGGACTCGATGACTAGGTGCCGATACCCTTGTGGGACACCATTGTTTTCACCAGTGCTCGCCAACAAAAACACCGCAGGATAGGTCCGAGCGCCACCGACTTCTTCTGCGCGAACTTGAAATATCGTGTTCGTTGCGCTCGCTTGGGAATCCGCAATCAGTTTGAGCGTGACGTCGCCATCCTTCTCCGGGACATCCATTGGCTCCGATCGTAAGCCAGCAGGTAATCCTTCGATCACCAACCGAAACTTACCTTGAAAACCTTCACGCCGAACCACCGCCAATTTCACCTCATTGGTTTTACCCGGCTCGATCGAGAAAATTTCGGCAGCCAACGTCAGATTAAATGACGGACGCGGATGAGTGATGGCCAAGCGATAGACGTAATCCGCTCCGCCGCGTCGAAGAAGACTGCCAATGACGACGACGAAGTCTCCATCGGTCGCTGGTGTCCACTCCAAACGCGGATCCGATGAGTTGCCGTCATCGCTTCTAGCCAATTCCTTTCGTTGCGCATCCTCAATCCGCAACCAGGCATCCAATGGAAATCCGAATTCCGCCGACAATACCTCAAAGACAAGCTTGGCGTCTTTGCGAGCCGCGAATCGAAACCGGTCTTCATCTCCAGCCTCCTGAATCCTTCCCGAAATCGCTCCTGGCACCGGCACCGTGTCCAAATCCCGGACGTTGCCACCCGACTCCTGCTCCACCAACTCCTGTCCATCCCCGACAGGAATCGTTAACCCATTTTCCACTCCAGGCCAGCGCATCTCCACACTCGCCATTGCGTTAGAAACTAACGGTCCGCTGACTTCAGTTTCCTGTCCGCCAAAAGTCTGTTCGCCCCATCCAAACAGCTGCTGAACCACATTCGATCCACGGGGCACACCCAAGGGTAACGGATAACGAATCACTGGACCTTTCGACAACCGCAATCGGTAAACACACTTCGCGTTGCCTCCAAATTTCACGTCCGAGTTGGCCGGGTGATCAAAACCAAAAGCCTGGACTACATAAGTGCCCGCAGAGCGAACGGTGAACGCCACTGCTGGATCCAACGTGCGCCCATTGTCGTGGTTCCACGCCCGCTGAACACCGCGCCCATCTAACACCCTCAACACCGCATCAATCGGCGATTGCAACATCTGCGCATCGAGTTGTGCCACCAAAGTCTGCCCCTCATCCAATGTGACGGCGAACGAGTCCACATCCGCCTTCTCCAAACGCCCCTGAATCGACACTGGTAACGTGTCGATGACTTGCGGTTTGGTAAACAAATCGTTGGGTTCCTTCTCAGATTGCAATGCTTGTGAAGTCACCACAAGAAAGCGAGTCCCACTGGCACCATCGAAATTGGATACTCGAGTGAGCACCGGGCCGTCCGCAACATCTTCGGCGACAATCACCCGAAAAGTGCCACTGTTAGTGGTCGGCTCGCATCGAATATGGGGATGATCCACCCACAGTTGCCCTGGCCACGGATCCACTTTGCCCACGACCGCAACTTCATTAGTCGTCCCAGGCTTCACAAACAACGGAAACAACTGGTCGACCGACGGGACAGCGCCACAAGCTGATCGTAGCCCTCCGAAAAGCACCAGACCAACGAAGCACAGGCCTTGTATCCCTTTGGCCACGCTACGCAAAAAGTTCCTTGATCACGCGTCCGTTGTTCACCAACTGCACGGGACGTCCCGTGTTGGTATGCAACACCTGCGAATGATCAATCCCCATCTTGGTGTAAACCGACGCCGCAAAATCTTCGGGTTTGAACACGTTCTCTGCCGCGTAATAACCCTTCGCATCGGTCGCACCAATGATATGCCCCCTTGGTATCCCAGCCCCCGCCATCAGCACCGACATCGCACCCGGCCAGTGATCCCGACCCGCGTCTTTATTCACTTTCGGCGTTCGCCCGAATTCTCCCAGCAAAACTACCATGGTCGAATCCAGCAACCCCCGCTGATCCAGGTCTTGAATCAACCCAGCCACTCCCAAGTCCATTTTCTTGCCTTGATCCCCCTTAAAGGCATCAAAAATCTTGGTGTGATGGTCCCAGCCTCCAAAGTAGACCGTTACCCACGAAACACCGACCTCCACCAACCGCCGAGCTAACAATAAGCGCTGCCCAAAATCATTCCGACCATAGGATTCCCGGACCTTCTCATCCTCCCGGTGCAAATCAAAGGCCGCCTGCGCCTTGGGTGACAGAACCAGCTCAACCCCTTGTCGATAATATTGATCAAATGTCACCGCCGGATCGTCTGCCAATTTGTCCGCATACCGCTTCATTCGATCCAAGGATCCTCGCAACTCGCGCCGAGTCGTCGCTCGACTTTCACTAATCTCTGACGGAAGGACGACATCCCGCACCGTAAACCCTTTGTCATTCGGATTGCCATTGATCACAAATGGCGAGTGTTGGCCTCCTAAAAAATTAGGGCCACCACTACGCGAAACCTGCGGAAGCGACATGTACGCTGGCATCCCGTCCTGAATTCCACGGTGATGCGAAACCACCGATCCAAACGCCGGATGGAATGTGACCGACGCTCCACAAGCCACGGGCGTCGGCGTCGGAGCACCCGTCATCATATAGTGATTCCCACCACCATGATTGGGGTCCTTATGGCAAATCGACCGGACCACTGTAAACTTGTCTGCCGCCTTGGCCAGATTCGGGACCGCTTCGCAGAACCGAATTCCCGGCACCGCTGTTGAAATGGTTTTGAATCCCCCCCGAATTTCAGAGGGCGCATCCGGTTTCGGATCAAATGTCTCGTAATGCGAAGGCCCGCCATCCAGCCAGATCAGAATACAATTCACTCGCTTGCCCGAAGGGCGGAGTCCATGTGACGTCATCGGCGCACCCGACGTCGATGACGCAGCCGCTGCGCGCAGGCGCAGGATATCTGCAAACCCCATTCCCAGGGCTCCACCGAGGCCGATTTGCAGAAAATCGCGACGAGCGATTCCAGCACAGTTTAGTTTGAAGCCAGACGTTTGCATAGCTGTACGGGCAGCTTAACCCCACCACAATCAGGTTGGGAAGCCTGAGTATCGGACAATCCGCGGGCAGGGATTATTCGATTCGTTGAAGTGATCGCCAAACAAATCATCGCTTGGTGTCGACGGCAGCCAACGTTGTAAGCACCTTTGAACCAGTTTGATGCGCCCAATCCCGAAGCGGAATAGATCGGGCGAGGACGGATTTTGAGAATGGGGAGGGGTGTGAACGCCCGATTTATTCCGTGATTGGACGGAGCCGCGGTGAGGTCCGAGGAGTTATAGGTAAACTACCCGACTTTTGCGTGCC
>SXSK01000293.1 GCA_005793375.1 Verrucomicrobiales bacterium | reverse complement strand
GGGGTGGGGTGGGGTGGGGTGGGGTGGCTTGCTATTGAACTGTGGATGCGCTCAGTCGCAAGGCATGGTCAACGCCTGAAGCCAGCCATCTCGGCGGCATTTCGCCTGGCTAAAGAATTCCTCGATGGCGATGGCGTCACCTTCTCGAACCGCTCGTTGGATTTCTTCGAGGTCCGCGATGAAAACACCTAGGGACCGGGTGAGGTACGTGCGATTGGTTAAGGCGATGTCGCGCCACATTTCTGGGGATCCGCTGGCAACACGGGTGGTATCCCTGAAACCGGAAGCACAAAGTGCCGCCTGTTCCGGCACGTGGGCCGGGCTGAGGACATAACTGGCCAAGGCTGCTGCGACGACATGAGGCAAATGACTCGACCTCGCCACCAATTCGTCGTGCTGACTAGGGCTCAGGCGAAGAACCTGGCACGCCAGCGCTTTCCAGAGTGCTTCCACCTGTTGGACTGCGGTGGGTTGGGACTTGGGCGTGGGCGTGACCACACATAGGGCGTTGCTGAATAAATCAGCTCGGGCATTGGAGACGCCGGTTTTTTCAGCTCCAGCCATGGGATGGCTTCCGACAAAATGGCACTCCGCGTTTTGGAAAATGGGTTCGAGCGCTTCCACGACGGGTTGCTTGACACTCCCGACATCGGTGACGACTGCGCCCGACTTCAAGTGGCGAGAGAAATGTTTTGAAAGTTCGGCCATTTGGCCAATAGGCGTGCAAAGGATGACTAGGTCTGCCTCGCGGACTGTGGCGGCCAAGTCGGTGCTGGCGGCATGTACCGCCTTCAACGCCAAAGCCTCCTGGACGGTGCTTTCGCGGCGGGCATAACCGGTCACTCGCTGAGCGAGGCCGCGCCGCGTCAGCGCCATACCGAGTGAGCCTCCGAGCAAACCGAGGCCTATGAGGGCGACATTCCCAAATTGCACGGGCGGATTTACGGCCAACCGGTCGACGGGCGGAAGCCTCAAGTTCTGATGATTTTGCAGAAAACGAATCGGGAGGAGGCGTGAGTTGGAGATTGCCGACGGATGATCACCAGCGTAGTTACCACGTCTACGTATGACATCCACCTCTGGCGCACCCGGTTTTACGCGGACTCAGGTCCTGATTCTGATTGTCGCGGCCATCGGATTTCTTTTCGACACCTATGAATTGTTGCTGCTGCCACTCATCGCCGCGCCAGCCATCGCCGAGATCCTTCAGGTGCCTGTCAACAATCCCGTGGTGACCGACTGGGTGGGCCGGTTGCTCTGGCTGGCCGCGCTCAGTGGGGGTGTCTTTGGACTCCTCGGAGGCTGGCTCACGGATCGACTCGGGCGGAAGACCGTCTTGGGGCTGAGCATCGCCGTCTACTCGTTGTCGCCCGTTGCCGCGGCATTTAGCACGGGGCTCGGTTGGTTCATCTTCTTTCGATGTGCCACATTTGTGGGTGTCTGTGTCGAATTTGTGGCAGCCATCACCTGGCTGGCGGAGTTGTTTCAAGAGAAGAAGCTGAAGGAAAAAGTGCTGGGTTGGACCCAGGCGTTTGCTTCATTAGGGGGCCTATTTGTCACGATGGTCAGTGGCTGGATCTTGAAACACTCGGCGTCTCTCCCCGCGTTGCCCTTGCCCGAGCCTTTCAACCAGCACGCCGACTGGCGCTACCTGCTCATCACTGGATTGCTCCCGGCGATCCCCATCGCATTGCTTTTACCGTTCGTTCCCGAATCGCAGGTTTGGCTGGAACGTCGTCGCGCGGGGGCGTTGCGGCGTCCGAGTTTCGGCGAGATCTTTTCACCGGCATTGCGCCGGACCACACTCGTGACCGCTGCCCTGTCCGCCTGCGCCTATGGCGTGGCCTTCGGAGCACTGCAATTGACCCCGACCCGGATCGTCCCAGGCTTGAAGGATTTAAGCGCGGAGCAGCAGACCCTGCGCCCTCTCCAGGAAGAGGCTGGGCTGTTGAATAAACAATTGGATGAGGTCATGCCAAGATTCCAGCAGGCCTGTGGCGATGTCGCAGGATTGCGTGAATTGGCGGGTCAACGAGCCAAAACCCGTATCGCGATGCGGGCGGTGGGTAAATCGGTTGCCGATCCGGCGGCCGATGCCGCGGCCAAAGCCGCCGCGCGTGAACGGTTGGTGGGCATGACCAATCAACTCACCAAACTCGACGGAGAACTGGCGGCGCTCACTGCGGTCAAGCCCGAGGCCAAGCAGGCCGTCTTGGATCGAGAAAAGATTCTCGGTCAACTCGGCGCCAACCGCGCCAAGCAAGAAGGGCCGGACACTGTCATCAAGACCCGCGGTAAGAATGTCCAATTCTGGCAGGAAATGGGTGGCTTGTTTGGCCGTATTGCACTCGCCCTGCTGTTGGCGGTCATTGTTTCCAAAGGCACCCTGTTGCGTTTGTTCCAGATACCCGGATTGATCGCCGTACCGCTCACCTATATCTGGATGTTTCAAAATCAACCTGACTTGTTCCAGTGGGGCATTGCGATCGTGGGATTTCTCACCGTCGCTCAATTTAGTTATTTTGGAGAGTATTTGCCAAAAGTGTTTCCACTACACCTGCGCGCAACTGGTGGCAGTTTTGCCACCAATGTGGGCGGACGCATGATTGGCACGTCCGCCGCCTTCCTCACCACCAATATCATCGCGCCCATGATCGGCGGCAAAGGCGCCGCTGGCGTCGCCACCGCCGCTGCGATTGTCGGCACCTCCATGTTTGCCCTCGGCCTGATCCTCAGCTTTTTCATTCCCCAGCCGAAGGCTGAGGACGGGCATTAATCCGGAAGGGGCGCATCTCCGAGTTGCCAGACATTTGGAGATCGGTTGTCCTGGGAATTCCCCGAAAGCGGTGGAGGGCCCCGCACTCCAAAGAAAGTCTAAGGCTCGCTTCGGATCCCCTTCGATGCCAGACTGGACGCGATGACCGAAGCTGAATCAGGGTCGCGCTGGCTCCGGCGGGTCGCTCAGTATCTAGTATTCTGGACGCTGGTCGGGTTGGCGTTTGCAGGACAACACTACCTGACATCTGCCAAGATCGGTCGCGCGGCAAGTTGGGCGGTGGCGATCACTGGATCCCTGGCGGATTGGTACGTCTTCGCAGCGCTTTCCGTGCCGACCATTGCGTTGACGCGCCACTTCAATCTGGGTGGGCGGTACTGGCGTGAACGGATCCTGCTGCACGTCTTGGCCAGTGCGATCTTTTCCCTACTATGGATCCTGGTGCGTGCCGGGCTGGCCCAGGTCTTGGTCCCATTGCGCGGGGTGGAAATGCCCTTCAACGAGCTCCTGCGGTATGTGCTGGTTGCCACGTTTTTCTTTAACGTCATGGTCTACTGGGTGGTGGTCACCGGCACGCACGCTCTGGACTATTACCGTAGCCTGAGGGAACGCGAGGTGCGTGTGTTGGAGTTGGAACGGCGTCTGGCTTCCGCTCGTTTGGAAGCCCTTCAGATGCAACTAAATCCGCACTTCCTATTCAATGCCTTGAATGGCATTGGCACTCTGATGTATCGAGACGTGGAATTGGCGGATACTATGTTGGTCAAACTGGCTGATCTGCTGCGGCACGTGCTCGACCAAGGACTGGCGCAACGAGTAACGCTCCGGCAAGAACTCAGTTTCTTGGATCGGTACCTCGAATTGGAGCAATTGCGGTTTGGCGATCGATTGGTCGTCCGGCGAGAAATTGCCGAAACCTGCCTCGAAGCCTGGGTTCCCAGCCTCATTCTCCAGCCGTTGGTCGAAAATGCCATCAAACACGGCATAGAACCCATGACCCGCCCAGGCACGGTGGTTGTGCGTGCCAGCACGGTCGACGGATCGATGCTTCATCTTGAAGTGGAAGATGATGGCCAAGGCACTGATCCAGACCACGGGCGCCAAGGATTAGGTATCGGCACGAGCAATACCCGGGCACGGTTGAAGCAGTTGTACGGGGGCCAAGGGCGATTTGAATTGGTGCCTGCGGTTGGAGGAGGGGGTAGGGCGGTCTTAGAATTCCCATTGGACACGCAGCCATACCATCAGCAATTTGGGGTGAGTGGCGATGTCGGCGACTAAAGTATTGATCGTGGATGATGAGCCTTTGGCTCGCGAACGGCTGCGCACATTTCTAGGCCGCGATCCCGAATTGACGGTGGTCGGAGAGTGTTCCAATGGCGATGATGGTGCTTTTTCCATTCTCAAGGAACGTCCTGACATCGTCTTTCTGGACGTCCAGATGCCCGGCTTGAATGGGTTTGAAGTGCTGCGCAAGATCGGAACGGAGAACGCCCCGCCTGCGGTGATTTTTGTGACGGCGCATGACGAATTCGCCCTGCGCGCGTTCGAGATACACGCGGTGGACTATTTGCTGAAGCCCTTCGACCGCGTTCGACTCGAGACGGCTGTTCAACGGGCCAAGACTCGGGTCCGGTCGAACTCCACGCCTGAGATGTCAGCGAATCTCAATCATCTGCTGGCTGAACTCAGTCCCACCCAAAAAGGACCCGATCGAATTTCCATTAAATCCAACGGTCGTGTCACCTTTGTCAACATCCCCGACATTGATTGGGTAGGTTCGGCAGATAATTATGTCGAGCTACATGTCGGGAGTCACTGCCACTTGCTGCGGGAGACCATGACCTCGTTTGCAGGGCGACTCCCTCAAGAACAGTTTGTCCGTATCAGCCGGACCTCCATCGTCAACGTGTCACGTGTCAAAGAGATGCAGTCCTTATTCCACGGAGAATACGCCGTCACGTTGACCACAGGAGTTCGACTCACGCTCAGCCGCAGTTACCGCGACCAACTCCCGCGTCTCGGCGTGAAATAGGGCCGACCATCCCGAGCGCGCGGTTTCCTCTGGAGCGCGGTGGCCCTCCACCGCTTTTCCCCCCAGCATCCCATGCGGCGCCCGTTACTCGGAAATGCGCCCTGGATCTCTGGATTTGCGCGTTTGTTCTTCTATTTCCCCTGCAGTCGCATTAATTGTGGCGCCACCACCTTATGTCTCCTGAACCTTTGGAGCGCCCCAAGGACTCGACACTTGCCGGATCCAATCGATCCAAGTCTCTGTCGAATTTGGTTGCCAATCGACTCGTGGCTTCCGGTTTGTTGGTCATTATGTGTCTGAGTGTTTTCGCTTTGAGCGCGCCTTTGCTCACTCGCGCGGGGTGGCTCCAAAATCCAGTCGCTCAATCCTCCAAAGGCCTCGATGAGGATGGCATGCCTAAATCCATGGGGGACGGTTCCGTGTTGGGCACGGATAATCTGGGGCGGGATGTTCTGAGCCGAGTGGTTTACGGAACCCGGGTATCGCTCACGGTAGGAATCGCCTCGATGCTCACGGCGACGTTGATCGGGGTGATCATTGGCATCGCATCGGGGTACTATGGCCGCGCGTTGGACGTCGTCTTGATGCGGTTTACAGAAATGAACATGACCTTGCCGGCCGTGTTGCTGGCGGTGGCGTTGGCGGGTGTTTTGGACAATCGCCTGATTCATTTGCATCCCGCCGGACTGGAATGGCATTGGTTGGACATCGAATTGAAGCGCGGGATGGCCAGCCTGTTTCTGATCATTGGTTTTGTGAGTTGGCCGGGGATGGTTCGAGTAATACGCGCCGAGGTATTGGCGCTCAAAGAGCGCGAATTTGTTATAGCTTCCCGTGCGCTCGGCGCATCCGATTCTCGGATTATTCTCAAGCACATCTTGCCGAACATTCTCCCGACCGTGATCGTGCTGGCCGCAATGACCACAGCCGGGACCATTCTCATGGAAGCGGGACTGGGCTATCTCGGGATTGGAGTGCCGCCTCCCACGCCCACTTGGGGCTCCATGATCAATGATGGACAACCCTATTTCATTACCGCACCACATCTCGTGATTGTGCCGGGCGTCGCCATTCTATTGACGGTGTTGGCCTTCAATCTTTTGGGGCAAGGGTTGCAGGAAGTGATCACTCCACGACAACGCCGGTAATGCCCTATTGAAATGGAAGTCTCTCGTCCCCCAAAGCGCGGAGACCTGGCACTGGATCGTCCCATGGGTTTGTGGGTGCTTGGGTGGCTGTTGCCAATGGTCGCACTGTTTCAGGGGTTGGTAGTCCTGGCTGTATCGCCGGGAGGTCCGGATGGTATGTTGAGGCTGGCTGTGGAGGCGGATCCGCATTCGCTGGATCCAGGCCAGGTGTTTTCCAACGAGGAAGCCATGCTGACCACCGGCTCCGCTGGAATTGTCCGAAGACCCGATCCGAAACGCCCCACCAAGTCACCGGGAAATGTTCCGATAGGTGCTGGGCCATTCGTCGTGAAGAACTGGGTGCGCGGTGCCCGCATTCAGCTGGAGCGGAATCCCTACTATATCCTCAGGAAGATGCCGCAGCCCGATCGGATCGACGTCATGGTCAATCTGGATCGGACGACACAGTTCATGATGTTCGAGCGGGGTGAGTTGGATTTCCAACATTACATTCAGGACCCGGACTTCGTTCGAATTCGGCGTCGGCCACAACTGAGTTCCGCGTTGCGAGTGGTCGCGGGCAGCTCACCGACCTTTGTCTTTCTGAATTGCGAGATGCCCCCCTTCACAAACCGCCTGGTTCGCTTGGCGCTGAATTATGCCATTGATAAGGAGGCGTTGGTCCGCGTTCTGGCGAATCGTTGTGTGGTTGCACGCGGTCCGCTCCAGTTGGTGGTGCGCGGATTCAATCAAGGGCTCACAGCATACCCACATGATCCGGCGAAGGCCCGTGCGTTGTTGGCTCAAGCCGGACTGACCAACGGGTTTGAGTCCACCCTGTGGACCAACCGGGATGATCCGCGCTGGATCAAGATCGCCCTGTTCGTGCAGCAAAGTCTGAAGGAATACGGCATTCGACTGGAGATTCGAGAGGTCGGCTATCCGACCCTGGTCCAACTTTGCGGAAAACGTCGGAACGTGCCCATGGGAGTCTTTGATTGGGTCAGCGCAGCGGATGATCCCAAGGAACTCCTCGATTCCCTTCTCAATGGGGACAATATCCTCGATGAAAACTGCGTGAACGTGGCGTTCTATTCGAACCCACGGGCGCAGCAGTTGTTTCGGGATGCCGTTGCAGAAGCGAATTCAAATCGGCGCCTGGAGATCTATCGCCAGATTGAATCCATCGTGGTGGAGGACGTGTCATGGATCTTTCTGGTGCAGTTCAACACCGAGGTGTTGGTCCAACACTGGGTCAAAGGGTTTAAACCCCGCGGCTTCTGGCCGCCAGCACGCTTTGATTCGACTTGGCTCGAGCCGGCTGGGAGGCCGGCAACGCCATGATTCGCAGGACGATTAAGAATGGCACCCATCGTCGCCAAAACTCAGGAACCTCAGTGTTTTGGTGGCTGTGTACCGGATGGTGTCTGGTTTGGAGCTGGGTGGTTTATCTCCCGGAACAACTATTGGCGAAGGAGGATTCGCTACAGTCTCAGCCCAGGACCCGCGAAACCTTGCGTTTGGCGGTGGATGATGACCCTCATTCTTTGGACCCAACTCAACTCTGGTCGAATCACGCCGCGGCACTCTCGTTCCTCATTTTCAACTCTTTGATCGAAGAGCACCCAGGGGCTGGCTTTGTTCCGGCTCTTGCCGCGGCATTGCCGACGATCTCTCCCGATGCGCGGACTTTTAGGTTTCGGTTAAGACCTGGGATTCGATTTTCGAACGGTCGCGAGTTAGTGGCAGAGGATGTCGTGTATTCGTTTGAGCGTGGGTGTGATCCGAGCCTAGGATGGTCGGTGGCTCCTTTCTTTCGCAATATATTGGGAAGTCCCGAATTTGGAGCGGCGCGCGCGCAGGATGCTGAACAGTCTGTATCGCCTGAATTCTCAAAACGCCAGCGACGTTCACCCCAATCGGTGGCGGGGTTAAGGGCACTCGATCGATACACCTTTCAGTTGCAACTACTGCATCCCGACCTGACGGCAATGATGTTTATGGCGTCCATTGGAATTGTGCCGCGGGAGGAAGTGCTGCGAACCGATCGCCCTTTTGGTACATTCCCCATCGGAACGGGCGCATTTCGGTTGAAACATTGGTCTCGCGGAACCGAGATGGAATTCGAGCGAAACCCTACCGGGTTCAGCACGGGGCCAGTTCGACTCGATGCGGTGGAGGTAATGCTCAATGTCGACCAGACCACGCAGGCCATGATGATTGACCGTGGGGAGATAAATTTCCAATTTTACTGTGGGGACACCGATGTGCGTCGGTGGCGGGCGGATCCGCTGTTCAGAACCAATCTTGTTACCTTCAAAGGTGCGGCACCGAATTTCGTGGCCTTGAATTGCGAACTGCCGCCGTACACGAATCGACTGGTGCGTCGGGCGTTGAATCATGCCGTAAACAAGGAGGTTATCGTTCGCAAATTGTTGAATCGCGGAGTGCCCGCCTACGGACCACTTCCCGCCAATGCCAAGGGATACAATCCGAAGGTGCGTGGTTATGCCTACGATCCTGAAAAAGCCCGGGCTTTGCTCCGTGAAGCTGGTTTTCCGAATGGATTCACGACCACGTTGTGGGTGCTTCAGGTGGATCCGACACAAGTAAAGCTGGGGCTCTCTATTCAGGAGGATCTTCGAGCCGTTGGTGTTACGGCGGAGATTCGACTTGTTTCGTGGCCCACGTTGCTGGAATCCATGAGTCGACGCCGAACCGTCCCCATGGGGCTGATGAATGCACCCGCCAGCACGGAGCCCAAGGACTTCCTCGACTTCCTTCTCAACGGTGAAAACATTGCCGAAGAAGGAAGTTTGAACATGGCATTTTATTCCAATATGGCGGTGCAGACCCTGCTGCGTGAAGCGGCCACCGCTGCGGAAGAAACGGCACGAATCCATCTCTATCAACAGATTGAACAACGCATCATCGAAGATGCCCCCTGGATTTTTCTCTGCCATGCCGACATGGACATGGTTCGACAACCCTGGCTCCGCGGAGCCAGGTGCGCTCCGCTCTGGCCCCCGGTGCGATTCGAATGCGCCTGGATCGAACGATGAAGGCCAATTCTTCCAACCAGCAGCGATCCCGATCGACTCGACGTGGCTTGTCGCGGGCGTTGATTGATCGCTGGCTCAACGTCCACCGCGTCTGCCGAAGTTGGCGTTGGATTTGGTTCTGGATACCGTGGGCCGTTGGATTCGGAATTCTTTCCGAGGTCCGAGGCTTGGGATCGCCACGTGCGGGCGGAACGGTCCGGTACGCCATTGCGGCGGACCAGCGGACCATGGACCCCGCGCAGGTGTTCACGGGAGAGGAAGGCACATTTGCTAGTCTGATTTTCAATGGGCTCCTCGATTTCAATATCGAAAACCAGCTGGTTCCCGGCTTGGCGGAATCTCTTCCGACGGTTTCCGAAGACAAACTGACCTATCGGTTCCGAATCCGACCCGGGGTTCGATTTTCCAATGGTCGGGCCTTGGAAATGAGCGATGTGATCGGGTCCTTTGAACGAATCCTGGATCCAGCCACCCAATCCATTTTTGGTGGTTACTTACGTTCCATCCGCGGTGCCGCTGCGTTTCAAGAGGCTCGCAAACGGGAGTTGGAATCCAGGGGCAGTGGGATTCCCAGGGGGGGGGCGATGGATCGAACCGCTGGGTATCGATGGATTGAGAGTGGTGGACCCATTGACACTAGATGTTCAGTTGGACAGACCGGATCTACAGTTGGTCAAGGTCTTTGCTTCACCCATTGCGCACATCGTGCCTGTGGACGAGGCGAAGCGGCTCGGCGCGGCTTTCGGGACGCGCCCTGTGGGTACAGGGCCATTTGCGCTTCACGAATGGCGGCGGGGACATCGCATTGTGTTCAAACCGAACCCACACTCGTTCCAAAAGGATCGTGTCCATGCCGATCGAATTGAAGTGCTGGTGAACGTCGATGTGGTGACTCAAATGATGATGATGGAACGGGGGGAGTTGGAGATTCAAACCGACATTTCCTCGCTCGATCTCCTCCGACTTCAACGGGATTCTCGTCGAATCCTGCAGGTTCAGACTGTCCCTGGCTCCGGCCCCAATTTCGTGGTCATGAACTGCGAATTGCCCCCGTTCACGAATCGGACGGTGCGTCAGGCTATGAATCATTCAGTCAACAAGCTGGCAATCGTCCAAGCGCTCTCTCGCAGGGCGGTACCGGCGCGGGGACCTCTGCCCATGAATGTCACCGGATACAATCCAGATCTACCGGAATATGCATACGATCCCCAGAAAGCGAGAGCGTTGCTGGCTGAGGCGGGCTTCCCGAATGGGTTTGATACTGTTCTATGGGTGGGGCGCACCATCCCAGTTTGCATGAAGATCGCCCTCATGGTGCAGCAAAACTTCGCCGACATTGGTGTGAGGGTGGAATTGAAGGAGGTGGATTATTCCACTCTGGTGGATGCCGTTCAACGACGCCGAAATGTGCCGATGTCTGTGGACTTTTGGGGGGCGAGTTTCGACGACCCAAAGGACACACTCGATACCCTATTGAATGGCGAGAACATTACCGATGTCGGGTGCATGAACACCGCCTTCTATTCAAACCAGGATGTCCAGGCGCTCTTTCGTCAGGCTTCTGCTGAACGGGATTCCAATCAACGAATCCGGCTTTACCAGGATATCGAAACGCGCATCGTGAACGACGCCCCCTTGATCTTCATCTGCCACCAGAACAACGATCACATCCTCCAGCCATGGCTTCGAGGGTATAAACTGCGCCCCTTCTGGCCATCGGCCCGATTAGAAAATGTCTGGCTCGAGCGATGAACACGGCGATACACAAAACAGGAGGTTGGAGACGCCACGGCGTGGAGGCGATCCGGCTTGGCTTGTCGCGGGCCACTTCGGGATCGTGCGCGAAATGCATTCGAGGAATGCTTCTCTTGGTTATCTTTATTGCCACCACGTCCTGGGTGAATGCAGACCAGAAAGCCACTGGCGCAGAGATTCCCCGTCGAGGCGGTACCTTGCGGCTTTGGTTTCAGTCCGAATGGCGATCCCTGGATCCAGCGATCGCATTCGATAGCGCCACCATTCCACTGGCGCGATTGATGTTCAGCGGACTATTGGATTACGATGAACAGGCGAACTTGATTCCTGCGCAGGCCTCCGAATGGAGTGTCTCGCCGGATGGGAAGGTTTATCGATTTATGCTTCGGCCTGGGATTCGCTTCGCACACGGACGGGAGGTGGAGGCGGAGGATTACGTGTTCGCATTGGAACGAGTTCTCAATCCGAAGACCGGATCACCTGGGCAGTCTTACTATAGCGAAATCCAGGGGGCACTGGAGTTCACCCGAAACGAGACGAACCACGTCTCTGGATTGAGAACGCCAGACAGCCGAACCTTGGAGATACACCTGACTCAGCCAAGTTTCACCTTCCGATATGTTATGGGTATGGTGTTTGCGGCGGCTGTGCCGCGCGAGCTCGTCTCGGCCCAGGGGGATTCCTTCCAGTATCACTTGGTTGGAAGCGGTCCCTATCAACTGGATTTCTGGCGTCGAGGTGTGGGAGGGCGATTCAAGCGGAATCCTCATTACACGGGCCCTGGCGCCTGGGTGGAGGATATCGTGGTCATGATTGGAGGCGACGCCGCTTTGGCGGCAATGATGTTGGAGCGCGGTGAAATTGATCGGGTATGGCTCGACCCGGTAAGTGCTGTAAGGTTTACCCGCGACCCGAAACTTCGAACGTGGTTGGGAGTGGTCGATCCGGTGACCACCACGTATTTCTTCATGAATACGGAGATGCCGCCCTTCGACAACCTGCGGGTTCGTCAGGCGATGAATTATGGGATCGACAAGAAGCGACTGGCGCGATTTTTAGGAGGACTGGGTGCGCCCACCGATGGCGTCGTTCCGGACACGATGCCCTGGAACAATCCGCAA
This sequence comes from Verrucomicrobiales bacterium, assembly GCA_005793375.1. Lineage (GTDB taxonomy): Bacteria > Verrucomicrobiota > Verrucomicrobiia > Limisphaerales > UBA9464 > SXSK01. The sequence goes on along the minus strand of SXSK01000293.1, from coordinate 4,576 downwards.
AAGCCGATTTACGAATTTAATCCGGAGAAATCTCGGGCACTACTCAAGGAAGCGGGCTTCACTAATGGATTCAAGACGACCCTTTGGTACGAAGAAACCCGACCACTAGAAAAACGTGCTGCGGAAGTGATTCAGCAGGACCTGTCTCAGATCGGGATTGAAGTAACCTTGATGGGAATCAGCGCTGCAGCCACTGGAACGAAACTGCGTACGCGTCGGCAGGCTGCCTGCGGACTCAGTTATTGGTACCAGGATTATCCAGACCCGAGCAACTTCCTGGACGTCTTGCTCAACGGCACCCGGATCACCGACGAAGGCTGCAACAACATGGCGTTTTACAATAGCGCCCTCTTCAACCAACTCTGTGCTCAAGCGGCGGCCAGCCTCAATGGCTCAGAGCGATCGCGCCTCTTTCAGGAGGCGGAGTCCGTTGCCCTCCGCGATGCGCCTTGGGTGCCACTGTTCAAAGAACGGTACGTCATCGCCCACCATCCCCGATTGCGCGGAACCCAGGCCCACCCGGTGTGGTTATGGCAGTTCCAGCAAATGTGGCTCTCGCAATGAACGATTTCTTATGATCAAACGACTTTTCACCCGACTCCTGTGGTCCGTCACCACCCTGATGGGGACGGCGGTGCTCACGTTTCTTCTGATCAATGTGGCGCCCGGTGATGTGGCGCGCGTGATCGCGGGGCCCAAGGCGTCGCCCGACGTCATCAAGGCCATTCGCGCACGGTATCATTTGGACGAACCGCTGTGGAAGCGATTGGGATTTCACCTGGGCCAGTTGGCACGAGGTGATCTCGGACATTCATTCGTGACGGATCAGCCGGTGTCTGAAGCCATCCTGTCGCGCCTGCCCACCACGGCATCCTTGGCATCCCTGGCGGTGTGTCTTTGGATGTTTCTGGCGGTGCCCCTGGGAGTTTATACGGCGAGGCATCAAGGAACTTGGCTGGATCGTTCTGTGCTGGTGGCCGCCACCCTCACATTATCATTACCAGCTTTCTGGCTCGCGCGAATGCTGCAGTACTGGATGTCCTACAAGCTGGGTTGGTTTCCAGTGGCCGGGTTCCGAGGATTTTGGCATCTGGTCTTGCCGGCGTTGACCATCGCGATCTTGGCGGTGGGATATTACGCCCGGCTGATTCACACGAATATGGTTCAAGTGTTGGACAGTGCGTTCATCAGGGCTGCCCGCGCTCGGGGCGCTTCTGAAAGCGCCGTGCTTTTCCGCCACGCCCTGCCAAACGCGCTCATCCCAGTCGTCACCATTCTCGGGATGGACATTGCCTTTTTGTTGGGCGGCGTGATGTTCACCGAAAATGTTTTTGCACTTCCCGGCATCGGAACCTTGGCGGTTCAGAGTGTCTTCAATCTGGATGTCCCGGTGATCATGGGGACCGTGATGTTCAGTGCGTTGGCCATTGTGATCGTCAACCTTATCGTCGATATGCTCTATAGCTGGATTGATCCTCGTGTGCGTGCCGTTTGAACCCTGACTGCCAATTCCATGTCCACCGATACCACCCCGCTCCTGGCCATCCGCGATCTCCGGCTCGATTTTGTCAACGGCGATCGACCTCTGCGCGCACTCGATGGTGTTTCGCTCACCGTTCATGCTGGAGAAACGGTTTGTTTGGTGGGAGAAAGCGGTTCGGGCAAAAGTGTCACTGCCTTGTCCATCACTCGACTGCTTCCCAGCCCTCCGGCGCGCGTCGTTGGCGGAAGCATTTTGCTCCAGGGCCGCGATGTCCTTCAAATGGCACCGCGTGAGCTGCGATCCGTCCGAGGTGGCATTGTGAGTTATGTGTTCCAAGACCCATCGGCGTCGCTCAATCCGGTGATCCGCATCGGTAAACAAATCTTGGAGACCCTTGAGCTGCATCGCCCGGATGCGGCGAACGACGCCGAGGTGGTTCAATTGTTGAAGTTGGTAGGGATCCCGGCGCCGGAATCCCGAGCCCGGGATTATGCGCATCAGTTGTCGGGTGGCATGCAGCAACGGGTCATGATTGCCATGGCCTTGGCGTCGCGGCCCAAACTGTTAGTGGCGGACGAACCCACCACGGCATTGGACGTGACGATTCAGGCGCAGATCCTGGATCTCTTACGGGATCTGAAGCAACGCACAGGCATGGCGATCCTTTTGATTACCCATAATCTCGGATTGGTGAGTGAAATCGCCGACCGAGTGGCGGTGATGTATGCGGGGCAGATCGTTGAAGAAGCCCCGGCGCGAGAATTACTGGCCCGTCCGTTGCATCCTTATACGCGAGCTTTGATGGATTCGGTGCCGGAGTTGGGACGCGACGTGACGCGTCTCAAGGCGATCGCAGGCAATGTCCCCCAGCTAGGCGCCTGGCCGACGGGGTGTCGGTTTCACCCACGCTGTCCAAAAGCGATCGCGGCGTGTGCTCAACACAACCCGGAATTGAGTCTGGTTGAGCCAGCGGGCAGTTCCCGTCTGGTTCGTTGTCCCTATTGGAATTCGTAGCAACCTGATTTTGCGCACCGGATTCATCACAGCAAGAATTCGCATCTTCCACGATTTCACCCGACCTTTCCATGTCCCTCCTTTCCATTCGTAATCTGCAGGTCCATTTCCCGGTCAACCAGGGGATCTTCTCCAAAGCACACCAAGTCGTTCGAGCCGTCGATGGCGTCAGCCTGGACGTGGAGCCGGGGGAAACTCTGGGATTGGTGGGTGAGAGTGGTTGTGGCAAGAGTACGCTTGGGCGCGCTGCCATCCGCTTGATCGCCCCGACGGCTGGCGAGATTCATTTTGATGGGCGCGACATCACCCGATTGTCTTCCGGCGACTTGAGGCCGTTGCGCCGGCAATTCCAGATGATCTTCCAAGACCCCTACGGCTCGTTGAACCCGCGAATGACCGTCGAGGAAATCATCGGGGAGGCCTTGGACATTCACGGGCTTGCGGCGGATGCCTCGGCGCGGCATGGGCGGGTTGCCGAATTGCTGTCGGACGTGGGGTTGGATGCCTCGCATGCGAACCGATATCCGCACGAGTTTAGCGGTGGCCAACGACAACGCATCGGCATTGCGCGAGCGCTAGCGGTGGAGCCGAAGCTGATCGTCTGCGATGAACCTGTCAGCGCTTTGGACGTTTCGGTTCAAGCCCAGATCGTCAACCTGTTGCGGGACCTTCAGGACCGCCGGGGATTGGCGTATCTCTTCATCGCGCACGACCTGGCGGTGGTCGAGCACATCAGTCGACGGGTGTTGGTGATGTATCTGGGTCGGGTGGTTGAGGGCGGCGAGGCCCGGGAGGTATGCCGGGCACCCAAGCATCCCTACACCCAGGCGCTGCTGTCCGCAGTCCCCGCCGTGGATCCCGCGACCAAGCGATCCCGAATTGTGCTGACTGGGGATGTCCCATCGCCCATCAATCCGCCGTCGGGTTGCCCATTCCATCCGAGATGTCCTGTGGCGCAGGCCCGTTGCCGAACGGAAGTTCCGGTGAATCGGGATATTGGGAATCGGCGGCAGGTGGCGTGCCATCTGGTTTAGCGCTGCAAATCTCGCTAGCGAGAGTTGACGGAATCCGCTTCACTCGCCGTGCATGCCGATGCTGGGAATCCTGGGTGAACTCGCACAATTGGAGTGGCTGATCAAGAGTCCGATCGCGCTGCTGGGCTTGGCGTTTCAGATTTGGATGCTGGTGGACGCCATCCGGCGGCGTGAATGGATTTGGGTTTTCTTTCTCTTGATCGGCTACGTCTTCAGCGCGTTCTGGTATTTCTTGATGGTCTATCGCGGTTCGGAGACCGCGACGACTGGATTTCAGTTGCCGGGAGCTTCCAACCGGAAACGAATTCGAGAATTGGAGGCCAAGATCCATCATCTCGGCAATGCGGCGCACCACAGCGAGTTAGGGGACGTTTATTTTCAGCAGGGCAAATTAGAGAAGGCGGAGGCGTGCTACCGAAAGGCCTTGGAGAAGGACTCCAAAGATTTGGATACGCTGAGCCATTTTGCCCAGTGCCTCTTGCGATCCAAGCGAGCGTCTGAAGCGCGCCCACTCCTGGAGCGGGTCGTTGCCGAGAATGCACGTCACGATTACGGGTACACCCAAATGGCGTTGGCCGAGGCGCAGGCGCAGTTGGGGGATTCCGCTGCCGCGATCGCATCGTGGCGTGCGGTGTTGGCTCATAATTCTTATGCCCGTGCGCGCGTTCAGTTGGCGGAGCTATTGATTCCGGTGGGTCAGTCCGCCGAAGCGGCATCGCATTTGCGCGAAACGATTAGCGACGACGCCCATGCGCCCGCGTTTCTCAAAGGTCGGGATCGCATCTGGGTGCGGCGTGCCAAGCGATTATTGAAGAGCCTACCGGCCGGATGAGTCGACACGGTCACTGAGGGTGCCGAGGCTCGCTAATCACCAGTAACCCTGCCCATGAACCGCACGGATCGATCCTAGCACTACAGCGACAGTTCACTTAAAGTTTGGAAGATGAAGGGGAAAAGCGCCGTTCTTGGCGCGACGGTTGGAAAGCTGTCGATCGCACCCGACGACATTTTTAGCTTGCGCGGAACTGGCCCGCCCGTTAATCTG
>SXSK01000292.1 GCA_005793375.1 Verrucomicrobiales bacterium | reverse complement strand
CGACCTCCCACCGATTGACCGAAGCGTCGAGACAGGAAGTTTGGCGTGAATTGGATGCTTCTCTGCCTGCAATGATAGCGCGCCAGCTGCCGGGGGAGAAAGCGCTTCGAATTCTGTAATCCAGGATTCGTTCGATGCCTTTTCGATTTGGCGGCCCTTTCCCCAAAGGGTTGTGTGGATTTTGGGCTATTCTGCGAACGGGGACCGCGTGTTTCCGGATTTACGCTCGGGGGTGTGCCTTATTATAGACTTGCTTGAGTCGTTCCGCCGTCACGTGTGTATACACTTCGGTGGTTTTCAACTGAGCGTGCCCCAACATTTCTTGAACGCTCCGCAGATCCGCGCCGTTATCGAGCATGTGGGTGGCAAAACTGTGGCGCAATTTGTGGGGTGTTAGAGCGGGGTCTAATCCAGCGATTGCCAGGTACTTTTTGAGACTTTTCTGAACGCTTGAGGCTGAAATGGGCTTCTGATCGCTGGACGGTGCCAGGAAAACCGGTGTGCCATGAGTTCTCGGGTGTTGGACGTCCTGCCAGTACCGTTCCAGACTTTTTAGCGCAGGAATTCCGACGGGTACCTCGCGTTCTTTCCGGCCTTTGCCGCGCACCCTCAGTACTCGGCTCTGAAGGTTCAGGTCTTCAACACGAGCACCACAGACCTCGCTAATGCGCAGGCCAGAAGAATAGATGAGCTCGAGGACGGCAGCGTCACGATAGGAATCCGAGGCCTCTGGTGGGGTCGAGCCTGCCTCTCGCGCGATTGCCTGTTGCGAACCGAGGTCTTGCAAGGGTGCGCTCAGGAGTCCCGACATCTGGTGTTCAGGAACAAAACGGGGAAGTCGTCGAGCCAGTTTAGGCAATGAAATCCCACGGATTGGCGTCGACGATACGTGGCGATGCTTCAGGAGATACCGATAGAACGTCCGCAGCGCGCTGAAAGTGAGTTGAATGGACGCGCGGCTGAGCTGACGCCGTCCAAGGGCTCTCAGGAAGTGGCGGAAATCCTCGCGGCCCAGCCGCAGCCAATCCGGCGGTGTATTGTGGATTTCTTCGTGCCACCGGTGGAGACGATCGAGGGCTTGGGTGTAGTTGCGGACCGTGTAGCTGCTGGCACCGCGAGTGGTTCTTAACTCGCGCAGGAATTCCACGACAAGTGGATGCTGCGATCCCTTTGGAGTCGGCACGGGCTCGGTCACGCCCCGAACCCTGGCTTATTTCTCGACAAATGCCAGTGCGGTTCCATTTGCATTACGCCGCCAGTTTTGTCCAATGGCGGCATGCATTGGTTGAGCCGTGTTACGATCGCTATTGGGGTTTGGACGACTGCCGTCAGTCTTCAGGCCAAGCTGCCGCCAGAGAAGCTCGCCCAGCTGCCGGCATCCGCCGGTCGGCCGGTGGACTTCCGGAAGGACATCCAACCGATACTCGAGGCGAGTTGTATCAAATGCCACGCTCGTGGAAAGAGTAAGGGAGGCTTTGTGTTGGATACTCGCGAGACGGCTTTGAAAGACGCCGATTCCGGGCCAGCCATCGTCCTGGGCAATAGTGCGGAGAGTCATTTGGTCGCTTTGATTTCAGGACTGGACCCCGACAACGTGATGCCTGAGAAGGGATCCAAGTTGACTCCAGAGCAGGTGGGGTTGATGCGAGCCTGGATTGACCAGGGTCTGAAATGGGATCCTTCGGTCAGTTTTGCCAAGGTGCGCGCGAAGAATTTGGATCCAAGGCCTGCCGCATTGCCGCCAGGGGGCAGTGGGCACCCACTGGATCAATTTTTAGAAGATTATCTCCGTCGACAAGTCGTGGCACTGCCCGTAGCCGTTGAAGACCGGGTGTATGCTCGCAGGGTATTCTTGGATGTGACGGGCCTACTTCCTGCGCCCGAAGAGTTGGAGGCTTTTGTCCGGGACCCGAGTGCGGACAAGCGAGTGCGGTTGGTGCAGCGGTTACTCGCTGACAATCATCGATACGCGCAACATTGGCTCACTTACTGGAATGATCTGTTGAGGAATGATTACCGAGGCACTGGTTACATCGATGGCGGGCGAAAGCAGATTTCGGGCTGGCTCTATGCGTCGTTGCGCGACAATAAACCCTACGACCGTTTTGTGAGAGAGCTAGTCAATCCCACGGCGGAAAGCGAAGGCTTCACGAAGGGAATCGTCTGGCGTGGGGCGGTGAATGCCTCCATGACACCGTCGATGCAAGCGGCCCAGAACATCTCGCAGATTTTTATGGGCGTGAATCTCAAGTGCGCTTCTTGTCATGACTCCTTCATCGACGACTGGCAGTTGAGTGATGCGTATGGGTTAGCGGGGGTCTATGCCGAAGGGGCGCTTGAAATGGTACTTTGCGATAAGCCCACCGGTCGCACGGCGACGCTTAAGTTCTTGTTTCCGGAATTGGGCGCCATCGACGGCAAGGCATCGAGGCCGGAGCGGCTCAAGACTCTTTCGGAGATCATTACCAGTCGCCAGAATGGCCGACTTTCCCGAACGATCGTCAATCGATTGTGGGCGAGGTTGATGGGGCGGGGTTTGGTCGAGCCCCTGGATGTCATGCAAAATGAGGCCTGGCATCCGCCACTGCTGGACTGGCTGGCAGAGGATCTGGTAGCCCATGGATGGGATCTGAAGCACACGTTGGGGCAAATTCTGACGTCGAAGGCTTACCAATTGCCGACGTTAGATTCACCCGAGAAGGATGGGAAACCCTTGCCCAACTACGTCTTTCGGGGCCCCGTGATCCGACGTCTGACGGCAGAACAGTTCCGCGACGCTTTAGGGGCAATTACTGGAGTGTGGCAAAGTCGGCAGGAAGGCGGCCTGCAAACTGAACTGAGCGTGGGTCTCAATGACACTCCCTTGCCGGTAGGAACCTACTGGGTTTGGAACGACACACACGCGGCGAGCGGCGCCGCACCAGGCGCGGCATATTTTCGAAAAATGGTCTCCGTGCCTGAAGGTGTGACGGAAGCCACGGTATGGTTAAGTGTCGACAACGAAGCCAAAGTTTTTGTGAACGGAAGCTTGGTTTCGTTCAACATCAAACCCGGCGTTTTCGCCCGTGGGGATATTCGATCCCTGTTGACTCCTGGTTCCAATCTTATCGCGATCGAAGCGGTCAACGGCGGGACCAATCGCAGTCCGGCTGGATTGCTGGTTTACGCGAGAATTCGAGCGGGAGACCGCGTCTTGGACGTTGGGACCGATGCCACTTGGCAAACGGCCCTGGGCGCCTCGGACCTCTGGAAACTTCCAGATGGAGGGGCGGGCAAGTGGGTGGCATCCACCGTGCTGGGTGAACCGGGTATGGAACCATGGACCGCCTCAAAGTTGATCGCGGCCGCGGTGGCAGAAGTGGGGGGGTATGCTCGCGAGTTTCGAGCCAGTCTGGTGTCGGCGGATGCACTGGCATTGGCCTTGGGACGGCCTAACCGGGAGCAGATCAACACGGTGCGCCAGCAGACTGCGACAACGATTCAGGCGTTGGAACTGACCAATGGTGGGACCTTGGCGCTACTATTGAAGATGGGAGCCGAAAAATTGGCGGCTAAAACCAACGACAGCCGATTATTGACGCGGGATATCTTCCAGACGGCGTTGAGCCGACTGCCGACCGATTCTGAATTCCGATTGGCGGTGGATTTGTTGGGCCCATCGCCCAAACTAGATGGGGTGGAAGATTTGCTGTGGTCGTTGGCAATGCTCCCGGAGTTTCAATTGATTCTGTAATCCAGCCTTGCATTGCACCGGAGGGTTCCCTTGCGGCACACTGCGCCGCATGCACCTGTCGCACGGCCTTCATTTGGCCTACTGCACGAATATTCACCGTGGCGAGACCTGGGCGGAAACGCTGGCTGGATTGACTCGGCACACGCTGGCGGTTCGCCAACGGATTTTCCCTGAACGTCCCTTTGCCATCGGACTTCGCCTGAGCGATCTGGCATCGCGCGAGTTGGCAGAACCCTCGGTCCTGCGTTCGTTCCAGGAATGGTTGAAGCGGAATCAGTGCTACGTGTTTACGATCAACGGTTTTCCCTACGGAAAGTTTCATGGCACACGGGTAAAGGAACAGGTGTATGCGCCGGACTGGACAACTCCTGAACGGTTGCAGTACACCAATCGTCTCTTTGATCTCTTGACGGAATTGTTGCCGGAGGGGGTCCAGGGAAGTGTCAGTACGGTGCCTGTCTCCTTTAAGGCTTTCCGACTCGATGATCGAGCACAGCGAAAGGCTCGTGAAAACCTCTGGCGCTGTGTAGATCATCTGGAGCATTTGAGCCGCAAAACTGGAAGAGGTCTACATCTCGGTCTCGAGCCGGAGCCGTTGTGTTTCCTGGAGAATAGCTATGAGGCAGTTGAGTTCTTTGGAGCCCTCCAGGCCGATCGTCCCGGCGATCTTCGGTTGGGCGAACATCTCGGGATCAATTACGATTGTTGCCACCTGGCCATTGAATATGAATCACCTCAGGAAGCCTTGCTTCGGTTGGCAAAGGCGAGGATCCGGATTAGCAAGATTCACTTGAGCAATGCACTGAGCGTCCGTCCAACACGCGAGGTTCGAGAGGCGTTACGCGCTTTTGCTGAGGACATCTACTTTCATCAAACGATCGAGCGTCGAGAAGATGGGGAGATTGTCCGGTATTCCGATTTGGACGAAGCGCTGTCGACGCCAATGGACGACGGGCCTCAGTTGAAGCGAGAGTGGCGGATTCATTTTCACATTCCACTCCATGCGGCACCGACAGCGATTTTTGGAACGACCGCAGACCATTTGCTGGGAGTCCTGGATCAGGTGCGCCAACGGCCTTCGATGTGCTCCCACTTTGAAATGGAAACCTACACATGGGAAGTCATGCCGGGAGAGTTAAAACAGCGCAACGTGGTGGACCAATTGGTCGGTGAGTATCAATGGACGCTGGCGGAGCTCGACCGCCGCGGATTTCGTCTGATTCGATGACACGTTCATTTATGAGAAATTGAAACTCGATCCTGACCGGCGGAGACTGCCCATGCACTCGATCCTCTCAGTGGAAGCCGCAGCAATGATGCGCGAGTGGGCAATACGCCCTGGCAAGATGCTTTACTGAGAGTTCGAATTCTTCTTGGGGACAGAGCCTTTAAGTGCTTCTTTAAGAACGGGTTCTAGGACTTTCCAAACGTTGTTGGCGACGATTTCATGACCCTTGGCGGTTGGATGAATCATATCGACAAGGTTGAGTTCGGGTTTACCCCCGACGTTCTCTAGCAAGAACGGGATGAGGGTCGCCTGATGAGCGCGAGCGACTTCGGGAAAGATGGCCCGAAAGGCGGATTGGAACTGGTGGCCCATGTTGGGAGGCATTTCCATTCCCGCGATGACGATTTTTGCCTCCGGATAACGTGCCCGAGTCTTCTGAATGATGGTCTGGAGGTTGGTGCGTGTCGAGTCGATGGAGATACCTCGAAGCCCGTCATTTCCCCCAAGCTCCAGCAGGAGAATGTCCAAAGGCCTTTTGAGAAGCCAATCGATGCGGCGGAGTCCACCGGCGGTGGTGTCCCCGCTGAGGCCCGCATTCACGATTTGGAAGGGCAGGTTAGCGGCATCAATTCGGCGCTGAAGAATCGCGGGAAATGCTTCGGAAAGATCCAGGCCGTAGCCGGCGGCGAGGCTGTCTCCCAGGATGACGATCGATTTTCTTGGTTTCGCGGGTGCGTTGGTGCTGATCGGTTTAGTAGGCCCGTTGGCCGAACCTAGGGCGATCGGTACCGGAATCAGGCAGAGGCACAGGAAGAACTGGAGGAAACCACGAATTTGTGAGAGAAGGCATCCTTGGGTGAGACGGGGTTGGGTGTCCCGGACGAGGGTCACGCGCAACGATTCCTGCAGCTGCATGCCCTAGGCGTAGCGGAAAACATGAGAATCGCAAGCGATGAGACGATTCAGCATTGCCACTGGAGCTTGGGCGAGTTACACGACGCCGGTTCACGCGGTAATCTAAACGTCACTCCCTGTATTATGCCTCAGAATGCCTTTCACGCGTCGATCGAGGGCGCGCAACATGGTGGAAAATCCCTCGGCCAGTTCCTGGATTATGCCAAGTCCCACGGCGCCAGCGGCGCACAGCCCAGCAATTACATGCTGGGCAATGGCAAGGGCGGCTTTCTAAAGCCCAAAGAAATTAAAGACGCATTTGAATCCCGCGGCATGCGTCTGGATGGAGTGAGTTCTCACTGCCCGTTTTGGGTTCACACCTCGATTTGGACCGGCACCAAGTCCGGACACCCGTTTATTCCGGCCGATGTGGCGCAGCTATCGCTGGAGAAGATCGAGAAGTGGCATGAGAGTTATCTGTTAAAGCTGATGGACTTGCTGACCGAACTCGGCGTCAAGTCTCTACCCATGTTTTGGGGTGTCGCTTTTGGATGGGAATTGGCGACGGGATATCCTTGGGGATTCTGGGCGGGAGGTGGCTTTGATCTGCTCAAGGAGGGGCAGGAACGGTTTGTTAAGAAAACTGCCAAGCTGCGAAAGCATGCCAATGACAATGGTCTGTATTTGTGTCACGAGATTCACCCGGGCACAGCGGCCATGTGCGCGGACGATTTCAACATGTTGGTGAGTATCTGTGATGGCGACAAATGCCTGGGGGTAAACGCGGATCCCTCTCATTGCTGGGAAGGCGAAACTTGGGAGCAACGATTCCTGAAAGTGGGTTCCCGCATTTATGCCGCTCACATCAAGAATTTTGTCATTCGGCCTGGATTCCCACTGCGAGCGATGGAGCCCAACTGGCCTAAGCGGGCGATGCAATTTACGGATCTAGGCACCGGCGATCTCAACATGCATCGCTACGCCGAGTTGTTGCTCCATGTCGGGTACAAGGATCGCTACTGCAAACTCCATGGCACCACGAGTGCCCCGTTGGTGGTCGAGGCTGAGTCCGCCCACAAGGAACTGGACTACTGCTCCGGCGACGGCATTCGGTACGTCGCGAACAACCTGTGTTTCCCGCAGGCGGGTGGCAGCTTCGAAGACGGCATGGGTGCGTAGCGCGCTCGCAGAAGCCTTCCTGAGAGCATTCTTTGTTTTGCAGTCCAACTTATCGTGGTGGCGTGGCCTTCTGGACCCGGATAACGGCAGTCCATAATAGGATTAACGGGTCCGCCTGCTTAAGGATCAGGCCACCGGTGGCGCGTTGTTAACACTGCTGCCGGTGGCATTCACAAATGCACTTCGCGGGCGATGGCATCCAAATCAGTGAGGCGGGCTCGGTCACCCGCCTGTTGAACGAGGTCACAGATCATGTCGAAGGTGCGGAACTCGGGATCATTGGGATAGAGGACTGATGGATGGGCCAAGAAGTCGTAGACGGCCTTATGTTCAATGGCCCATTCGACACCCATCTTTACTGCCGTCAAAAAATCGCCCAGCTTCCAACGGCAGTTTCGGAAGGCCCCGACGTCGCTAATTGGGCTCATAGGAACGTCGACCAATCCATTGGGATAGACAAAGGGTTGGGCGGCTGCTTGGGCCGCGACGATTCCTCGGAGAACTTCTGCGGTTGGTGGGGTGCCAGGCTGGCTGTAGGGATGTGCCGGATACTTGCAACTCACCCAACGGAACCCCAGGTTCAGCAGGGTGTTTTGAACATCTGGGCGACCGTTCAAACCATCGGAGAATCCGCCGGGCGTGCGGAATCCCGCGGGCTTAATCCCCAACCGAGTTTCCATGGCTTCCGAACACAGTTCGATGTTCTCACGAATGACCTGCGACGGTGTTTTCCCTTGGATGAGCCATGGAGCGCGTTTGAACCGGTACTGGATGTCCTCGGCTTTCGTGGCGAGCACGTACACGTGGTCGTAAGTATGGTTTCCAAGGGGATGTCCCAATCGATGGAGTTGCTTCAACCATTCAATATCGTCCTGTTCGAAAACGCGGCCGACGACAAAGAAGTGGATCACGCCGCCTCTCGCCCGAACTCGGCGGGCTGCCTCCAATGCATAGGCCTTGGCTTCGGCGTTTAGCAGTCCCTTTTCAAAATCCCAGTGGGCGTCCTCCCAACGCGGGAAATTTCGGGCCATTTCGAGGTCCAGTGAAATGGCGATGGATGCCTGACGACGTTGCTGAATTGGCGGCGCCGAGTTCGAAACTTTGGGCAATGAGGTTTCCGCTGCCTGAGAAGAATTCGCTGTTGCCAAGGCAGCTATTCTTGCGGTGTCGATTAAGAATTCTCGTCGAGTGCGGACTGAAGAACGGTTCATGGCGCTGCCTTGCGATTTTGGATCCAAGAAATCTGAGTGATCAATTGGTTGATCGATGCGAAGGCTATATGGGTGCTAGTCGCAAATCGAGGGGTGGTATGAGCGGGGAAGGTGGCTAACGTCGCGTCCCCAACCAGGAACGTATTAAAGTCTTTCGATAGGTTTTCGTAGCCCGCGCAAGTGCGGGCAAAGCACATGTCGGTGGCGTAGCCTGTCAACAACACGTGCCGAATACCCTGGGCGCGAAGAAAGGCCCTCAGCTTGTCATACCCTTCACCGTCATAAACCACCACATCCTCAGGAAAGACCGTGATGTCCTGCGTCACGGGAATCGGCAACTCCCAGAATCCTTCGTTGTTGTAACGGGCGGAGGCATCCAGACCTGGGAAATGTTGGAAATAGTCGACGACAGGCGTTGTCGTCGAGAGATTGAACGATTGGCGAAGCGGAGAACCGCGGTACACGAATTGACTGAGTCTCTCCTCGAGTTCCCGTTTTCCTTCGCGTTGCTCTTGTGCGGTGGGCTTGTGGTCGAACGACCGGTACAATTTGCGACGAATGGAATCGCGGGCTCCAGGCAGGCTGTAAAGAACGGCGCCAATGTGGCTGCGCAGAGATTTTAAGAAGGGATTGATGACCTCGGCGGTGTGGCGTGCGGCCAGATGGTTCTTATCGGGCGTGCAAAAATCGGCGACACCGGCGGGTTCCGGTGTGTTCCAACCTTGGCCATCATCAATTCCCCATGGATGGACGAGGATGATGGCGGTGTGGGGGGCATGGAGTTGGTTTGGGATTTCGATGATGCCTCTGGCGTTGTAGCTCCATCGCCAGGCGCGAACGTGCAGCGTGCCGCCCGGGTCTTGAACGAGAGCGGGGGCTTCCCACCGGTTGGTTTCCCGAATGGGCTCCACCCAAGTCGGATGATCCGCCAGCAATGGTTGGGGATTCTGGAGTCGAGAAAGGCGATTCAGGTAGGAGCGCTGAGGACCAGGTTGGTCTGCGGATCGAAGGCCTACGGCACTCAGAATCAGGACAATCGGGATCAATACCTGGAGATTCATGGCGAGGGCTTTGAAGGATGAGGTTGTTGTAGATAGGAGAAAAGATCCCGCACTTCTTGCGGCCGAAACCCACTCAGTAGTTCCGATGGCATCATGGATACCTTGGATTCGCGAAGTTGACGGACCATAGATTGCGGTAGAGCCAGCGTCTCTCCCGAGACCAGCCCGAGCGTCAATTGACCGTTCTCCGGTTGCAGGAGCACACCGTTTAACATTCGATCGTCGGTGAGAAGGATTTCGTAGTTGATAAATTCCCGGCGCACAATGGCACTCGGATCAATGATACTGGCGAGAAGGAACTCGCGGTCGGCGCGATTGGCATGGGTGAGATCGGGTCCAACACGACCGCCCTCATGAAACAAGGCATGGCAAGGAGCGCAGGTCTTGAGGAAAAGGCCCCGTCCTATGGTTGGATTTCCGTTGCCTGCATTGAGGTCATTGTTGAGTCGGCGCATCTCCGCCAAGAGTTCTCCGGGCGTGCCGCGAGTGATGTTTCCCCAGTACTTCTTGACCAGCACATCGAGTGATAGATCCTCGTGCAGGGCGACGGATCGAAGTTGAGTGATTGAGAAATCGGTGGCGGGAATGACTCCTGAATCGACCGCACTGAGGATACGACTCGCCCAGGATTTGCGACTGAGAAAACGTTCTCGAAGCAGTGATTGGATGCGCGGTTGGCAGCGTGGGTATTGCTTCAAGAGCGAGTCGGCGATGGCGCCCTCTTGAACACCTGCCAACGCCTCAACGGCCAATGACTGCAAGTGCAGCGGTACCTGGGAATCGGCGACGCCGATCAGTGACATCAAGGGGCGTACCAAGTTGGGGTTTGCCAACTCCGCAAGCAATTGGAGCATGGTTGCTCTAACCGCTGAAGGTGTTGAAGAGTCCATGGCTAGGTTGCGAGCCTGTTCCTTGGCATTTGCGAAGCCCAGCAGCGCAGCGAGACGAATCCAATCGGGGTCGTTATTGAGTGAATTAGCCAGAGATTGGATGATCGCACGAAGCTCCAGTGGCACGGGAGTCGACGCGTGGTGCCGCGGATGCGAGGTGGATTGAGGAACGGCCGAATTGGCGAACAAGCCACCGTCTCCTACTCTGACGAAAGGGGTTGGACGATCGTGCATTCCTTGGGCAAGGGCGTTGAGCAACGGGCCCAGGGCCACCGTGGAAGGGGCGGACCTGAGCACTTCGGCACAAGCCTGCAATGTGTTGGTGGATCCTTCGGCCATCCATCGGCGCAATAGCCGGTCCCGGATGACCCGTTGAACCATGGCTGCTTTCCAGGCGTCCGCGGAGATAATGAACTGCCGGATCGGCTCCAGACCCGTGACGGCGTGAGCCTCGACGGCCCACCAGATTAGGAGCGGTTGGAATGGGTCTGTGGCATCGAAATCGTGGGTGAGCAACGATGACAGGATCGGCCAGGCTTGTGGCGCCGGGAGTCGTTTCGCCGATCCTGCCAGTTGGGCTCGAACGGTGATGTTCACCTCCGACTCAGCCATCCTCGCCAAGCGCTGGGCGGTCGCCTGGCTAATCGCGCGTGTGTCACCGAGGAAACGCACCGACCAACGGCGAATTGGTGGGCTTCGATGACTCAGGGTTCGTTCAGCAATCGTTTCGTTGAAGCCGCCGCTGGCATGAAGTGCCCAAAGGTATTCTAGCGCCAGCCCATCGTCCTCGGTCTCAAACAAGGCTGTTCGCAATGGTGGAATCGCCCCAGGATCGCGTCGATCCGCCAAGGACCGACGAGCCTGGCGCACGATCCATGGGTTGGGATTTCGAAGCCAGTCGATGAGTTGGCTGGTCTTGGCTTCCTGAAAGTCTGGGAGCGTCTGCTGAACGATGGGATGTTTGGCGATACGATAGATGCGCCCGTTGCTTCGGTCCCAGTCGGCATCTGGATCCGGATGTGCTGTGCGTTGGTCATGCCAATCTGCGACATAAATACCGCCATCCGGGCTCATCGTCACATCGCTGGGGGCAAACCAGGCGTCGTTGGCTTGAAGCAGATGTCCACCATGCGTCGACGTGAATGTGGAACCGCTTCGGAACATTGGATGCCATTGAACGCTGTGTCCGAGTAGGTCGCCGCAAAGATACCGATTCCGGTAGGCACTCGGGAGATTCGTGCCGCGATAAACCAAGCCGCCAACGGTGACATGGCCCCCGGTGAAGTTGGTATGCGAAATATGATCAAAGTATCCGAACGCGTAAGGATTGTGAAGTGCTCCGTGCTTGCCAAAACTCTTCCAATAGTAGGCCCCTTGCACGGCGTGCAGATTTCGGTAGCCACCCACGTTGGTACTATAGAGAAGTTCCCCTTCGGCGTCGAAGTCCAGGCCCCACGAATTCCCCCCACCCTCACAGAACAATTCGAATTCCTGGGTGAGTGGATGGTATCGCCACACCCCTTGTTGAAATTCAATGCCACGAATTCGGGAAGTGACGGTGCTGCCCTGGCATCCGTAGAGCCAACCGTCCGGACCCCAAGTCAATGAGTTGGCCACTGAATGGGCGTCGTCGGGGTGGTCGTCCCGGTTCGTATCCGGGTAGAAGAGCAGGTAAGGGACATTCAGAACAAAGACACCGCCGTGGCCGAAGGAAATCCCGGATGCTAGGTTCAGACCATTCACGAAATCATGCGACATCTCCGCACGGCCATCGTGATTAGCGTCTTCCAGGATCGTAATGCGGTCCCTGCCTTTCGGGCCGTTGGGTGGTGGATCTGGAATGCGATCGTAAGTGGTACGTGACCAGGCATCAACTTTAGCCCGAAGCAATCCAGCGGGGTTGGGGTATTGGAGATACTGGACCACCCAGAGTCGACCTCGGGGATCAAACTCGATGCACACCGGTTGGGAGATCATCGGTTCCGCCGCAATCCATCGAACGCTCAGGCCGTCGGCTACGCTCATGCGCTCTAAGGCGTTACTTGGAGGCAATGCTGCCGCGCCACCGCGTAAAAGGAGCCCATACGTGAGCAAAAGCCATAGGCAATAAAACCAGCGATCCCCATGAACACCTTGCCAGCGCGCGATGAAGCCGCGTGGAATTAGGAATAAGCGGTCGTTCATGCGGAAGCGATAATCCATCTTCTCGGGGTTGATTTTGTTTTTCAACTGAATAGGTCTCCGATTAACACTGTGGCTCGATCGGTTCTTGGCGTCGAGTGCGGCAGAAGGATCCTGGATATCGCGGCGTTGGGCTGGAGCCGAAGGTCGAATGAAGAGTCGGTTGGGAGTCAAACATGTTATGAATTCATCACGGTTGATTGAAGTGATCCCAGCCATCTTGGGCGTGTGGGGGATGGTCGGGTCGATCGACGCCGCTCAAACGGTACTGACCCCGCAGACTCGGGTGTCCTATTCCGATGCTTATGGGAAGACAGCACCGCAGCCGGAACTTGCCTCCAGGGAAATGCCGCGATTCCCGTCGGTAGAACCCGCCAAGGCCAGCGGAACGTTCCAAATTAAACCTGGGTTCCGGCTCGAGCTTGCCGCCAGTGAACCGCTCATCACGAGCCCAGTGACGGTTTGCTTTGACGAGTTAGGCAGGCTGTTTGTCGCGGAGATGATCGATTACTCCGAGAGACGGGAAGAAACGCCGCATGCAGGACGAATTCGTCTGTTGGAAGACGTCGATGGCGATGGAGTTTTCGACAAGTCCACCGTCTATGCCGACAACCTTCCATGGCCAACGGCGCTGATTTGTTCTCGCGGGGGTGTTTATGTCGGCGCGACTCCGGATATTATTTGGCTGAAGGATACCAATGGTGACGACAAGGCGGACGAACGCCGCGTGGTGTTCACCGGATTTGGCAGCGGTGCTTCAAGGTTAAACGTTCAGGCGTTAATCAATTCCTTTAATTGGGGGCTGGACAATCGGATACATGGAGCCACGGGACCCATTGGTGGGAATCGTGTTCAGCCCGTGCCACCGCTGGAGGGTCCGGTGTTGGATCTGCGGGGATTGGATTTTAGTTTTGATCCGTTGACGCATCGGATTCGGCCGGAATCGGGCGGCGGACAGTACGGACTTTCGTTTGACAGTGCGGGTCGAAAGTTCGTTTGTAGCAATAGTGATCACCTGCAGCTGATCTTGATGGATCACCGATATATGGCACGCAAATCGGACATCGCGATGCCTAGCTCTCGGGTGAGTATTGCCGCAGATGGCCCGGCGGCCGAAGTGTTTCGTATCAGTCCGGATGAGCCCTGGCGCATTGTTCGGACACGCTGGCGCATCAGCGGCGAGGTGCCTGGTGGCGTGGAAGGTGGCGGACGTGTCTCAGGCTACTTTACGGGTGCGACCGGTGCCACGATTTACCGCGGTGACGCCTACGGACCTGATTTTGTGGACAATGCGTTCATCGGGGACGCTGGAGGCAATTTGGTTCATCGAAAGCTCCTGTCACCCGATGGAATGAGCCTGGTCGCGAGACGTCCAGACGACGAGAAAGAGGTCGAATTTCTCGCCTCGCGCGATACTTGGTTCCGGCCGGTTCACTTTCAAAATGGCCCCGATGGTTGCCTGTACGTGGTGGACATGTATCGCGAAGTTATTGAGCATCCCTGGTCCATTCCAGAGGCGATCAAGAAGCATGTAGATCTGAACAGCGGCAATGATCGCGGCCGGCTCTGGCGGATCGTGCCGGAACGATTCCAACGGCCGAAACGGCTGGTCTTGGGAACAGCCTCGTCACTGGAGTTAGTGCGAGCATTGGAAAGTGCCAATGGCTGGACCCGGGAAACGGCATCGCGGCTGATTTATGAGCAACAAGACAAGATGGCGATTCCCGCGCTTGAGTCGTTGGTCTCGAACTCCACAACGGCGCTGGGGCGAATGCATGGTCTGTATGCGTTGGCGGGCCTGGGTGCGCTGGATGTGTCGCGTCATTTGTTGGGGCGCTTGGCGGACCCAGATAGCCGGGTGCGGCAACATGCCATTCGGCTGAGTGAGTTATTCCTCATAAACTCGAACGGCAGCCCAGCGCTGGTTGAAAGATTGCTGAGCATGACTGCTGATGAATCGCTGCAGGTGCGCTATCAATTGGCCCTTTCCCTGGGCGAAGTCCGACATCCAGGCCGAACGACAGCATTGGTGGCACTGGCGCGGCGGGATGCCGGCGATCCCTGGATGACGGTGGCGATATTAAATTCATTGAGCGATGGGGCTTGGGCTATGTTCACGGCCCTGGTTTCGGATCGAACATTGCTGGAAGCCAAGGGGGGCGCTGATTTCACGGCAAAGCTGGTACAGTTGATCGGAGCCCGGCATCACGAAACGGAGGTGGAAGGGGTGCTTGAGTTTGCGCTTCAGGCTCAAAACGCCCGCTGGATGGCGTCCTTGGCACGTGCGCTGTTAGCGGGGAGTTCCAGGGCGGGAGTTTCCCCCAGCACTTTGGATCGAGGGGGACGTCTTAAATCTCTTTTTGATAGGGCGCGATTGCGAGCGGTTGATGGACGGCTGGAAGATCGCGAGCGCCTGGAAGCCATTCAATTGCTTGCCCTCACCACATTTGAAGAGTCGGGAAAAATCTTGGCGACTCTGGTGACCGGAGGGGAGGTTGGGGATCCCATTCGAGCAGCCGCAATTTCGTCGTTGGCTCAGTATCCGAATCCCGAAGTGGCGACGATTTTGCTGCAATCGTGGCGGGAGTATTCGGGACGACTGCGAGCAGAGGCACTGGCAGCCTTGACCACACGTACGGATCGAGTGCGTGTTTTGCTGGCAGCCTTGGAGTCCAAGACGGTGAACGCGTCGGAAATTCCCCTGGCCACTGTCGCCAGTCTTCGGGGCCATAAAGACACGTCCATTGCCCGATTGGCCAACCAAGTGTTTCCGCCGGAATCCAGCTCGGCAGACGTACTCAAGAGTTTTCAGGGATCCCTGCCATTGGCGGGAGACGCGGAACGTGGCAAGCCGATCTATTTAGAACGTTGTGCCTCATGTCATCGGGTGGGCAAAGATGGTTCCGCCCTAGGACCTGACTTCGTCACGGTGAAGTCAGGTGGCAAAGAGAAGTTGCTGACCAGTATTTTGCATCCCAATGCTGAAGTCGCCCCGCAGTATATCGCTTTCCAGGTGGAAACGCGCGACGACGATTCCTATCTGACAATTATCGCCAACGAAACCACCAGCCACGTCACTCTTCGGATGGCTAACCAACAAGAACTCACGTTGCCTCGGACGAAAATCAAGGGGATGAAGAGTTCGGGACAATCTCTCATGCCCGATGGGTTGGGGGCGGGGCTGACATGGCAACAGATGGCGGATCTGCTGGAGTTTGTCTCCAAAGCGGAACCCCCGAAGTGATGCAACGGGTGACGGGTGATGGTGGGTGATCTTGAATCGGAGAGAGGCCGTTTAGCCAACGGTCGCGATACTTTGTGGAGAGCCTGGTCCAATCGCGTTGAAGAATTTGGGGAACTGTGGTAGGTGTTTTCAACGATGCCGTTGCCGTGCACCTATGACATTCAAGACACGTGGGAGGCGAATTGCCTGCGGGGACCGCATTTTGAAGGACCATGTCCGATGGTACCTCTAACGCCATTGAAGAGTTTTATGGGATTTTCGGTGAGAAGCCGGATTGGCATTTCTGCGGGATTATTGCCGAATAGCCGTTGGGTGTTGCCCTACGCAGAACGCGGTTTTGATATTCTGACATACAAGACGGTGCGCTCCGTTCCCCGCCCGAGTTACCCTTGGCCGAACTGGGTTTTCGTGGAAGAGACTCGGCTTCCCGATGGGGTTGTGGTGGCCACGCAGACTCCATCTTCGGATCCGTCCCAAATCAGTTCTTCTGTCTGTTTTGGCATGCCCTCGGTTGCGCCGGAAGAGTGGCGACGAGATATCCGGGCGACCGTGAGCGGGTTGTCCACGGGGCAACTGTTGATCGTTTCTGTCGTGGGCACTCCGGAAGCCGCTCCATCCATCACGGCATTGGCCGATGATTATGCCCAGTGCGCGGCGTGGGCTGTGGAAGCCGGAGCCCCGGTTATTGAGGCAAATCTGTCTTGTCCCAATGTCTGTTCTGCTGAAGGGACACTCTACCAAGATCCCGAAGCGACGCGGATCCTTGCCCAGCGATTGCGTCGGGGAATTGGCAAGACGCCGCTGTTGCTCAAAATAGGAGCCTTTCCGTCCGATGAGGAACTTCGTTGTTTCCTCCGAAATGTCGACGGAATTGCCCAAGGAGTGACGTTGCTGAATGGAATCAGCCGTCCCATCGTTCGGCCCGACGGTCGACCTGTCTTTGGCGAGAAGTTCAAGGTCGCAGGATTGTTGGGGCGAGCGATTCATGAACCTTCCGTCGCTACGGTGCGCGCGGCGCGGCGTTGGGTGGATGCAGACCGGTTAGACCTCGCAGTCGTGGCGGTGGGCGGGGTTTCGTCGAACCAGGACTTCGAAGATTTCTTCAATTCAGGTGCTGATGGCGTGCTCTGCGGATCGTCGCCGATGTATTTGCCGAATTTGGCGATCGATGCCAAACGAGCCCATCCGGAATGGTAGCGTGCGTTTGCTTTGACGAATGAGGCTGCTCACCTCATAACCAAGGCAGCTCCATGATATCACGTCATCTCTGGATTCTCGCCCTGTCCGCGTGGACCTCGCACGCCGCCGAAACGCTGTTTCAGGCTGCCGCCCTGACACCTGAGGGAGCCTTCACACCCGGCATCGAAGGGCCTGCTGTGGATCGACGCGGGAACATCTATGCTGTCAATTTCGCCAGGCAACAAACCATCGGCAAAGTAACGCCGGTGGGTGCCGCTGAACTTTTTGTCACATTGCCGGGCAAAGGGACTGGCAATGGCATTCGGTTCGGCAAGGATGGCTCGATGTACGTCGCGGATTATGTCGACCATCGCGTTTTGAAAATCCATCCGCGCACACGTGCCATCTCGGTACACGCCCATGAATCGGCGATGAATCAACCCAATGATTTGGCCATCACGTCGAGTGGTGCTCTCTACGCCAGTGATCCCAATTGGAAAGACGGTACCGGTCAGGTTTGGCGAATTAATCCGGACGGAAAGGTCACGCGCGTGGCTGAGAACATGGGCACCACCAATGGCATTGAGGTCAGCCCTGATGGTCGCACTCTTTACGTGAACGAAAGTGTTCAACGCAATGTTTGGGCCTTTGAGATCCGTCCGGATGGAGGGTTGGTAAACAAACGGTTGATAAAGCAGTTTCCCGACTTCGGCTTCGATGGGATGCGATGCGATGTCGATGGCAACCTGTACATCACTCGTCATGGCAAGGGGACGGTCGTCAAGATGACGCCGAAGGGAGTGATCTTGAAGGAAATCGATGTCCTGGGCAGTCGTCCATCGAACATTTGTTTCGGTGGCAAGGATGGACGCACCGCATACGTGACGGAAGTTGACCATACCCGGCTCGTGGCCTTTCGGGTAGACCGCCCCGGATTGGAATGGCAGCGAAACAAGCGCTAACCTCGGAAACCAGTTCCCATGAACCCAATCATATCACGTCGGGAAATGCTGAAGGAGTTGGGCATCGCCGGTGCTGGAATGGCAATGCTCACGGACTTCGTCTCCGCGCAGGAATTCCGCACAACGTCATCGCGCCGCATCAAGATTGGGCAGATTGGCGTGGGCCATGCTCATGCGAGTAAACTGGCCGTGTACCGGGCATCACCCGAGTATGAAGTTGTCGGGATTTGTGAGCCCAACGAGACCCTTCGGAATAGCGCCTCAGGACAGACTTTGTACCAGGGACTGCCGTGGATGACCCAGGAGCAGCTGCTGAATGTGCCTGGATTGCACGCCGTCTTGGTCGAGACTGAAGTGCGCCACCTGTTGGACGTCGCTGAAGTGTGTGTTCGCGCGGGAAAACACGTGCACATTGACAAACCCGCGGGTGAATCCCTGCCGCAGTTTCGGCGTATCCTCGACATGGCTGCCCGGAAGAAGTTGTTGGTTCAAATGGGTTACATGTACCGGTACAATCCGGGGATTGTCATGTTGCGAGAATTTCTTGAGCGCGGGTGGTTGGGAGACGTGTTCGAAGTGCACACGGTGATGAGCAAAGTGGTCGGGGCGGACGATCGAAATGGTCTAGCCGCATATCGAGGTGGGATCCTATTTGAGTTGGGAGGGCACGTATTGGATACCGTTATACGGATTTTGGGTCAGCCGAAAAAAGTCCAAGGCTGCAATCAGCACGTGTCGGAGCGGAAGGATGGCTTGCTCGACAACATGCTGACGGTTCTTCAGTACCCGAAAGCGCTGGCAACGGTCAAAGTCAGCGCGATGGAAGTGGAAGGATTTGAACGGCGGCACTTGGTCGTCTGCGGAACCGAAGGGACATTTCACATCCAACCATTGGATAATCCGTCGGTGCGCCTGTCCTTATCAAAAGACCGCGGCGAGCGGTACCGGCGTGGGACCCAGCAAGTGGCACTACCTAAATACCAACGCTATGTGGGCGACGCCGCAGACATGGCGAAGATCCTGCGCGGGGAAAAGTCATCCGACTTCCCGTATGCTCATGATCTCCTGGTTCAGACCACACTGCTGCAAGCGTGCGGGTTGAGCCTGCATCGCTGATAAATCAACCTTGGGCCGCGTAGTAGTTGTCGACGCGGGTCATGACATCCCGGTATCCGATGTCTTGTTCATAGATGGTTTTGAATTGCTCGATGGCTTCTTCCTTTTTTCCTTGTTTCTCGAGAACCATACCGAGTTGGTAGTGCAGGTCCTTTTTTTCATCATCGAACACCAGTTTCTCCTTGATCGTTTCCTGTAGCTTTTTTGCCGCGAGATCGTTCATGCCACGTTTCGCGAAACACTGAGCCAGCAGATTCATGGCACTAATGCGGCGATTCGGATTGTTCTGTGCTTTTTGCAATTCCGCGATGGCTTCGCCGATCTTGCGGGCTTGGAAATACAGATCGCCCAATTCATAACGGATCAGCAAATCGCTCGGATAAAGTTCGGCGCGTTTCCGGGCGTCCTCGAGCAAGAACTTGGCTTTTTGGGCAGCCAATTCGGCTAATTTGGCTTCGTAATCCGGCGACGAACGGTCCAGCGTTTGCAATTCGTGATCATATCTCGCCACGCGCGTGTCGTTCATGGCTTTCAGAATGGTCGGATCGTTGACCCCGCCGGCATCGACTGCGAGCTGTTGGTAGTCGAGCGCGCGATCAAAATCGGCACGATTCAAATACAATTCGGCGAGTTGGAGCAGCATCCGGACATTGTTGTGTTCGGATTGAAGTCGAGATTCCAGGTCCGCGATGAGCGATGCGGCGACATCGACGTCTTTGATGGCGCGGCTTTCCTGTTCCAGAAGCTTGGCTTCATCCCGGTTTCGAAGGACATCGCGATAGGAACCGGTTCCATCTGCCAGTGAATCGTAGCCCCCCTCAGCCAAGGTTCGGTTAGCCAATGTATTCTTAAGCTTTTCGTTCAGGCCGGGGTCATTGGGGAAGGCGGTGAGCAGGTCGCGAAATATTTTTTCAGCGCGTTGGTTTTGCCCCAATGCAGTGAGCGTATCGGCGAGTTTTTCGGCGAGTTTTCGATTCTTTGGATGAGCTTTGAAGGCGACTTCGAGGGAGAGAACCGCGGTTTTTGGCAAGTTGGCAGCGAGCGCGGCGTTGGCCAGGAGTTCGTGGGCGTCGGAATTCGTGGGATCCTCATTCAGGATGTCTTCGGCGACATTGAGGGCTTCGTAAGGATTCGAGCGTAGGGCAATTTGACCCTTGGTGAGGGTGCTAGCGGATCCGACAAATTTTCGGAACATGCTGGTCTTGCTGCCGGAGCGTTTGTGTTGAGCCACGCGTAAGGCCTGTCGGCAGTCGAAGAAGCCCGGTTCTGCCTTTAATACTTGGGTGAACAAAGCAACGGCGTAATCCAGGTTGTTCTTTTGCAGCGCTGCCATGCCCTTGTCGAACAGTTCGCGTTGGGCGGCGGGAATGAGGTTGATGCTTTTTTCTGCCATGGTTCCGAAGATATGTCGGACTTGAGTATCTCCCTTCTGCTGGTCAGACCACAAGCGTCGGGATTTTGAACGTTTTCCATTGGACCAAGTTGGACCAATGCGCTCACGAATTCGATGGACTGAGTGTTCCATTCGACTACCCCGCGAGTCCGATATCTTCCCTGGAACTTGCGTTCAACGGTGGTCGCGATGAACTCGGCAACCCCAGTCTTCCCAAGCCCAACCAATGGGTTAGGCTTGGGGGCGTGAGAAGACGGCATTGGATTCGTGTTTTGGGCGTGGCTGGCTTGGGAACAGGGGGCTGGCTAGCCTGGGGTCTTGATCCCGAAAAGGACGGACTCCGAGGGATGCAATCCATTGTCAGAACGCGCTTTCCACAAGTTCGACAACTGTCCCCCGTGGAGGCTCAGGTTTGGCTTCAATCCACCAATGGTCCTCAGCCGCAATTGTTGGATATTCGAACGGTTGAGGAGTTTAAAATTAGCCATCTGCCGAATGCGCAACGAGTCGACCCAAAGACTAAACCGGATCAACTCCTGCTTAAACTGGATTTGGCGCGACCGGTATTGGTGTATTACGCTGTAGGCTATCGTTCCTCGGAATTGGCGACGCGATTGATCAAGGCGGGCTTTACCAACGTGGCAAACATTGAGGGCTCCATTTTTGCCTGGGCCAATGCGGGTTTGCCCTTGGAGACCAATGGACAAATGGCGACTGTGGTTCATCCTTATAACGAGTCGTTTGGCAAGTTGTTGAAACCTGAATTCCGAGCTCCCGTGCCGAACGTGGATTGATGGAACGACGTCCCTCTCGATGTAACCTATTTCCATTTTCCATGTTCTAACCAATGACCCAACGATGAAACTGCGAATGAGTTCCCACTCCATCCGATTTCGATTGCGCCAAAGCGAGGTCCGCCATTTGGCAGAGGTCGGGTGGGTGGAAACCACCGTGGCCTTAGCCAATGGCAATCTGCGTTGCTCGCTGCAATTGTTCGAGGGGCCGGCGCAAGCATCGCTTAGCGGAATGCAGCTTTCCGTCCGTATTCCTAGTGAGGACGGTAAACGCTGGGCGGCATCCACGGAGGTTGGGTTGACCTACGCACTGATCGGTGGGACTCGATTGGACGTCGAAAAAGACTTTGCTTGTTTGGAACCCAGAACGGAAGAGGCCAATGCGGACACATTTCTCCGGCCATCCGGAGATGTCGAGCCAGGTGGCATGAAGGCATGAGAACCCTGGAGGCCGAGCTTTGGGGGGCTTATTTGAAGAGGCTTTCGAGCTTGCGAAGTTTTGGGGCAATGACGACCTGGCAGTAAGGTTGGGAAGAGTTCTTCTGGTAGTAATCCTGGTGATAACCTTCGGCGGGGTAAAACTTCTGCAGCGCTGAAATCTCTGTCACAATTCGGCCGTTATACTGATCTGGGGAACTCGCGATGGCCTTGGAACGTTCCGCGTAAGCCAGTTGTTCAGGGCTATGATAGAAGATCATGGAACGATACTGAGGCCCGCGGTCGGCGCCCTGCTGGTTCATGGTGGTGGGATCATGGGCGATCCAGAACACGTCGAGTAACTGCTCAAATGAAATGATGGTGGGGTCAAACTCCACCTGAACCACTTCAGCGTGGCCGGTATCCTTCTGACAGATTTGTTCGTAAGTCGGATTGACGACATGGCCACCGCTGTAGCCGCTGGTGACAGTCTTCACTCCTCTAAGCTTTTCGAAGACGGCCTCGACACACCAAAAGCAGCCGCCGCCAAAGGTAGCCAGTTCGGAGCGGGAAGGAGATGAATCAATCATGGGTGCCGATTGGGTTTTTGGAGTTTCCGGGCCACATGCGACCATTAAGAATGCCGCAAACGCAGCAGCTGCTCCTGCAACCCAGGCGAATCGGCTCTTCATGGTTGTAGTATCCCCTGAATTTGGAAACTGGCAACAGAGGGATTCGTTCAGCCCCTTTGGATCGCGGCAGCCCTCTGCCGCTTTTGGCTCCGAAGAAGCAATCGGTGATTCGAGGCATTCGCGCTTCGAAGCCCAATCCATCCACGGGCGATGCCCTTTGCCTGTCGCGGCGACTTCTCAAATCAACTTGAGCGTCTTCATGGTCTGCTGGAGCTGATCACGGCCTTTGGCTGTCATGGGAATCATTGGCAGACGCAGCTCGTCCTGGATCAGCCCCATCATGGTGAGCGCGGCTTTGACCGGGATAGGGTTGGTTTCGATGAAAAGATCTTTGAAAAGCGGGTAGAGTTGCGCATGGGCTTTTTGGGCCTTGGCGATGTCCCCGGAAGCGAAGGCTTTAACCATGGAACTGACCTGTCGCGGGGCCACATTGCTGGCGACGCTGATCACGCCGTGGGCTCCGACGCTCATGAAGGGCAAGGTGAGAGAATCATCACCGCTCAAGATGGAAAACTTCGGCCCACAGGCCGCTTTCAGTTGGCTGACGCGATCGGGTGTTCCGCCGGCCTCCTTCATGCCAACGATGTTTCGACACTCTGCAGCGAGCACTCGGGTAGTTTGTACGCTGATATCAATGCCGCAACGACCTGGGATGCTGTAAAGGACGATGGGCAGCTTGGTGGAGCGCGCTATTTCATGGAAATGTTGGTAGAGCCCCTCCTGAGTCGGTTTGTTGTAGTATGGAGCCACCTGCAGAGACGCATCGGCACCGACTTCTTCGGCGCGCTGTGTTAATTCGATTGCCTCCTTGGTGGAATTGCCACCGGTCCCAGCCATGACCAGAGCGCGGCCTTTGGCATACTTCACGGTCAAGGCGATGACCTTGATGTGTTCATCGTAGTCCAGAGTGGGGGACTCGCCGGTCGTGCCGACTGGAACGATGCCATCGACCCCTCCCCTGATCTGGAGTTCCACCAAACGCTTGAAAGCGTCCTCATCAATGGCGCCCTGCTTAAATGGAGTGACAATCGCGGTGTATGTCCCGGTAAACATGTGGCGCGGACAATGGCTCGACAGAGGCGCTGGAGAAAGGCAAAAACGATAAAGAGTACACTCAAGACGCCGAGGTGCCAGGAGCCCTGGAATGTTTTGAAGTGCTCGCGAAGAACCGTCAGTTAGCTGAAGATGTTACCCAAGGCGTTCTGATCGCGTTGTCGAGGCACGCCATGGAATTGAGCGATCGGGCCGTTGTGGCGGGCTGGCTGCATCGCACAACCCGCAATCTTGCGGCGAAAGCTGTGCGAACCGAGGTTCGCCGCCGTTCCCGCGAACAGGAGGCAGCGAGATGGCACGCGCCAGAGGATCCAATGGCTTGGGACGAGCTTGCTCCCCAATTGGATCAGGCATTGGATCAGTTGGAGGAAAACGACCGCGACGTCCTGGCACTCCGCTTCCTTGAACGACGATCTGCTCGCGAGATTGGAGCCGCAATGATGTTGAGCGAGGAGGCTGCCCAAAAGCGAGTGAGTCGCGCGTTGGAACGGTTACGAGCCATTTTTGTGGAACGTGGATTAGCGGTGCCGACGTCATCCCTTGGAGCCGCCATACTTTTGAACGCGGTGCAGGTGGCACCAGCAACGCTTGGGGCGACAATTCTTTCGGGAATCCTGTGGCACCCTCACCTGTTGCTCCATCTGAGGAGTTGTTGCGTTTGCGGTCTGAGGTGGGAAAGCTCCGATCCACGCAATCAGATTTCGCGCGCTTACAGGCTGAAAACCAGCGTCTGAAAGCCGAAATTCGATCGAAAATGCCCGCTGGGAAACCCATAAGTGGCGAGGAATTCTTGGCGGCAAACGCCATGCAGGAGGGCGTTTACCAGACTACCAGCGGCTTGCAGTATAAGATTCTGGCGTCTGGAGGCGGGAGGTCGCCGAAAACTAATGAGTTCGTCAAAGTGCATTACCACGGAAGCCTCATCGACGGCACCGTGTTTGACAGTTCGGTCGAGCGAGGAACCGCGGCAAAATTTCCGGTCGGAGCAGTGATTCCCGGCTGGACCGAAGCCTTACAACTCATGAAGGAGGGTGATAAGTGGCAACTGTACATCCCCGCTAAATTGGCTTACGGCGAGAAGGGAGCTGGAAAGGCCATAGCCCCGAACAGCGTGCTTCAGTTTGAGGTGGAGCTTTTGGCGGTAGAACCGACAAATGAGCCCTGATGAGTCACGAAAGCGGCACGCTGAGGTGTTTCGGAAGCGACGGTGAAAATTGATTGCTGGTCACGCAAATGACATTGCCGGTTAAGTGAACGAGCTGTTCGATGAACTTGGTGAATAAATTAATGTGGCAGATGTGAATTTGATCCCGACACGTCACATCTGATGGGGTGTGTTCGATCCAGGAAATCGCCTCATTCCGGCCATTTGTGCCATGGCATTCGCTCTTGGGGTGTTTTTCCTACCCCACTCGACAGTCGGTTCCATCGTGAGGTTGGAATACGCTCCACAGACCGAGCCTCAACCTCTCAAGGGCATGGAGGCCCGATCGCGTACCGAAGGCACCTTCGCTTGGAGTTGGGTGGTGGTCGCCAACCTAATGCGGGGTATGGAGCACTTCGATTGGACAGCTCTCGACGAGCGACTGGAGAAGAGCTCCAAGCGTGGACTCCACACAATCCTCCGACCAATTGTGGATGACACGTCGCGCAATTCGTTGGTACCGCAGTTTCTAACCAAGATTGAGGGTGCCACGACTGTCGATTTCGATGGCTGTGTGGTGCCAGTTTATGCACATCCAGCAACGCGTGAGGCGTTGGTAAAGTTTGTGGAGGCGTTTGGCGCCCGGTACGACGGCGACCGACGCCTTGGGTTCGTCGAAGTCGGGCTGTTGGGCCAATGGGGCGAGGGATGGGCCCCTCGGGGAAATGGCGGGCGGACGACTGAGGTCACTCTTGAAACTCGTGATGCCGTTTACGAAGCGTATCATCGAAACTTCAAGAAAACACGGCTGCTCCTAAACAAGCCCAACACAAACACAATGACCTCTGGTTTCGGGTTTCACAATGAGGCCTTCGCCTTCTGGAAGGATACGGAACGGTTTTACGAAGCTCTCAAAAACTCGGCTGCTGGTTCACTCGAGCGATGGCGTCGATCACCGATCAACGCCCGGGTGCATCCTGAGTATTCGAGCGCGGAAAAGATCCTGAATTTGACGTTCGACCACATCACGGAGTCTCGCATGGTGGCATGGGTCGAGCGTGAACATTACAGCTGTATTCGTTTTCCCTCGGGAGATGCGATGCCAAAGGATCTGCGAGCGCGTTTTGTCAGGGCTGCCAAACGGGCGGGTTACGAATTCTCGGTGAGACAGTTCGAATTCAGGCAATTGGGGGACTCATTTAAGGTTCTTGTGACAGTGACAAACACGGGTGTAGCGCCCTTCTATTATGCCTGGCCTGTTGAGTTGGCCGTGTTGGCAAACGGTCGAGCTGCGAAAGCACGATTGATTCAAGGGGACATTGCGCAACTGATCCCGGGCAATGGAGACGTTGTCTTTGAAAGCATCGTCGGGCGTAATGACCTCCCGGAAGGCGGAGGAATGCTTCTCATGCGAATCCCCAACCCGCTTCCCAATGGTCCACCGATCCGATTTGCCAACAAGGAACAGGACAGGGATGTCGATGGGTGGCTCAGTCTCGGCTCCCTGTTGGAAGGAGAATAGCGGCATGGAGGACAATTGCTTCGTCCACTGTATCGACGCGTACCTAGTTTGGCTAGAGTCTCAAGAAGATATTGCGCCGATACAACATTCGGGCGAAGAGGAAGAGCAGGGTGATGGTGACGATGGCGAGGAGGATGTCGCCAAAGTTCCCGAGGGAAGCTTTGATGGATCCACCGACGAGACGTTCTGCGATCTTTCGGAAGTTCAGCAATTGGGCGGCGAAATAGATCGTGATCGAATTCATGCCAATCCATACGAATGGCTGACACCAAACGCGTTTGCCGAGCACATCGACCACGAAGTAAAACGCTCCCAACAAGAGGAGGCTGTACCCGCCGGCAACCAGCACGAAACTGGAGGTCCAGAGCTTCTTGATGACCGGCATTTCAAGGCCCCAGAGACCTCCAACGACCACGCTAGTGACTCCGCAGGCGGCCAGGATCATGGCTTTGGAAGTTCCTGGTCGCGTAGATGTCATGAGGAATACGCCTGCCAGCACCCCAAAAAGCGCTGATCCAACTGCCGGCAGTGTGCTGAGGAGTCCTTCGGGATCGTAAAAGGTGTCATAGAGCTTTCCGGGCAGGAACTGGTAATCGATGTGGTTGACGAGGTTCAGTCCCTTCTCGTAGTGGCCCCTTGTGCTTTCGCGGGTTTCGAAAAAGAGCGTCCGAACATCGACCCCTGGTCGATCCTTCTGCAAGGCATGGATGGCCGGGGCATCGAGTTGAAAGTTGCGGACGGGCACGAATTCCAGCAGAGCCCAGTACCCCACCAGGATTCCGACCAACGCACCGGCGAGTCCGCGTGGTTTTAATAGCAGGAAGAGGGTTCCTGCGCCGACGTAACTCAACGCAATGCGTTGGAGGACTCCCATGACCCGGATGCCGGGCCATTCATTGGAAAAACCACCCGAGTAAATGATTCCGAGCACGAACAATAGCAGCCCCCGCTGAACGATTCGCTTGAAGGCGGAAACTCTGCCGTCTCGTTGGACCGTTTTGGTTAATGAGAAGGTCAGGGAAACGCCATTGATGAACACGAACAGGGGAAAAATGAGGTCGTAAAAGCGGAAACCTGCCCAGTCCACATGGGAGAGTTGGGATTTGAGCAGTTTGAGCAACCAGTTGTCGCTGAGTTGGTTCAGTGCGGCCACGACATAACTGCCACCGGCGATCCAAAACATGTCGAAGCCACGGAGTGCGTCCAAACTCATCAGCCGTCCCGTTGTGCTACCTTCCAACTCCGATGATAGGGGAGTTGGCGATGTAGGTTCCGTGGTGGCGGGCGTGGTGTTTGGTATCATGTCAGAGATGGAAGAAGGCATTTCGACGGTAAAGGACTCGGGCGAGAAGGATGCAGAGAAGGCTGCCGACGATTGCGGTGACGAAGCCACCCATTCCTGGGGTGAAGACCCGATCGAACCACAAACGGAGATCCCCTCCGGTCAATCGTAGGGCGAGTTTGTCAAAAGAAACCAGATTGCTGGCCATGTAGACAAAAATGGCGTTCATGCCAATCCATAGAAAGGGAGTGCACCAGGCGCGCCAACGCCGGACATCGACGATGTAGTAAAACAATCCCAACAACGCGAGGCTCCACCCACCGGCCACCAGGACGAAAGACGACGTCCAAAGTTTCTTGATGATCGGAAATTGGATGGCCCAGAGATATCCGAGACCGATGCAAGCGATTCCGGCGACGGCCAGGTGCAATGCCTTTCGAGTCGGGGAGTGTTGGTCGGACTTGAGATAGATGCCGGCCAGCACCCCCAAAAGACAGGAGCCGATTGCCGGCAATGTGCTCAGGATCCCTTCTGGATCATGGTCCCCATCCCACATTCGGAACGGTAAATACTCCTTATCGAACCAGTTGGTAAGATTCTTTCCCTCGGCGAAATTACCGGCACCGAAGCCGGGTACTGGGACAAAGGTCAACAGAGCCCAATACCCGACCAAGCAAAGCACTAGGGCGGCGACCAGACCTCGGGCTCGAAACCACACAAAGAGAGCGCCGGCGGCCATGTAACAAATAGCGATTCGTTGGAGCACACCGAGGAGCCGCAAGTCCGCGGGGGTGCCTGAATGGCCTTCCAATGAGGAAAAACCGCCGTAATAGAAGATGCCTAGCAAATAGAGCAGCAGACCTCGTCGAAAGACTCTGGCGAGCGCTGAAGCGGCTCCGTGGGTCTCGACCGCTCGGCTCAGCGAGAAAACAATCGAGACACCCGCAACGA
Source organism: Verrucomicrobiales bacterium (assembly GCA_005793375.1). Lineage (GTDB taxonomy): Bacteria > Verrucomicrobiota > Verrucomicrobiia > Limisphaerales > UBA9464 > SXSK01. Next base: position 21,121 of record SXSK01000292.1, on the reverse strand, counting down.
AGACAAACAAGGGAAAGATGAGGTCGTAGAAACGGAAGCCTGCCCAGTCCACGTGTTCCAAGTGCTCTGCGAAAAAACCAATCAAACCGTGGGGATGCTCCTCCGGTTTGAGGCCCTGCAACTTTTGGCCCAGGGTGCGCACGGCGCCGCCCAGAGCATCGGCACCCATGATCCAGAACATGTCGAATCCCCGCAACACATCCAAGGAGACCAGACGAGAGGATGTGGAAGTCTCGCGGTTCGACGTGACATTCGGGGAGGCGCTGGGGTCCGGCATTGCTGTCCGGAGCAAAGCACGGTCGTTTCCATACGATCAACAGCGAATCGTTCCTAATCGCAGCAGGGGGCGCTCCGAGTTGCGGCCATCTGGAGATGGGGTTGTCCCGGGAATTCCCCAAAAGCGGTGGAGGGCCAGCGCGCTGCGCCGGTAACTTGGAGTTGCCTTATCGAGACTTGTTCCATTGCATCGGTGGGAGCACTCTCTCCAACGAATGAAGCGTCACGGCCTCGACGTTTGGTCACGGGTTTTCTTTGGAATCTTGCTCCTGTTTTTCGGGGTGTTTCTGCTTTACCCGGTGGCCTTGATCCTACGTCGCGGCTTTGGGTTGGAGGGGCAGTGGACGTTGCGCCATTTCCTGTTGATTTTCGAGAGTCCGTTGCTGCGTGAATCCTTATTGAACAGTCTCTGGATCGCTGCGATGACCACGGTGCTGGCCACAGGATTGGCGCTGCCGTTGGCGCATTGGTTGACGCGTTACCAGTTCCGAGGGCGTGGGGTTTTGAATTCATTGCTGCTGGTTCCAATGATTATGCCGCCCTTTGTAGGAGCGATCGGCTTGAAGCAACTCTTGGGGCGATTCGGCACCCTCAACCTGGCCTTGGGCCGTTTGGGTGTCGAGTGCGACGTCGATTGGTTGGGAAATGGGGGATTGACGGGAATCATTCTGTTGCAAGTGTTCAGCTTATTCCCTGTGCTGCTCCTCAATCTTTCGGCGGCCATGGCGAACGTGGATCCGGCGTTGCGTGAGGCGGCGCAAAGCTTGGGGGCGCCGGGGTGGCGATTGTTCCGAACCATCACGTTGCCGCTGATCCTCCCGGGATGGTTCGCTGGCGCGATCTTAGTGTTCATCGGATCGTTCACCGATTTGGGGACACCGCTGGTGTTCGGTTACGGGAGAGTGGTTCCTGTACAAATATTTGATGCCGTCAACGACTTGAACACCAATCCACAAGGCTATGCGTTGGTGATGGTCGTGCTGCTCATTACCGCAGTGCTCTTTGTCCTCTCACGACGATGGGTGGGAAGTCGGCGTTATGAAATGCTCTCTCGCGGCCATACTCAAGGGGGTGAGGTGCCGGCGGACGGATGGACGACGTGTTTAATCTGGGGAATTTCCGGGCCGTTGATCGTCATGGCGTTGTTGCCTCATCTAGCGGTGGTGCTCCAGTCGTTGAGCGAGCGTTGGTTTTTTTCGGTTTTACCTTCGGCTTGGACCGCTCGCAACTTTGTCGATGTTTTCGACCAGAACGGCGCTGCCTTGGCGATTCGCAACAGTCTATTTTATTCGAGCCTCAGCGCCGTGGTGGATTTGTTCCTCGGGGTTCTCATTGCTTGGCTGCTCACGCGCCGTCGGGTGCGGTTCGCTGGAATATTGGATGTCCTCGCCATGATGCCGCTGGCTCTTCCGGGGTTGGTGCTGGCGTTTGGCTATGTGGCCGCATTCGATTTCGACGCCAAACAGCATCCCTGGTTTGGGACCTGGATGAATCCTCGTGAGAATCCAACGTTGTTGTTAATCATCAGCTACAGCGTCCGACGGCTTCCGTACATCGTCAGGTCTGCCTATGCGGGTTTCCAACAAACGAGCGTCAGTTTGGAAGAGGCGAGTGCTAGCCTCGGAGCGTCGCCGTGGACCACGCTTCGTCGCATCACCTTGCCTTTGGTCTCGGCACATTTGGTGGCGGGCACGGTGCTGACATTCTCTTTTGCGATGTTGGAAGTGAGCGACAGCCTGATACTGGCTCAACGGGAGAAATTCTATCCCATTACCAAGCAGCTTTGGCAAGTCATGGGGCGCATCGATCCGAACGCGCCTGGCTTGGCGTCGGCGTTGGGTGTGGTGGGAATGATCCTGTTGACGGGGAGTCTGTTGGTGGCTGGACGGTTGTTGGGAAAACGCCTGGGTCAGCTTTTTCGAGCGTGATGTCTGGGCGTATTTGTCGATGCCACGCTAGTTTGTTGGCGGCAGAGCGGCCGTCGGCACACAACTCTAGGATGTTCAAGCCGCTCAATCTTTGGTAGGACGCCGCGGTGCCTCTCACGGATTCAGTTGGGGCGAATGCACAAGGGGCGTCGTTCACGACGACGCGCTGGAGTGTGGTCATGGCGGCGAGCCAGCCGGATAGTGTCGCACAGGACGAAGCCCGTGCCACGTTGTGCCGCTCGTACTGGCCGCCCGTTTATGCCTACATCCGCCGCCGTGGACACAAGCCCGAAGATGCTCAAGACTTGACCCAGGAATTTTTCGCCCGGCTCCTGGCCAAGGAATGGCTGGCTGGGATTGAGCCGCATGTCAGCCGATTCCGTTCGTTTCTCCTGACCGCCGTATCCCGCTTTCTGTCGAACGAATATGACCGCAGCACCGCTGCCAAACGGGGCGGTGGCGCTCCCCTGTTGGAGCTCGAGCTGGCTGAAAGGTTATGCCACAGTCCGCGGACCGCACATGAGTCACCTGAGAGCGCGTATGATCGCCGCTGGGCGCTGGCGGTGCTCGACCAGGCGTTGATTCGTTTGCGCGAAGAGACGACGGCCAACGGCAAGTCACGTCAGTTCGAACGGCTCAACACATTCCTTTCCCGTGAGGCGGGCGCGGGCGAGTATGGCGAGCTTGGCCGCGAATGGGGAGTGAGCGCCGGCGCGGTGGGAGTCAGTGTTCATCGGTTGCGCCAGCGGTATCGGGAATTGGTGCGAGCCGAAATTTCTGGAACCTTGAGCGATCCCAGCTTGGTGGACGAAGAAATGCGCCATCTTTTCACCGCATTGCAGAACGAAGATTGGTAATCGTGCGAGATTATTGCTTAGTAGCTACTCGAACAAGCTCATGGCAACTTGGTGAACCCGGAGAATCCATCGACTCACTGCATTCATTGTGGCGCAACGTTGCCTGAACCGGTGCTCGGTGGCCACTGCGCGGGGTGTTTGATTCGCACCTCACTAGCCCCTGCGCGTCCTGAGCCGCAAACGGATGCGCGGTTGATTTTCATGCGGTCGTTTGGCGATTACGAACTGCTTGGTGAAATTGCACATGGCGGCATGGGGGTCGTTTATCGTGCGTGGCAACGCAGTCTGAACCGGCCAGTTGCTTTGAAAATGCTGCTCGCGGGCGCGTTCGCGAGCGCCGAGTTCGTCCGCCGCTTTCGCAGGGAAGCCGAGGCTGCAGCCGGCCTGCGCCACCCCAACATCGTCGCGATTTATGAAATCGGGCAGCACGATGGCCATCACTTTTTCTCGATGGAGTTGATCGAAGGCCGAAATCTGAGCGACATGGTGCGTGAGCGCCCACTGCCTGCGCGCCGGGCGGCCGTGTACCTGAAAACCATTGCGGAAGCCGTTGCCTTCGCGCACGACCACGGCATCTTGCACCGCGACCTCAAGCCATCGAACATCTTGATCGACCCGTTTGATCAGCCGCGGATCACGGACTTTGGGCTGGCGAAACAGATTAAGACTGCCGAATTGAGTGAGTCTGGGCTGGCCCGGGATGAGGATTCTCAAGAGAATGCCACGCTGACTGGCCAGGCGTTGGGCTCACCTGCATACATGGCACCCGAACAGGCCGCCGGCCGGGGCGCTGTGGGTTCCGCTGTGGATATCTACTCGCTCGGCGCGCTGCTTTACCATTTAATCACTGGGAGACCACCGTTTCAGAGCGATACCATTGCGGGCACCCTTCGACAGGTGCAGGAGGTGGAACCGCTTCCGCTCCGAAGTTTGAATCCAAGCATTCCCGACGCCCTGCAAACGATCAGTCTCAAATGTCTCGAGAAGGATCCCAAAAGGCGTTACACCTCTGCGCGTGAACTGTCGGATGAACTCGGCCGATTCCTGCGCGGTGATCCAATTCATGCGCGGCCGGTGGGCCTGTCAGGTAAGCTCTGGCTTTGGTGCCGGCGGCGTCCAGCCATCGCAGCGTTGAGCGTGAGCGTCCTGCTGCTTCTGGGTATCGTTGCCGTCGGATCATCCGTCGCCGCCTGGCGCATCTCTATCGCCCGTCGGACGGAACAAGCGGAACGCGAGAAAGCCCAATCCGCCACCCTCCGACTTCAAGGAGCGAACGTTCGTCTGGCCGAGACGATCGGCCTCCTCGAACGGCAACGCGCTGAGCCTCTTTTTCGCGGCAACGAACCAGCTGTTGGCGTCGCACACCTGGCCGCCCTGCTGCGGCGTGATCCGTCGAATTCCATCGCCGCAAGCCGCCTGGTTTCCGCTCTAATTGACCGTAATTGGATTCGTCCCGCTGCGCCGGCGATACGCCATGAAAAGAACCTTCGGCTATTACTGTTCAGTCCTGATGAACGTCAGCTCTTGAGCGTGGGCCTGGAGAATCATGCCAGTGTGCGAACGGTGCCGCGTGGTGAATTGCTCTATGAACTGAACCACGCTCAACGCGTTCTGAACGCACGTTATAGCTCCGATGGGCGGCTCATCGCGACCGCTTCCGCGGACGGCACGGCGCGTCTTTGGGATGCCACCCACGGACAGCCGGTAACGTCGTCGTTGACGCATGACGCCGAGGTGCACTGGGTCGAGTTCAGCCGGAATGGCCAGAGAGTTGTGACGGCGGCGGCGGACCGAAACGTGAAGGTTTGGGACACAATCGATGGCCGGTTGAGGCGGACTTTGGTGAGCCACGATTCTACCGTGATTCGGGCACACTTCAGTCCGGATGGTCAACGAATCGCTGCGGTTACCGAGCGCGGTGCGATCCGCATCTACGCGGCCGACTCTGGAGAATTCCAGTTTGAACAGAACGAAGCTCGGCCCCGGGTGAATGCTTTTGCCTTTAGTCCGGATGGCAGCAAATTTGTGGCAGCGGGCTCGCGCGGTACCGCGTGGATTTGGAATTCCGTCAATGCGCCCAGCCGTGGCGTGGCACTGATTCATAGCCGGGATATCTTTCCAATCTGGAATGTGACATTTAGTCCGGACAGCCAGTTTGTGCTGACCACCTCAGAAGACACTACTGCCCTGGTTTGGAACGCGGCGAACGGTTTTCCAGTCGGCCAGCCGCTGCTCCACGAAGGAGGCGTCGTGTACGGCGCTTTCAGCCCGGACGGTCACCGAGTCGTTACCACTTCGACAGATACCTCGGCGAGGATTTGGGATTGGCGTCTGGGCCGACTTCTATTTCAGCCTCTCCGCCACCGCAAACCGGTTCGCTTTGCCGCGTTCAAAGCGGATGGCCGTCAGCTGCAAACGGCCTCGAGCGATTCCACGTCTCAGCTTTGGAATCTCGACTCCACGAGTGCCATGCCGACAGAAGTGAATCACCGGAACGTTGTCACCGCCATCGCTTTCCATCCTCACGAGCCGTTGCTTCTCACAAGCTCGATGGATCAAACCGCGCGGGTCTGGGATACGCGCAACGGCCAACCGAGGGGCGAACCCATGCGCCACGAAGCGGGCGTGTTGTGCAGTGACGTGAGCCCGGATGGTAAGTTAACAGTCACGGGTTCCGCCAGCGGTGCGGCCCAAGTTTGGGACCTAGCCACGGCTCGGGTTGTCGCCGGCCCGGTCTGGCACAGCAACACCGTTCGGTTTGTGCGATTCAATTCCAACGGCGATCGATTCGTCACCGCATCCGCGGACTCGACCGCGCGAGTTTGGGATGCGCGCACAGGCCAGGCCGTCACACCGCCATTGACGCACGCAGGCGAGGTTCTCAATGCGAGATTTAGTCCCGATGGACGGTGGGTGGCCAGTGTCTCGGAGGACTGGACGGCGCGGGTTTGGGACTCGCAGACTGGCCAGCCCGTCACGGAGCCGTTGGGACACCGCGACCACGTGAAGTGGGCGGATTTCAGTCCCGACAGCAGCAAGCTCGTGACCGCTTCTACCGACGATACAGCGTGCATATGGGATGTGCAGACCAGTCGACCCGCCGCCCCGTTGCTCCAACACGCTAGAATTGTCGAGAGGGCCTTATTCAGTCCGGACGGTCAAAGGGTCGTGACCGTCTCCCAGGATCGGACGGCCCGCGTCTGGGATGCCGGCACAGGCCAGGCCGTGACACCATTGATGCCGCACCTCAGTGCGGTTTCACACGTGTGTTTTAGCCCCGATGGCCGGCGTCTTCTGACGGGGGGCTGGAACGGGTTGGTTCGACTTTGGGACTCGAACACCGGTGAACCCCTGGCTGAATGGCTGTTTGCGGGGGGAAAGCTGAGCTGCCTGGGGTTCGATTCGACGGGTGGGCGAATTGCGACCGGCACCGACAACGGAGTTGCCCGCATTTGGAACATTCCGGTCGCGCCCACACCGGTACCCGATTGGTTTCCCGCCTTTGCCGAGGGCGTTGTCGGCACGAGGGTGAGTCCGCGCGGCAACGTGGAACTGATCTTCCACGGCGAGCTTGAAAGCGTCTCGGCGGAAAGGGGCAAATTGGGTGGTGACGTATATTACGCGCGCCTCGCCCGCTGGTTCACGGCGGAGCCAACCCATCGACCGGCTAGTCCTTTCTGAATGTCTCCCGGACTGTCTGTAGTCCAGTACAGCCCTTCCAATTCGCAGTTTGGCTGGGAGAAACATTTTCCTGAAGTTTCTTGGTAATTGTAAGCGGCCATTTCTTAGACACGGTGGCATGAAGAATTGTCCCCGGGTCTCAAGGGCTCGAAACGTGCATGGAAGGTGCACTTGCGTTTTGTTCTCCCTTTTGCTGCTACTAGGCGCCGCCGGTGCGATGGCGCAGGATGCTCGACTCGCCTATCAAGGCCGCTTGACTGAAGCGGGCAACCCCAGCACGGACAACTTTGAAATGGAGTTTAAGCTGTTCGATACCGCTGAGGTCGGCACGGGGACGCAACAGGGAGCGACGGTCACTCATCCCGCCGTCGGCGCTCAGAATGGACTTTTTACCGTGCTGCTGGATTTTGGAGTGGCGGTGTTCGACGGGTCACCGCGCTACCTGGAAATCGGTGTGAAGAAGGCCGGTTCCGCCGACCCTATGAGCACCCTCACACCGCGCCAGGCCATCATGCCGGTGCCGTACGCCATCCACACACTGAGTGCTGCCCCGGCAGCGGGGGGCGTGACCTCCGATGCCAGCGGCAACGTCGCCATCGGCAGCAACACCTTTCCGCCTGGCGTGCGCCTGAACGTTGAGGGGATCACCCGCATCTCGACCGGCGGCAGCGGCGGCTTTCTGCAAATTGGTACGCCCGGCGGCGAGACGGGACTCAGTATTCTCGGCGACAACCGGGTCGATCTGCGGTTCAATGGCGAGACACTCACCCTCGGGACCGGCCCCAATGCGGGTCCGACGCCGTATCAGAACGGCATCGTCATCAACACCAATGGCAACGTGGGCGTCGGCATGGGCGCGCCCTTCCCGGCATCCCCATGGAAGCTGGAAGTAAACGGTCCGACCCGCCTCACGCCGAGGGGGGCCGCCGGCGGAGCCATTCAATTCAGCACGCCCAATTCCGAAATCGGCATGTCCTTACTGGGCGCGAATCGAGCGGACGTTCGATTTGATGACGCGACGCTCAAGTTGGTGGCCGGTCCGGGTATTGGCCCGCCCGGCAATATCAGCGGCTTGGCGATCAATACGGCGGGCAATGTGGGTATCGGAACGTTGCCCACCGATCCAAACATCAAATTCGAGGTGAAGGCCGACACGGGTTTCGCGGTGTTCGGCCGCAGCAGTTTTGAGGGGATTCACGGAGAAAGCACTGCGCCCGCAGCGGCCGCGGTGGCTGGGATCAATCTCAACACCGGTTTCGGAGTTTACGGAGAGAGCAAAGGTGGTGGCTACGGAGGGGTATTTGTCGGCGCAGTCCGCGTCGGAACCTTGGAAATCACCGGCGGCGCTGATCTTTCTGAGCCCTTTCGCATGAAGGAATCTCATGTCGAAAAAGGTTCTGTTGTGGTCATCGACGCAGAAAACCCGGGCCGCTTGAAATTGAGCACGCGCGCCTACGACACCCGAGTGGCTGGGGTCGTGAGCGGCGCCAATGGCATCCAACCGGGCATCAAACTGCGACAGGAAGGTGTCATCGAAGGCGGCGAAAACGTGGCGCTCACCGGACGAGTTTATGTGCGTGCGGACGCAACTCTGGGGGCCATTGAACCTGGGGATCTGCTCACCACCAGCGATACACCCGGTCATGCCATGCGGGTTAAGGACCCTAGCCGCGCGCAAGGCGCCATTTTAGGCAAAGCCATGAGCCGATTAGACGAAGGTACAGGCTTGGTGCTGGTGTTGGTGACGCTGCAATAGCCGAGTCGAAATTGGACAACTTACCGGAACTCTATATGGACAGCACGAACGCTCATTCTTTGGCGGGAATCAGTTGTCTGATGCTTTCTCATGGCCCCAGATGTCCGACGCTGTCCGGAGGGTGGTTCTTCAGTCGGCTCTGGCTCGGTTTGCTCTGGGTCGCTTCGCTTAGTTCTTGGGACTCAACCAACGCGGGAACTCTGCGTCCGTACTATGAACGACGTCTGCCTGCTCCTCAACGCGAGACAGATTTTGTTAGCGACACCTATCGCATCGACTTCAGTAAAGCGCACATGCAGCCCTACGGCGTCATGGATCCCGTAAGGGAAGCCAATCGCCTCTTTGACAAACGGGCTGCGGCAGCCATTCGTGCCTCAACTGGAATTGATATTGGTGTCAATGTTTGGCCGCAAGGCCAGCCGTCGAATGGAGACCTCACCGAGATCAAATCCTACGGCGATGATGCGCCAACCATTTTCATTCCGGCAAAGAAGTGCCTGGCTGCAATGGCTTATGGTGACTATTTCCCAACCAGCCGTTGGAATGAACCGCTGCGAGAGATGGTTGCGCGGGCCATTCAATCCTCGAGCCCCGGATGGGCTGGAACTTTTGGCCCTGGAGTTGATGCGGCCACCGATCTCTTCGGAGACTTTCACCAAGGCAACTATGACATGACGCAAATGTTTCTCCTGCCAATCGTCTATCGGTATTACGACGAGTTGCCGCATGCGGTGAGGGAACATTTGATCATAGAAGTGCTGGCCCATGGGTTGGTTCACCGACCGAGAACCCCGGATCACTGGACTCACGGATGGCTGCCGGAGGATTGGAGCCGCGCTGGCTTCGTCAGCCCATTGGGAATTCACGTCCGAATCGGTGAGACAGAGAACCATATCCTTATGATTCTTACAGTGACGTATCTAACCAACCAGTTGCTCTATCAACGGAACCCCAACCCGGATTATGATAATCGCCGCAACGGAGACAATAAACGCCCGAGCTGCACCGCCCTAATCCTTTTTCTCCTCCAGCGGATGCTTCAAAACGACTTCTCTGAGTACAATGCAAAGAACTATCAGTCCGAGACTCGGATGGCCCTGCTCAATCTTTGCAGCTACGCTTACGATCACGAGGTTCGATTGGCTGCGCGAATGGTGCTGGATTATACATCTGCGCGCATTGCCGTCTCCAGCAGTGACCTGAGGCGTATGGTTCCTTTCCGGCGCAGAAATGAAGATCCCTATAGCAAACGACTTGCTGGTGGCGCTTTTATGGATGTTGGCCTTCTCGACTGGACATTGGGCGCCGACCCCATGCCTGAGTTTTTCGCGATGCAGACCGGCCATCTGAGGGCCTATGCCACACCCAATCACACGCTGAATCGGGACAACAACCCGGCGCGACCTTGGGGCTGGGCTATCGCTAGCAATGGGAATGAGGCCGTTTTTGAGGCCCTCAGCGATTACCGGCTGCCACCTTCAATCCATGATCTGTTTGTCAACGATACTCATCGCCGATTCTTTCAGAGACTTCACCGGCGCTCCGAGGGCGAGGAAAGCGATCACAATGCCGATAACATGGAGATCTACGCTGGTTCACCGAGTTACTTGATCACGGCGGGTGGCGCGCCTGGACCGTGGGCGATCGATCCGGGACCTGCGATCGTACAGATTTTCAGCTACAAGGAAGTGCAAAAGCAACTGGGTGTGGCGGTGACAACCTCGTTTATGCCAACCGGCCCAGGTCCAGGTCTTGCGACGCACGACAACGCCCGCGATCTGATTCAGCTCTCAAACTTTTCGGATGGGTTCTATGTCGAAGTCTTTGGTGAGGTTCGGCGCAACAGCCCTCCTGCCGCCAACTATGGTGTCGCCCCAGATTTCGCGTGCGGACACCGGATCCACTTACCCACCTCGTGGTTCAACGACCTGCCATCGGCGCCGACTATTGAACGGAGCGGCAAATTCCTCTTTGTGAACAAAGGCAGCTCCGCCAAGCGGAAAAGCAGTGGACCAGGCTTCTATCTCGCGATTTTTCGCGACGATGAGTTTGTTCAAGACGATGTGTTTGCCTGTCTTGAAGCCTTCGACACATGGCGTCATCCCGACGTGACCTTTGAGCAGTTCAAAAACCGCGTCAGGGCAAACAACCCAGGATTGAGCCTGCGATCGAATATCGAGACTCAGTATACGACTCTGAACGGCAATCGCCTGCAGTTCGTTATCTGGAACAAAGGCGAGCGAGATAACTTCGTCTACGGCGCGAAAGTTCTCAGGGTCGAGTATGGGGAAGGAGACCCGGAGGATCGATTTGGCGACGCTGGGAATATCACGGACCGCTTCCTCAACGGCACGATCCTGAACAGTCCGAGTATTGCGGTGGTGGAAGTCACAAATCCCGCTCTCAACACCAAGATCACTCTGGACATGAGCGATCCATGGCGGCCGAAACGAACTTCTGAAACTGGTTACGTGGAGCAAGCGGGCCCGGGTTCAGAAGTGTGGGTCGATTTCGATTGGACTGGGCCGAGTGAAGGCGACTTCTATCGTCCCTTCAAAAACCTAACGGACGCCTTTGCCGCCGTGGCTCATGGAGGCGTCGTCAAGATGGCACCTGGCTCGACCCGGGAATTGCCCGTCATACCCAGGAACAAGCGTTTTAAGATTGTGGCTCCCCTTGGCGGAGTCCGAATTGGAGCGCGCTAGACCTTGGATTCGATCTCTCCAATGAAACTGGCATTTCTTGCTGTCATCGACACCTTGGCCGCTGCTGGTTTTGAAGAATCGACCGTTGTCACACTCCGATCAGCCGACACAAACCCATCGCTTAATTCATTCCCGTGAATACCATTTTTAAGATCTCAGTGCTTTCGCTTGCCCTGGCGGTTTCGTGCGCTTCAGCGCAGGATTTCGCCATCCAGCCGATGGGTTTCTTCATTCTCGCCGACGCCAGCTCGGATGGAACTTTGGCTGTAGAAGGCAGCTTCGCACTGGGGGACGGCGCCGCGATGGGTGGTAGGAATTTCGAGCTCATCGGCAAGTTTCTCCAAGTTGTTCCGAGCACTTTGTTTGACTCGGGCGCAGGTCCCAATGAGGGAGAGCTGATCATGAACGGCAGCTTCGAAAATACCGAAGGGACGTTCGTGGGGGATGGCTTCGGGTTAATGCCACTCCCGCTCGACTCTGGCGCGATTCCGGGGTGGACCACGGCGACGGCTGAACTGGCATGGGTGGACGACGCCAACACACTGAGTGCGGCGACACCGTTCGGGACGCATTCACTCGATCTGACCGGATATCATGATAGCCTACCCTACGGCGGGATTAGCCAGACGATCGCGACCACAGCGGGAAAAAACTATCGCTTGTCCTTTGCTTTGGGATCCCAAGAGGACAATGCTGCGTACCGTGGGAAGAAGAATTTGACGGTGAGCATCGATTCCAGGAGCCAATCCTTCACCTTTGCGCCGTCGGGCGAGGGCAGTCAGTGGGGTATATTCACGTTGTATTTCAATGCGGATTCCACAGCCACGGCGCTGGCCTTCCACGGCAGTGATTCCATCGGCGGCGCCTATCTTGGTCTGGATAATATCTCTGTGGTTCACGTCGCGGAGATTCCTCGTGCCGCGATCCTCCGTGTTAGTCCGAGCGAAATGACTGTAAGATTTCCTGTCGAGCCAGGTGGCACTTACGCGGTTGAGACACGTGAAGACCTGGCACTCGGGGAGTGGCTGACTGTTCCAGACACCATCCATTCCAGCACTGGCGCATCGCTCGAAGTGAGTCTGCCATTCAGCGCTTCCGAGCCGCAGCGCTATTACCGGCTCCTGCAACTCCGTTGAAAGGGGCCGTCATTTCAACCTAGAGCTGGTTGCTTGGTTTGGGTGGGATTTGGTTTGCCGGGGTCGCGGTTCCATTCGTACCTTCCGGCCTTTATGGCTAAGGCGTTCAAGTATCGTTTTTGTGCAGGTCCATGGAACTGGAGTCCGGGGCAAGATCCCTACGGTCCCACTACCCGCGTAGATCCATCGTTTGATTGGAAACTCGATGAACTGAAGAGGATTGGGTTCGACGCGATGATGTTCCATGACGATGACGCTGTACCGAACATTGATTCCAAGACCTCCGCCCAAGTGCTAAAGGAAGCCAAGGAATTGAAAAAGCGTCTGGACGGGGAGGGGATTGTGGCTGAGATGGTGGCGCCGCGGCTTTGGTTTGCGCCTCAGACAATTGATGGCGGGTTTACCTCCAACAACAAGAAGGACCGTCAGTACGCCATTGATCGCTCCAAACAAACCATCGACATCGCGCGGGTGTTGGGTACGGACATCATGGTGATATGGCTGGCACGCGAAGGCACCTACATCCGTGAGTCCAAGAGTGGAAAGCGGAGCATGGAGTTGCTGGTGGAGGCGTTTGATGCGTTTCTGGCGCACGACAAAAAGATTCGGTTGGCGATCGAACCGAAGCCCAACGAACCCATGGACGTGGCCTATTTACCGACCATCGGGCATGCCTTGGCGATTGCACAACTCACTCGTGACCCGAAACGAGTTGGTTGCGTGATTGAATCCGCGCACGGGTTGCTCGCGGGTCTGGATCCGACGGATGAAATCGATTTTGCGATGTCATTTGGCAAGCTTTGGTCGCTCCATCTGAACGACCAAAATGGGTTGAAGTTTGACCAGGACAAACCGTTTGGTTCGAACAATCTACGTGTGGCCTTTAACCAAGTTCGGGCACTCGAACGGAATGGTTATGGACGCAACGGGGAATTCGTCTGCTTTGATGTCCATCCCTTCCGAACGACCACGCCCGACCATTGGAGTGCGCACTTGGAAAACTCACGGAATACGTTCATGCACCTCGTCGCGAAAGCGCGTTCCTTCGACGAAAAACAAGCAGCCAGCTTTATCGCCCAGCGCGATTACCAAGGTCTCGACCAGTTGGTGATCGAGCATTTGCTAGGCGTTTGAGTCTAGAATTAGACTGGTGATTTCACCGCGTGCGTCGAGTCCCCAAATGGGAGTCGGCGCACGTTTTGCCTTTTTGTACCGAGTGTCTCGAGTTGCGAAAGGCTGGCGGCTGGCGTTTCTAGGGCGAGGGGTTGACTCAACTCACGAACTCGAGTGGGGGTGCCGCGGGGATCAATCCGAGTCTCTGACTGCGATCCAAGAAGCGCCGGATGCTCTCGCGCCCTCTGTCCCCGTAATCCAGTGTCCAGTGATTGACGTACATGCCGACGAATCGGTCGGCCAGATCGTGACCCATGTCACGAGCATACTGAAGAGAGTGGGCAACCGCTTCCGTTCGGTTATCCAGGCTGAATTGGATACTCTCGGTCAGTATGCTGCTGATTCGGCTGCGAAGGGCTGGGGTATGGCGTTTGTGGATCACATTGCCGCCCAAGGGGAGTGGAAGACCGCCGTTTTCGATTCCCCACCAGACACCAAGGTCTTCACAGAGCACTAATCCCTCATTGCGGTAAGTGAGTTGACCTTCGTGGATGATCAAGCCGACTTCAGCCTGACCCGTTCGAACGGCGCTGAAGATCTGATCGAACGGCACGACAACAAAATTGAGTTCATGAGCGGGTTTTCCGAGCCAGAGTTGCAAGGCAAGGAAGGCGCTGGTCATGGTGCCGGGAACGGCGATGCGGCGCTTGGGGATTTCTTCTTTTGAGAAGGCATTTTTTGCGACCAACATGGGGCCATAACCATCGCCCATGCTGGCGCCACTGGGCAGGAGGGCATATTGATCGCTCACATGAGCATAGGCGTGGATGCTGATCGCGGACACATCCAGTTCCCCGCGAGTCGCCCGTTCGTTCAAGGTCTGGATGTCCTGGAGAATGTGTTCAAAATGCAGGCCTGGCGTGGCGATGTGTCCCTTGGCCAATCCATAGAACATGAAGGCATCGTCTGGGTCGGGCGAATGCCCGAGAGTGATGGTCTGCGTCTGCACCGACGCAGCTTAACTGGTTTCGGAGCTCTCGTCACCTCGGAGTCACGTTTCAACGTGTGTTTGAGAGGGTGGGCGCTATTTTCTCTTTTGAGCGCGGCGTTTGGCTTCGAGCAGTCGGCTGGTTGTCCCGGCGGATGCGCCAGTCGGCCCAGATTCCTTGGAGCCCTCGGATGCGGATTCTGAGGTTGTCCGATTCCGTGGGAGCGACGGGAGTGGCGTATCGCCGGGGACGACAACGGGTTGTCCTTTGGGACGAAAAAGATCCGGATTGGCCGCGGGAGATTGGGGGGCGTTGGTGGTGGGTTGAGGGCGATCCTGCCAAACTTGATCGCGACGGGCGAGGAGTGCGCCGAGGGATTCCTCGGACCGTTGACCTTTGGCCCTGTCACCGAACCCCATCCAGACCTTGGCGCGCACCCACCAGCGACCCCATTCCTCACGGTCGATATCCACGCGGCGAACGCCGACATCGAGTACGAACAGGAAGACCATGCATTTCAGAAGTGAATCCCAAATATCCTGGGGCTGAAAGGTCTTCTTGCGGCCTTTCAGGAATGGGTTGTCGGCGTCGCTTAGCATTCGACCGCCGGTAGCCTCCGCGACTCGATTCAGCAGATTGTGGTTTGGTTCGGTGTCATTAAATTCGGGGGAATAATTGACACTGGCACCGAGAATTTGAGACCCCCGCAGGTCTCCGTAGTTATCTAAATCCTGAAGGTTCAGCAGGTAGGCGCCGACTTCTTTGGTGTCGAAACGGGCTTCGTAACGGCCCGGCCCGGTTTGTTCCAGGATGACTTCCTGGCGGCGGCCTGTTGGGCTGGCGACCACCGTCCTCAGCTTGAGGAAGTTCCGGAAGTTGCCGTCCGCATCAAGCGCTTCCACGCTGATGACGCCCTGTCCATTTTCGACACTGACCTGAGTATTGAAATCGGCCGTATCGATCCGGCGCAGCGCCCAATTACCTACCTGCGACCAGAACTGTTGGTAGCGCCCCCAGGTGATCCAGTCTTTTGCCCACTTGGATTTGGCGTCGCTGGTGAATGCGACGGTTCGTCCGAGGCCAAACTGCCAATGGGCGAGAACGGGATCACCTTTTTCGCTCAATAAAGGGACTTCAGCCCGAGGTTTGGCGGTGGAAGCCACGTAGCCGCGAAGGATAGGATATTCTCCACTGCCAATACCGCGGATCAACTCAGACGCAGCGGAGACTTGCGGTTTGAAGGGTTCCTCAAAGATGGCGGATTTGAGAATGACCGCGGCTTCCTTGATGAAAATTTGCGGGAGATTGGCAGGAGATTGGATGTCGTAGAAACGGCCGTTCCCAAGCTCTGCAATGCGAATCATGGTATCGGGATTCACGTGGCCGCCAATCATGACCGTGCTGACGGTGATGCGGGCGGCACGAATCTCGTTCATGAGGGCGGCACCGGGTGCCCCAGGATCGCCATCGCTGAAGACGATCATGTGTTTGAGATTGGCAGTGGAGGCCTTGAGGGCCTCGAAAACTCGCTGCATGGGACCGCCAAAATCGGGCATATCGCCCTGGTTCATTCCGGAAATCGCCGTGGCGATCTTTCGCTTGTCTCCGACCTTTTGGAGTTCCACGACCCAACGCTCGGTCCCATCCCATTCAATGACCCCGAGTTCATCCTGGGGTCCGAGAGCTTCGAGGGCGGCAAGCGCGATTTCACGGGACACCTGATTTCCGTTATTGAATTCCATTCCGTGCATGACCATTCCCAGAGCGCCGTTTGGAAGCACCTTTTTGGAGCTCAGTTCCATATCAACCGGAAGGATGGCTTCGAGTGGGGTGTTGCGATAGCTGCCGGCGGCGTAGGAATCGTCGCCGCCGATGCAAACCAGACCGACTCCAAAATCTCTGACGGCACTCTCAAGCAGGCGCATGCGATCCATCCCCAACATTCCGGCGTTTACATTGCTGAGGAAGACCGCGTCAAAACTCTGGATCTCCGCCAGGGTGCTTGGCGCCGAACGATCATCCATAATCTTCACATCGAGTTTTCCATCGCGCAACGCCCGGACCAGGCTTTGGTCTTGGTCGGGGGCTGCGCTGATGATGAGGATTCTGGGATCTCCCCGGACACTCACAAAGCTGCTGGCCTTGTTGTTTTGAGCAATGGTATCGCCCGTGGTTTCGATTTGGACGTCGTAGCGATAGAAGTCGGGGTTTTCTAGAGTTTGAGGGAATGTGAACAGATTCTTTCCGGCTTCGAGTTGGACGGTGCGTTCCCCGAGGAGTTGGTCGTTTCGGAAGAGGCGCACTTTCGCTGACTGAGCTTTGTCGGAGTTGGCAAAAATCTTCGCCTCGAAGGTTTGTCCCTTCTTGATTTGAGCTGGCAGCCCGACTTTTTGAACGGACACATCGCCGCTACGTTGGACGCCGAGAGGATAGGCATCCAGGGTGACCTCCAGCGGTTTGGCCGCAAAGGCGGCGGCCACGGCGTCGCCGACGTTCTGGTTGCCATCGGAAAATAGGACAATTTTCTTCTGGCCACTTTCTGGGAAAGCCGCCGTGGCGAGGCGGATAGCGCCCGCGATATCGCTACGTTCCGAGTTGACGACGGCTTGAATTTTTTCGGCTTCAGCGGTGGTCGTGGCGGTGGATTCCAAGGCGGCGTCGCTGCCGAAGATGAGAAAACCCGCTTTGTCTTTCTTATGTTTGTTTTTGGCCCAGAGGTTGGCGAGTTCTCGGGCGTCCTCCTGTTGTCTTGAAGGGACTGAATCGGATCGATCCAGGACGAATAGGACATTCATACCTTCCTGGGGCCGTTTCCACTGGGCACCGGCGATGGCGAGCATCAGCGAGGTGAGAACCACGATTCGGATGGAAGCGGACACCCAGCGCCGCCATGGATTGAGAGATGCGTCTGAGCGCCAAGCCAGCCAAAGGGTCCAAGCCGCTGTGGGTAACAGCAGCCACAACCAGATGGCATGGGTGAATTGGAAGTTCATCCTTTCAGGAGCAGTGCCCTGTGGGTGAGCCGAATTCTACGAGTGAACGTTGTGTATGGGAAGCCGGGGTTTAAGGGGATGCTCATGGATTCCCATTCAACGTACGGTTTACGACAGCTAGCGCCCGAGTGGAGGGCTTTCGAAGCAGCTTTTGTATTCGATGATTTTGAGAGTCGGCAACGTACAGGTTTCCCTGAGAATCCAAGCATATGGACCAGGGATTGAAAAACTCCCCGGGCGCACGGCCCGCGTGCCCCAGGATTTCCAGGAGTTGATCCCTGGCGTCGAATACGGAAATACGGCTATTGCCAAATTCGCAGACAAACTGGGCTCCTGACGGCTCCACTTTGATATCGTACGGATAGCTGATACTGCCCGGGTTCGAACCGGCGTGGCCGTGACTCCGGAGGAACTTTCCATTGGCATCGAATACCTGGATTCGGTGGTTGCAGGAATCGGCAACAAAGATCTGATCCGCCGGGCCAACACACAATCCTTCCGCTCGATTGAACTCACCATAAGCGGTGCCTGGAAGTCCCCAGATGGAAGTAGCGGGAACTCCTGGCTGCGCCCGATTCGTGGAAGGTCTGGCATCCGGGCGGAATCGCTGAACTCGTTCGAGCAGCGTATATTCGCTTAGGTAGAAATCTCCGATGGAACTCTGCGCCACGGCTCGCGGCAGAATGAACTCTCCGCTGTTGGTACCCTTGCGTCCCCATTGAGTGATCAAAGTTCCGTCAGGCCTGAAGTGATTGACCCGCTGGTAATGAGGTTCGAGCACGACGATATTGCCTTCCTGGTCCAGGCACATGCCTTTGGGTTTTCCCAGATCTGTTTGGGGCAGTTGCCATTGAAGGAGAAACGCGCCGTCGGGGGAAAACTTCTGAATGCGGCCGGTCATATCCGCGACGTAAAGGTTGTCTTCGCGGTCGCAAACCAATGAACGTGGTTTTGAGAATTGGCCGGGAGCCACGCCTCGAGTGCCGAGGATCTGCACTGCCGAAAACCAGTGGGAATCTAGTGGCGTTGTGCCTGGCGGAAGCTGCGGAGAACAACCCATCTGCATTCCAGCCATCAACCAGCCGATGCCGCCAAATACCATGACCCGAGTCACCGTGCCGGGACTGAAAACCCACGGGGTCCGAATCCAGTTCCAGATCGCGACGGCAACTCCTGGAAGAATGGCTAGAAGGATCATAGCCAAACAGAGGGCGTTCACTTGAGTGCTGTGGCCGTAATGGAGGAAGTTAAAGATCCTCAGGGCCAAAGTTTGTCCCCCGGGGGGTTGGATGAGGACGGCAGTTTCGACGTCCCACAGGCTCAACAAGAAGATCGCGTAAGCTGCCGCAGCCGTGGTCGGCGCTATTTGAGGCCAGATACCATGGCGAAATTGGACATAGCGTGAGGCTCCTTCGAGTATTAATTGATCTTGGAGCGACTGGTCCAGATGGGATCTGGCGCTCTGAATGGCGGCCCAAGTGGGGGCCAAGTATCGGATGGCGAAGGCCAAAACGATGATCGCCGGGCTCTGGTAGAGCCAGAAAAAGCCGGGCCTATTGCAGGTCCAAATCAATGCCAGTCCGGTGAGAACCCCGGGCAGTAGGAAGGGCAGCCAAGCCAGCGTGGCCGCGCCCCGAGTGGTGGATGGCTTCCAACTCGACCCAGTCCACGCCACCGTGACTGCCAACAGTGTCGCGGCGATTGCCGTGAGGAGTGACATGCCGGTGACACCTAGGTTTGCCGTCCAGGCATCCGCAAACTCCTGCCAAGTCCGTCGATTGCCCAGGAGTCGGGTGATCGGAATGAGGATACTGACCCAACCGATAATTCCAAATGCGAACCAGGCGAGTGGGCACCACCCTTGCAACTGGCGGCGCAAGGCAGTTGAAGGAAACTGGACGTTCCATCTCGGCCACGAAATTGGCCGGGAACGCATTGCATATAAGATGCCAACGGCCAGAACCAGCAGCGGGAGCAGGCATTTCAAGGCCTGGGTGGCATCACCAGTGGTATTAAACCGAATCCAGAATTCCTCGGTAAAAACTCGAACCTGGAACAACGTGGGGATGGTGAAATTAGACAATCCGAGAGCGAGTACCATGAGAGCGGATTGAAGCAATGCCGGTCGGGCTACAGGAAACAGCAGGTGGTAAATCAACTTTCGACCGACCAGTTGGGGTGTCAGCTCCAGATGGGCCGACTGAATTGTGTGCCAGGCTGAAGTGGTGAACAGAAATGGGATGGGCCAGTACATCAATCCAAGCACCAGTGCCGTGACGGGTCTCATGGCAGGAACCGAAGCCTCTGCCCCCAAGCGCGCCCGCCATTCCGACGTCAATTCCAACCAGACATTGGCGATCAAAAACGGCGGTAGCGCCAGCGCTGCGGCTGCTGTGAGATAAGTCGCTGTGCGCATCCAGGCTGGCGACGAGACTGCGGCAAGAGCAACCAGAAAGCCCAGTCCAACAGCCAAGACGGTGGCCCCCATCCCCACCCACACGGAATTGGTAATCAGTTCCATCATTTCCGAAACCAGTTCATGAGCTGGGAATTGGCAGCGTCCATATCTCGGAGAACCACATCCCAATTTGGACGAAGACCAAGGTGTTTCGTTTCGTTCCGAGGTGACTCCAGAGCTCCCAGAGCGATGAGTTGCTGCTCGACGGGTTTGGAAAGCAGGTGCTGCAAAAGTCGATTGGCCCCGATGGGATTCGGTGCTCCTGCCACTATGGCAACGGTGTTCGGAAGGTAAAGGGTCTCTGACATTAGGGGCAAACTTTCTACTGCCAACCCTTGCCGTTGAGCGGCAGTCAGATCGTCCGAATCGGTCATTCCAACCAGGGCTTCTCCACGTGCAACTCGCTGGACGACCTGCGAATTACCTTCTTCCAGAAACGGTTGGTTAGCGATCAGAGCACGGCACCAGACCACCCAGTTGGATTCGCCCCAATGAGGTCGCAATGCCAGCAGATGCGTGGCGGTGGACCCAAAAAGCGGGAAGGCCATTGAAAGCCTCCCGAAAAACGCTTGATTGGTCAGATCCGCCCACGATCGAATCGTGGCGAGCGAGGAATTCATCGGACCTCGACGAATGACCAAAAGCCTGCGCCGCTGCCCAAATACCCCAAAATGCGGTTCGGTCATCAAGACGCCGTTGGCTATCAATTGGCGTGTACGCAGTTCTTCATTTCCCCAGAAGACATCGGCGTTGGGATGCCGCCGTTCCGCCATGAGGCGATTCACCAGTCCAACGGTCTTGATGGCTTCGCTATCATAGACTGGCTTGACCGGGATGCCGGTTTGTTGCGTGAAATCGGCCAGAATGGATTCGGCGTAGACTTGGTCTTGGGCACAGTAGACAACCACGGGCTTGGAATCGGGGTTGCCACATCCGAAGCCGCCAAGCCAAGCGATTCCGAGGATCCAGGCAATCCAGGAAAACCGAACTCTAAGAACCCAGAACATGGCCTGCCCGCAACGCATTATTTGTTTTATGCTGAACCATTATTGTCTTCAGACAAGGCTTCGTTCATAGTCCTGCACGAGCCCCAGGGCAGTTTCAAGAAAAGTGGTTTGGCCGGATTGGTTGAAGGATGGACCCGCGGAAGAACAATAGGCAGGCGGGATATTGAGAACTCGGCTGATTTTTCACAATGGCCACGCTTGAAAGTAAGCGCATGGCTTCTT
>SXSK01000291.1 GCA_005793375.1 Verrucomicrobiales bacterium | reverse complement strand
GGCCTGCTTCCTACTCGGAAACACTCCTACTCGGAAATCGCCACCGTCTCCTTGGAAAAGAGAAAGTACCTCAGTACTCCACTTTCCAAGTGGCTCCATTCCTCATAGCACGGGCGGCTCCATTTCGGCTAGCGCCGTCGATTCGGTGGTACAGGCCATCCGCATGCTTCACAAACGTCTTCCAACCGTCGCTGTTCGGTTGCGCCGGACTTGCTCATTCGCAGCCGAGTCTACCGCAGCGGCCTGCCGTGACCAGTTTGTACGTGTTGGATGAGGTGATCGGAAATCCGATCTGATGGGGCAAGAAGCGGTGGTCGTTTCCCACGGTCGGACTGTCCGTGGCGAGGGATCGGAAACATCGTCGAACACGGTCAAACCAAGGCGAACCTCCTCGGACGTGTTAGCACTGAGGTTAGCACTATTCCGAGGAAACCCGAAGAAATAAGGGGAAATACTGAAAATGGAGCGGGTGAAGGGAATCGGACCCTCGTCTCAGGCTTGGGAAGCCCACGTTCTACCATTGAACCACACCCGCATTGTCCTCCGACGGAATGGGGATAACAAAGCCGCCTTAACCGAACAAGGGATTTGTTGAGCTGGAATTGGCTCGAGGCGCGTGTGTCCAGGCCTAACCTTCCAGGCACCGAATGACCATTGGCATTCTGCACCGGGAATGGCAGGGTGAAGGGGTGCAGGACGAACCCGAAGAAGAATGGCAGGAGTGGTATCGGCTAACACCCATCGAACGTTGGCAGGAGAGCATGAAACTATGGTCCCAGTATCTCGCGCAGGGAGGCAGCCTTGATCCCGAACCCGATTCACAAAGTCCTTTCAACTTTCCAGAGTTGTGGTGTCCACGCCCTGTTGATGGGAGGTCAGGCCTGCGTGTTTTACGGCGCGGCGGAATTTAGCCGGGACACCGATTTCGCCATTCTCTCGACTTCCGAAAGTTTGGCACGGTTGACTCTGGCCATGCAGGAGTTGCAGGCGGTCGTTATCGCCGTCCCGCCGTTTGCCCCGGAATATCTCCAACGCGGCCATGCCATCCACTTTCGATGTCAACATCCAGAGGTTGCCCGATTGCGCGTCGATGTGATGTCCCACATGCGTGGAGTCGCACCCTTCGAGGAACTTTGGCAACGTCGCACCACGTTGCAAGGCGAAGACGGAACCCTCTATGAATTGATGTCGCTCCCCGATTTGGTGCGGGCAAAAAAAACCCAGCGGGACAAGGACTGGCCAATGATACGCCGATTGATTGAAGCGGATCGTGCAGCGAATCCCGGCCCAACATCGCCGGAACGAGTCAGATTCTGGCTTCAGGAATGTCGCACTCCGGCAATTCTCCTCGAGCTTGCATCACAGTATCCATCGGAAGCCAAGATTCTTGCCAACGAGTCGCGCCCCCTGCTTCGTCTGGCGATTCAGAACGATCTTCAGGGTCTCGAAGAGTCCTTGAAGGCCGAGGAATACGCCGAACGCGCTTTGGACCAAGCTTACTGGAAACCCCTAAAAGCCGAACTGGAACGACTTCGCCACTCGGAATTCAGTCGTTAGCGTGGCAATTCAACCGTCTCACTCTTTCAGCCAGCGCCCCAACCAATCGTGCACTTCGCGGTAGAAAACCCGACTGTTCTCGCCTTTCAGAATCCAATGATTTTCGTCGGGCCAAACCAACACACGGCTCGGCACACGGTGCCGTTGCAACAACGACCACATCTCGAGGGTGTTGTTCAACGGCACGCGGTAGTCAGTCTCGCCAATCGACAGGAGCATCGGTGTCTTGAAGTCCTTGGCATACGTCGCCGGACTTTGGTCAAGCCACGCGTCGGTCTTTTCCCCAAAAGGCCCACCCATCATGATCTCTCGATGATAGATGGCATCGCTGGTCGCCCATTGCGAATAGAGGCTAGCGAGTCCGGCATGGCCAATAAGGCATCGGTACCGGGTCGTGGTCGCCTGCAACCAATTGGCCAAGTGCCCCCCATAACTCGCGCAAGGGTTGCCAATCCAACCCCGCAGCCGCCGCCACATTAAACTCAGTAAGGCGTCGGGATGTTCCCGAAGTCAGGTCTACTCGGAACACTTCCGCCGGTTGAGTGGCCGTTTCCCAGTGACCAAAAAGTACAGGTATCGCTGCCCGCGGCGGAATTGTCATGGAGAGCCAGACACCTTGGGATCTCTCGATCGCCAATCGCGGTTCCCCGCCGTCGATCGGTACCGACCAGATTTGGATGCGACCGGAATCCTCCGCAGAAAAGTAAATCGTCTCGTTGTCCGTGGAGAAGCTGTAGCCACCCACGGAACGATCGAGTGTCCTCGCGAGCGTCTTTATGGAGCCAGTCCAAGGCCAATGTGCCACCGCCAATCGATCCAAGGAATAGATCCGCCTCTCGCCCGAGTTGACCAAAAACCCCAACCGTCGACCATCGGGGCTGAACGTCGCGTTGGAATGACTGGCGTCACCCGAAGTCAGCGCTCGCGGCTCTCCTCCGGCCAGTGATACTTGATATAAATGAGAGACAGATTCGGCGTAAGCCGCAACTAGGGCATTGGTGGTGGCGGTGAATACTATCGATTGGGAATCCGGTGCCCAGACGGGTTCAAGCGAATCCCCTGCCCCTTCGCCCAGGGCTCCGCGGAATCCTGGTCCCGAAACGAGGACTGAGCCGGCGAGCAAATCGCGGGCATGGCCCGTGCCATCGGCCAAAATGACGTGCAAATGGGTTTGGGTATCATCGAACGGTGTTACTACCTCAATGAGGTCTAGGCCTAAAACAAGCGTGATATAACTGTCGAATTATATTAAAAAGCTCGAAACCCTTGTCTTTATTGGTTTTAATGCGTCTTGTCACAGATGAAAAAAGCCAAACAAACAGG
>SXSK01000290.1 GCA_005793375.1 Verrucomicrobiales bacterium | reverse complement strand
TCGGCAGCTGCGCGGGAGCTGTAGTGGATTTCGATCTGGATATGAACGAGGTTTTGATCATAGGTCCGGAGCGTGTGCTCCAGACCACCCCGGGCGTCTACTTCGGCGAAGCCCCCCGCGCAGCGGCTTCGTTCAATCCTGAAAACGGGAGCATCCTTTCTGTGGCTCGCGCTTTTAATACTGGAATGTTCTGCGTCCGCAGCAGTACATCCATTGGATCCATTGTCCACCAATGAGCTGGCAGCGGCGGTGCGCATCGTTCTCAACGAAGGTAAAGTCGCCACCAATGCCTACTTTCCCATCGTCGCCCTCCACGAACCCCGCAAGGAACAAGTTCTAGCCTGGCGACCCGGCACCCAATTGACAAGGGAGGCCTCCATCGTGGCATATGATCTCCAACGCCACAGGACGTACGAAGGCATCGTCGATCTGCTCGCAAACAAAACGCGATCCTGGAAACTCGTGCCTGGTGCCGAACCCCTGCAAACCGGGGCGGAATTCGGCGAGAGCGGAAAGATCCTCAAGACGAACACGCTTTGGATTGAGGCGTTGACTCGCCGGGGAATCACCGACCTGGCCAGCGTCGAAACCGGCGCTATTCCTATAGGCCCGGTTCCATTGCTGAAGGGTCATTCCAACACGCGGACCCTGGTTACCGTTCCGTTTCTTCGCACCACCAATCGCACCACCTGGGAACCCATCGAAGGTCTCACGGCGTTCGTCGATATGTCGCATCGTCAAGTGCTCAAGGTCATCGATCGAGGGGTCTATCCCATCTCACACGGCAAAATGGACTTTTTTGATCCAGCAATTCGCGGCCCGCAAGATCCTCCTCAGAAACCCCTGCAGGTTTCGTTACCACAAGGTCCCACGTTCCGAATCGACGATCACGCCATCACTTGGAATCGATGGCGTTTCCGATACGCATTGCATCCTCGCGATGGACTGATCCTCTATCAGATCGGTTGGGAGGATGCTCCGGGAAAGGTGCGCCCCATTCTTTACCGCGCCTCCATTTCTGACCTGCTGGTTCCCTACGCCGATACGGATGAGGCGTGGTCTTGGCGCGCCTACTTCGACGAAGCCGATTTCGGTCTGGGGTATTTCACCACCCCGCTCAAACCGGGATTCACGACGGTCTCCTATGCAACGTTGATCAGTGAACCACTCACAGACGGTGTCGGGGGAACGCGGATCCTGACGAACGCTGTGGATGTCTATGAACGGGACGCAGGCATACTGTGGTCACACACGGAAGGCGATTCCGGAACCGTGGGACCGCGCGCTCGAGAACTCGTCATTGGTCACCTCACGACCATCGGCAATTATGATTACCGGTTTCAATGGAGTTTTCGCCAGGACGGCTCGATCGAACTCCATATTTATCTCACCGGCATCATGCAACTGAAAGGGACTCATGCGACGCATTGCGCCGCCTGCCAACTTCTTCGAGAGAGATCCGGCACCGCGACACCTCAAGGCGAACAGGCGCACGGAGTTCTGGTGGCTGAAAACCTCCTGGCGCCCCATCACCAGCACTTTCTTAATGTGCGGCTCGACTTCGATATCGACGGCACTTCGAACAGCGTAAAGGAGTACAACTTGACCACCGATCGACTCGGTCGCTCCAACCCGCATGGCAATGGGTTCTCTCTGGCACAGACCGTTTTCTCCACCGAACGACAGGCCGTCCGAGATATGAACCCGGCAACCCACCGCATGTGGACCATTTTCAATCCCGACACCCTATCGGCCCTCGGCCATCCTTCCGGTTACCAAATCGATCCCGGTATGATCGTGGTTCCATTCCTTGCCAAAGACTCGCCCGTCCGGCGTCGTGCTGGATACATTGATCACCAGTTCGTCGTCACGCGATACAACCCAACCGAGTTGTACGCCGCAGGCAACTATCCAGGAGGACACAACCCGCTCCAAAACCTGACCACCTATGCTCGAAATAACGAGTCTATCCAAAGGCAAGACCTCGTCACGTGGGTGACTCTCGGAGTCACTCATGTCGCTCGACCTGAGGATTTCCCCGTCATGCCCTCGGCACACGTCAGCATGCGCCTCACACCCAAAGCATTCTTCAACCGCAATCCAGCCTTGGCAGTACCCGACAGCCCCGTGTCAGCAGCACCCCAACCTTGAGGAGCGATGTAGACCCCCCAGATAGCCGCCAAAGTGAAGAAGCGGCCCCTTTGGAGTGCGTGCAGTCCTCTGCCGCTTTCTCCATCCGTCCCAGCTCACCCAGCAATTCCCCAAAAGCGGTGGAGGGCCACCGCGCTCCAGAAGCACCGTCATTCGAGTCATACGACGACACTCTTTGGAGTACGCGCAGTCCTCTGCCGCTTTTGGCCCCGAAGGCGTCGCCACCGAGTAGACACTTGGTATGCACTGGAACTAGCCGCGCCAAACTCCTGCTAATCCCCTCCGCCGCCCCCACCATCACACCCCCCGCCACTTCCCCCGTCCGATCCACTATCACATCCGCTAGAACTATCGCTTCCACCTGAAATCCCCCCAGATTCAAACAAACCCCAACCGCCGCCATCCGAACTCAATCCGGAACTGGAACCACCCCGGGCCCCACTTCCTCGCCTGGATGCCGATCGGATCAAAAGCCATATCAACAATACGGCTCCAGCCCCACCCCCCAATATCATCCAAAAAATCCAGTTCATAGGTTTGGTTCGTCTTGAACCTTGAAGCGGCCATTCAAGAGCATCCTCAAGAGACCGAGTCACTGAGATTCAGGACTCATCGTTGCCCCATAATGGCGTTTCAAAGTAATTTGCTGACACCATAAAAAACTGAATCCCGCACCAAAGGTAACAAACGGAACTCTACCCAACAATCTTCCCGATCACATTGCCTGCCACATCGGTCAGGCGAAAATCCCTTCCAGCATAGCGATACGTGAGCCGTTCATGGTCCAACCCCAACAAATGTAACATGGTCGCGTGCAGATCGTGGACATGGACTGGGTTTTCTACCGCACGGAATCCAAACTCATCGGTGGCGCCGTATGTCGTCCCGCCCCTCACACCGCCGCCAGCAAGCCAGACGCTGAATCCATAATGATTGTGATCGCGACCACTCAAGCCAGGTAATTCCGCGACCGGCGTTCTACCAAACTCACCGCCCCACAGAACCAACGTGTCCTCAAACAACCCGCGTTGTTTTAGGTCCGCAAGAAACGCCGCAATCGGTTGATCCCAATCCCCCGCGAGTTGACGATGTGTCTTCTCCAGGTTGTCGTGATTATCCCAAGGTTGACCGTCGCCCGACCATAGCTGAATAAAGCGCACACCACGCTCCAAAAGCCGGCGAGTGATCAGCAGTTGGCGTCCGTGCGTACCACTTCCATAACCTTGCCGAATGGATTCCGGTTCACCGCGGATATCAAACGCGTCGGTTGCCTCCGCCTGCATCCGATAAGCGAGTTCAAAGGACGCAATTCGCGATTCCAATGCCGGATCGTGTTCGCGGAGCGCAGCGTGTTCCACATTCAGTTCACGCACTAGATCCAACTGACGACGCTGTTCAGCGGTACTCAGCCTGGGGTTTCGGATGTTGGCGATGAGTTTGTCGACGTCGGTATGCTGGGTATTGATATAGGTGCCTTGAAACGATCCCGGCAGAAAGGCCGAACGCCAGTTCTGCGTCGCAACAATCGGGAAGCCACCTGGACACAGCACAATAAATCCCGGGAGATTCTGATTCAGGGTACCCAGTCCATAGGTAACCCACGAACCCATGCTCGGACGCGGCAACCGAGAATCGCCACAGTTCATAAGCATTAGCGACGGCTCATGATTTGGCACCTCGGCCTGCATCGAACGAATGACCACCATATCATCGATATGCTGGCTCGCGGTCTTGGAAAACAAGTCGCTTACCTCAATGCCCGATTGGCCGTATTTCCGAAATGCAAAGGGCGATCGCATCGCCGCACCCGTCTTTCGTTCGGTTCGAAGATTGTTCAAGGGAAGTGGCTTCCCATGGAACCGGTCCAGCGCGGGTTTCGGATCGAACGTATCAACCTGCGACGGACCCCCATTCATGAACAGATGTACCACTCGCCGAGCCTTGGGGGCAAAATGAGGAGCCCGAACGGCCAAGGGAAGACCCACTCCTGCTGACAAACCCTCGTCGGCAAGCAACGCCCCAAGTCCCATCAGCCCAAACCCGGTCCCGCAACGCGCCAGCAACTGTCGTCGAGACATCGATTGATTACAGGGGTGTTGGGATTCCAGTGGGTTCATGTCACAAGGGATTCAGTCCACAAACACAAATTCATTCGCCAGCAAGAGGGCTTGAGCCAACTGCTGCCAAACCTTCTCTTCCGGCTCGCTTCCCAAAAAAGTTCGACCCCGTTCCAAATCCCGTTCCGATGGCGGCCGACTGTATATCAGACGATAAAGTCGCGTCACTTTCTCCGAGACAGATCGGCATTGCGTCACCTCGGGCCGCCGCACCACTGCAGCTGCGCAATCGGCGACGAAATCGTTGTTCATCCAATACAAGGCCTGTGACGGCACCGTCGTGGCAGTTCGTTGAGGGCAACTCGCCGAAGGGCTGGGAAAATCAAATGTGGTCATCACCGGCGGCACATCCAAGCGGTTCACGAAGGAATAAAGGGTGCGACGCTGGGACGCAGCGCTGATCGCCGGACCGCCCAACTGCAGATCCAACCTGCCGGAAACCGCCAGCAGGGCGTCCCGTTGCACTTCGAAATCATGCCGACGCCGATTCATCCGCCACAGCAGACGGTTCTCGGGATCCGGTCGCACTGCACTTGCCGCTGCTGTTGACGCCGAGGTCATTTCGATTCCACGTGAGGACTGCTGATACACCGCACTCAGCAAAATCTGACGATGCAACCGTTTGATCTGCCAGCCGTGCCTCATGAAATCCCAGGCCAACCAGTCCAGCAGCTCCGGATGCGACGGCGGTTCACTGCGTGTCCCAAAATCGCTGGGAGTACTGACCAAACCCGAACCGAAATGATGCATCCAAACCCGGTTTACTAACACTCGAGCCGTCAGAGGATTTTCCGGATCAACCAGTGCCTGTGCCAGTTCGAGTCGACCACTGCCTTTTTGGAACGGCCGGCCGTTGAGCACATTCAAAAACCGCCGTGGCACCCAAGCACCTAGCCGAGCCGGATTGCCGCGTTCAAAAATGCGCGGCTCATAAGCCACCGGCAGATCCGTCAACGCCATCACGCGTGGAGGCGCATGGGGCCCATTCATCAGCCATTGTTCCAAGTCTTTTAACAGCACCTGAAATTCCCCCTGACTCGCTCGATCTGGAAGCAAGGACAGGAAGCCCCAATCCAATTGAAGTGGAATATCGGCGGGAGCATCCGGTCCATACAACACGCGTCTCAAAGCCTCATCGTCCAGGTTCGGCAGCCGCTCCGGGCGCGACTGCCCGGCAACCACCGAATTGGCAACCAGGGTCTTCCATTCGGCATCCACCCGCCGCAACACCGTCGCATAGCGCTCCGCCACCGAGGTCATCGACGCCGGTGGTTCCCCTGCGAATGCCGTGTCAATTCCTGGATGACTACCCCGCCCCGCAACGGTCGAGTTGCCGCCAATCGGGGTCGCAACCGTCTCTCGAAGAATTACCGTTGCCGATTCGGCGAAGTTCGTCGCGCTCAGTTCAGAGAATCGATGCCAGAGCCGCCACACGCCGTTGGTGTCGTTATCTCGTTCAACAAAGCGCCGCCATCGCGTGATCACCGTGGGGTTGAGATCGCCCGGGTCAGCCAGCAACATGAAGCTCTCCGTCGTCGGCTGACCGCGTTGGGCATGCACCGCCATCAGGTATTCTGCAATTCGAGCTCGGGCATCATTCACTATCGAGCGATGTTTCGACTCAACGAATTCCCGCAATCGCCGCTCGCGTTCGCTCAGCTCCCAGAGGAAACACTCGTACGGGTTGCCGACAGGGGGAGCCTCCAACAACGGAGGCACCATCGGTTCCGAGGAACTCCGAAACACACCGTACAACGCGTAATAATCCGCCTGCAACACCGGATCGTACTTGTGGTCGTGACACCGGGCACAACCCACCGTCAGCCCGAGCAACCCTCGAGTCACCACATCAATTCGGTCGTCGAGGATGTCGTGAGTGTTGTTCGAAAAATGATCGCCAACCGTGAGAAACCCAAGCGCCGCCAACGATCGAGCTTCCGGCGGCGGTGTGATCTGATCGGCGGCAATCTGTTCTAAGAGAAAACGATCGTAGGGTTTGTCCTCGTTGAATGCGCTCACCACATAATCCCGGTAGGTCCAGGCCCACGGATAAGTTTTCTCTTCAAAAAAAACGTAACCCTTGTTGTCGGCGTACCGGGCGATGTCCAACCAATGGCGAGCCCAGCGTTCACCGTACTCTGGCTGTCGGAGCAACCGATTCACGACACGTTCAAAAGCAGCCGGAGAATCGTCCGCCAGAAATTCTTCAACCACTTCTGGTGTTGGAGGCAGCCCAGTCAGATCGAACGTCGCGCGCCGGATCAATGTGCGCTTATCGGCAGCCGCCGAGGGTTCGCGCCCCGTCGCCTCCAAACGCGCCAACACAAAACGGTCTATCGGAGTCTTCACCCATCCAATGCTTTTCACCCGGGGCTGTGGCGGATTGCCAACCGGCTGGAAAGCCCAACTCGTGTTCGTGCCCCCGTGCGTCGAGCAGTCCAAAAAAGCCACCACCATCCATACCATCACAGCCCAAGCCCCGGCCGACGCCAGACGTCGGCAGTTCCCAGCCAGAATTTGCACCACACAGGATGTCATGGATTCAACAACCGAACCGTAGGCTAGAAGGATTCCTTTGGAAAGAACCGGATTGTCCTGTTCAACGCCCTGCTGCCGTTCGGCATCGCTCGTCCTACCCCACCAACCTCGCCAGCAACCCAGAATACCGCTTTTGGGTCTCACAGTTCCGAACCGCACTCCCTAACGCCTTCTTTTGTCCGATCAACATCACCAAGCGTTTGCCGCGGGTCACACCGGTGTACACCAAGTTCCGCTGCAATAACATGTACTGCTGCATCGCCAAGGGGATCACCACCACCGGGAACTCCGAACCCTGAGACTTGTGGATCGTGATCGCATACGCGAGCGCCAGTTCATCCAATTCCCCAAACTCATACACCACCTCGCGGGACTCAAACCGGACCGTCAATTCTTGCTCTACCAAGTCCATCGCTATCACCTGGCCGATGTCCCCGTTGAACACATCCTTATCGTAGTCGTTTTCGGTCTGGATCACCTTGTCCCGCACGCGGAACTGCCAGCCAAATTTCTCCACATAAGGTTCATCCTCACGGACAGGATTCAGCCGGTCCTGCAAACGGACATTCAGCTCACGCACCCCCAATGACCCGCGATTCATCGGGCACAGCACCTGAATGTCCCGGATTGTATCCACACCAAACTTCGCCGGGATTCGCTCCCGAACCAGTTCCAACAAGGTCTCCGCAATCCGCTCCGGATCCTCACGTTCGAGAAAATAGAAGTCCGATGGCTCATCTTTCGTCGGTGATTCCGGCATTTGCCCTGCATTGATCCGATGGGAGTTCGTAATGATCCGGCTCCGTGCCGCCTGGCGAAAAACTTCGGTCAATCGCACCACCGGAATCCGACGGCTCTCTATCAAACTCATGAGAACCGTTCCCGGACCCACCGACGGCAGTTGATCGACATCGCCGACGAACACCACATGTGCCCCGGATGGAACGGCGCGCAACAGATGATTCATCAAGGGCACATCGACCATTGAGCATTCGTCCACGACCAATAGGTCGCACTCCAACGGATGGGATTCATTTCGTTGAAACGAATTGGACCCAGCCTTGACTTCCAACAGTCGGTGAATGGTCTTGGCTTCAAGCCCGGTCGTTTCACTCAACCGCTTGGCAGCGCGACCCGTGGGAGCGCACAAGAGGCAACGCACCTTCTTGGCGATCACAATCCGCAGGATGGAATTCACCAGCGTCGTCTTCCCCACGCCCGGCCCTCCCGTGATGACCAATACCCGTTGCGTCAACGCCTGACGCAGGGCCTCGCGCTGGCTTGGTGCCAGTTCCTTGCCGGTCTTTTCCTGACACCACGCCACCGCCCGATCCACATCCATGGACGGCAATGTCGAAGCTCCGGCTGCCATCTCCTGGACACGTCGAGCAATGCCGATCTCGGCATTGCGCAACCAGGGAAGAAAGGCCCAATCGTCGCCGGTCACACGATCCAACGCCAAGTCCCCCTGATCGAAAGCCTTGGCCAACGCGTCATCGACGACACGCGGTTCCACGTTCAGCAACATCACGGCCGTCTTCCTCAATAACTCCAATGGCAAGGCGCAATGTCCCTCCGACGTCGCCTCTAAAAGCGTGTGATTCAACCCGGCCGTCGCTCGCATCACCGAATCATGCGGGATGCCGATGTTCTGGGCGATCTGATCCGCCGTCTTGAATCCGATGCCATTGATATCCTTGGCCAATGAATAGGGATTTGCGCGAACCCGCTCGACGGCATCCACGCCGTACGTTTTGTAGATGCGAACCGCGCGGCTCGTGCTGACCCCTTGGGAATGCAGGAACAGCATGATATCCCGGATCACCTTCTGCTCTCCCCACGCGGCTTTGATTTGAAGCCGGCGTTTGGGGCCGATCCCATCGACCTCTTCCAGCGCCGCTGAGCGAGTTTCGATGACGTCGAAGATCTTCTCACCGAACTTGGCCACCAATTTCTTGGCATAAACAGGGCCAATGCCTTTGACCATGCCACTGCCAAGGTATTTCTCGATACCCTCCGACGTGGTCGGTGCGCTCGCTTTGAGCATGACCGCCTTGAACTGACGACCGAACTCCTTGTCCTGGATCCAATTTCCTTCGGCGGTTAACCATTCACCTGGAGTCACTGAAGGGAGCGCTCCCACGACGGTGACTAGTTCCTTGTGTCCCTTGGCCTTGACCTTGATGACCGCAAACCCGGTCTCCTCATTAAAGAACGTGACGCGTTCGACGAGGCCTGACAGGTTATCGGTGTGAGTTTTCGATTGGAGATCCAACGCTCAGAAGCCTCCAAAAGCGTTCGGCTGCAATCAAGCCCCCGCTTTTTGTCGGCGTGCGGTCGCCATCTGCTGCCAGTTTGAAGAGAGCGTGCAGTCCGCTGCCGCTTATGGAGTGCCTACAGCCCTCTGCCGCTTTTCTTTCCCGCTGTGATTCCCGCCAATAGCCGAGGTTTTTCGCTCAAATCGGTCATCAAACCCAAATCCGACCAAATTCCGGTTGACGGGGTTGAAATCCGATCGCTACTTTGCGCGCCCGCTACGTTCCAGAGTAGCTCAATGGTAGAGCACGCGGCTGTTAACCGTGTGGTTGTAGGTTCAAGTCCTACCTCTGGAGCCAATTTTCCTAAGGAAAACGAGAATTCTCAGTCTTCTGACACAGTTCTGACACAAGAAACGCCCGAAATTGCATCTCGGGACATGAAATGGCCTCAAACGGTCCGCGCTCGGAAGAATGGGCCGGTCCTCGCCAAAATCTACCAGCCTTGCGAGGGCCGAAACTCCTTTCGAGTCGCTTGGCGTGCGTCCGGACGGCGCATGATGCGCAGTTTTGCCAAATTCTCCGGTCGAGGGGGTGCGAAAGAGTTCGCGGAGGGTCTGGTTAAGGAACTAGCCCAGGATAGTCAAGTGGCCTCCCTGACTGCTGCCGAAGCTCGATCTGCGCTGGCGCTTCGTGACGCGCTCGAGGGATTTCGCCGGGAAACCGGGCGCTCGATCTCTGCGGTTCAAGCAGTTACCGAATACCTTGCCGCTGTGCGCAAACTGGGTGACCGGCCTTTGTCCGAAGCGGTGGCCGGCTATTTGGGCACTGTCGCAACCGTTCAGACGACAAGTTTAAGCGTGGCGGTAGACCAGTTCCTTGGCATGCGTGCACCGAAAGCCCAAGCGACTGGAGGGAAGAGGCCTCAGCTTTCACCGTTATACGCACTCCACATCGAACGTTGGCTCAGGGAGTTTGCTACCGCCTTTCCAGGTCATCAACTCACCGACATTGCCCCACAAATGCTCGGACTGTACCTCAATGCGTATTCGCAACTTTCACCCAAGTCGCGCAATGACCGCAGGGCAGCTTTGGCGATGTTCTTCAGATGGTGTGTCCGCCAGAACTACCTGCCGCCGACACAGCGCTTGATCGAAGCGGATGCCATGCAGAAGGAGCCTCTCGACACGGCTCCACCAGATTTCTACCGGCCCAACGAATTGCGACACCTCCTAGACACTGCTGAAGGCCAGATGCGTGCCGTGATTGCGTTGCAAGCCCTAGCTGGCTTGCGACTGGAAGAGACATTGCGGTTGAAGTGGGAGAACGTTTTCGGCATCGAAGGCCACATCGAGATCCGGGCGCAGGATTCAAAAACTCGCAGACGCAGGCTCATTGAGATTTGCCCCGCACTTTCGGCATGGCTGGAGTCATACCGCGGTTCCGAAGGCAACGTTTGGACCGCGACGGCGACTTTGAACGGACTTGTGAGTGCCTTCGCCCGCGTGCGGGAATCTCTCAATATCCCGAGCCGACGGAACGGCCTGCGACATGCGTGGTGCAGCTACCATTTTGCACTTTACTCCAACGAAAATCTTACGGCAGCCCAGGCCGGGAATTCCCCGGCAATGATCCACGCGCACTACAAGGGCTTGGGAACCAAGTCTGAAGCGGAAAAGTGGTTCAACGTGAAGCCATCAAAGTATTCAACCATGATCAACTTTCCTAAGGCTATAGCGTGAAAACACTTCCATGAATATTCCAAAGACCCGACCGCCACTGACAGTGGACGAATGGGACTTCAAAAAAGTGCCTGATACTGAGTTGATCCCATGCCTCCTGTGGGAATTCCTTCGAGAGTCGCAGACCGCTCAGCGGTTGGGACGAGAATGGGCAGACGCGTTCGGAAGAAAGGACCCCTCATTTGATCAAACTCAGCTCATGCAAAAGACATGGACCTTTCGAATGGTCATTAATTTCTCGATTAACTTACAAGAATTCACAAGTTGTGCGATCTGCCAACACTTCGGATTTGGGGGGCTATCGGGAGTGTCGTGGCAGAAACTGCCCGCCTCATGTAAATCACACTTGAGCGAGCCTTGCCGCATCAATCCTGCCGCATTTATCGGCCGAGGCCGCCATGCCAGTATCCTCGCTCGCGAAACAACAAAAAAAGAATCCATCGCGGAAGCGGCCTACACTCAGGAATCGCACCCGGATGGACTTGCCTATCCGGACTCTCGAGCCCTTCTCCCGGATCCATTTCGAGGTTGGGAAGCGTTCCTGCTGGTTGTTGACTGGCAGCAGTACGACGACAACGCCATCCGTTACGAATTCCAAAAGTTAGCATCGAAAATCATTGGTACCAGACCCAAAGGCTTTAAACCTCGTGTGAGAAAGGAGTCTGGACGCGGAAGGAAGACTGAATGGCGCGGAAAGCTAAAAGACCTTGGCCTAACACGTATCGCCGCTCGCTATCACGCAGGCCAATTGAAAAAAGGCCTCCTCAGCAGAATCTGTGGGTGAGAGGCGGCTCTGGTAGTTTCCCAAGAGCGTGGTAAAGAGCCACTTCGAGAGCTCGAAACGTTCGAAATCCATAGGCTCGCCTGGTAGTCACTCGAATCTTGTTGTTGAGT
>SXSK01000289.1 GCA_005793375.1 Verrucomicrobiales bacterium | reverse complement strand
TCGGGTGTCTCATTTTTTTGAAGGCCGCCAGCGGGCGGCCGAGATGGGTTTCTCCGTATGTTTTAGTTTCTGTTCGCTGGGAAAATCATTGCGTCGGCGCTGCGAATTCGCAATCTCTTTTTATAACAATGTAGAACTAATGTGGCTGCATTCAAGGGCCCATCGAGATGAGCGGAGAGGCTGCGCAAGGCTTTCCCACCACCCACCGGTGAATGGTGTAGGACACGAGGTGGCGTGGTGTCCGGCTGCAGCGTGTCCGTCAGTTCGTCCGTCCATGTCGAATTGCCGCCGGTATCGACGGCGCGGGCGCGCAGCCGAAAGGACTTAGTGTTCACGGTCAGTCGTGGCGTGATAAAGCGAAACTCGAAAGGGAATGCGCTGTCGGTGAAAACCTTCACGCTGTCGAGGTGAAACTCTACGTTGCGCACTTGGACATCGTCACGCACGAGTGCCGTGACGCGTGATGACTTGCCTTCCTCGGCGGTGTTACTGGAAAAGCTTGTGGTCAGCGTAATTGTTGGCGGTAGCCCTTTCGCATCATAGGGCAGATAATTGATCACCTGCATACCAGACGTGTCATCTGCCACGTAACCCAGGCCATTGAAAATCGAAATGGCGCGGGCGTTGCCCGGCGTCGGGAACGCCGTGATCACGACCTCCGTCGTGCGCGGATCACTCAAATCGTAGAGGGAAACAACCCGCGGCGCGGCGTCCGGGCTATTAGGACCCACGGCTGCCAGGCCCAAACCGGAGCCGGTCGCGACAAGTTGCCGCCAGCCGAACTGTGTCGAGGCGCTTGCGGCAATCAAGAGGGGCTTGGACGGATCCGCTACATTCAGCGTGTTGTAGCCATTGCGGTGAGTGCTATAAGCGATGCCGTCGCCCACGAAAAGCCGCTGATGGATGAGTGTGGACCTGATCGGCGAAGCTGCCGCCCCAACTACACCGAATGCGCCATCGACCAAGGAAATGACGTGCAAGCGGTCGGCCGTCAGCGCATAGAGATGATCACCTTCCAACGTGAGATCCTGCACCGCGCTGGAGACGGTGACCTGATTCAAAATCAATCCGTTCAACAGATCCACGGCAAACACCCCTCCGGAATTTAACCCCACGTAGCCGATGCCATTCCCGACTGTGACTGCTTGGGCTCCGGAGATTTGGACTTGGTGGATGATGCGTGCCGTCGGGAATGCCGTCACCGTCTGTGTCCGCCTTGGTGCGGATCGTCCCATAAATCTCTTCGACCAGATCGGGAATGCCGTCCTTGTCAAAATCTGGTGTGTCGCTCGATAGCGGGAAGAGACTAAATCGGGGCAAGTCGTAAGGGACCTTGGAACTCAAATTGGGAGTGATCAACCCGAACGCCTTGGTCTTGGGGTCATAGAAACTGACATCCAGCAACTCTCCATCGGGAGGCACGAACAAGGTGTATTGACCATATGGTTCGGTGTCACCACGCAAGCGCTGAATCCCGGAAGGCCGGACGGTTCTCGCTAGGTAGAGGACTGAGTAAGGCGGCGCATTACCCAAGTTCAGATGTAGGGGTTCCATGCCGAGGTCGACGGCATTCTGAAGCGCTTCTTCCTCCACGGCGATTCTCCGATTCTTGATGTAGGCCGCTGCATCTCCGCCCGCGACTGCATTGGCCTGATTCGCCAATGCATCGAGTTGGTTAATCACTTCGGCTGGGATGGATGATCGGCTGAGTGCAAACGGTCCGATCAACCGGTGCATTTCGTCATTTATGGTCCGGAGTTGGTCTCCGATGAGGTCGGTTTGCTCAGGGATGTTGGCCAGCGCCGGGTTCGTCCTGCGAGGCGAGAAGCTTAGCGGTCTTGGAGTTCCTCCCG
Source organism: Verrucomicrobiales bacterium (assembly GCA_005793375.1). GTDB lineage: Bacteria > Verrucomicrobiota > Verrucomicrobiia > Limisphaerales > UBA9464 > SXSK01. The sequence goes on along the minus strand of SXSK01000289.1, from coordinate 25,641 downwards.
GACCTCCAAAACATTGGACGCACCTCTGCTTGCAATCCGCATTCTTCTGGTACGCGTTGGCGCGCTCCTGGTTCGCCCGGAGCCAATTGTCGTTGAAGCAATCCTCAACCTGTTGCGGGGTGGCTACCCCTCTGAGGGAGTTGCAGATGGCATGCCCCGCCAGGGTCACTTTTTCGAGAATTGCCAGTGCTTCATTGAGTTCGATGCCGCATCCGCCTGCGCAGACATCCAGCTTCGTCTTTTCAGGGTCGTTTGTATAGATACCCGGACAATCGGGTGGTGGCTGCGGCGATTTCTTGCCCTTCGGACACTGAGGCCCATGCCATCCTGGTTGCAGAATGCCCACTCCCGGGTCAGTACAGAAGAAATTCCCATCGGCGCTGACGGTCATGTTTCCCGCATCTTCCCATACCCCTTTGTCGTGGTTGAAGGAGATCAACGAGCCTTTGGTTCCGGGCGGCCACGCTTTTTTGGTGGTGGGGTTCGGCAGGTTTGGAAAGCAGATTGGTGCCGGCTTGTCGAAGTTTAACCCGCCATCGGTTTGCACCGTGATCACCAGCGGCATTTCCAATCCGGGTGGCAACGGCCCTGGCAACCGATCAGGAGGCACCGCCGCTATACCCACCTTCCCACCTCGCGTGCCATTGTCATCGAAGAGCGAGTTGGCGGGAACAGTGATGGAAGTCCCTACGAGTGCTGGGTTGCTTGCGGTGACGCTCTTAGCCGGTTATGTGGAGCTCCACATAACCGGCTAAGGCGTATCACGAGGTGAAAGTTCGACTCAAGGAAGCTCGGAAAACAGCCAAGTCAGCGAAACGCGCCGCGAAGACCATGGCGAAGAAACGACGTGACGCACGGCGAGCTCTCAAGAGTTCTCAACGTGAGATCGTCAAGCTGGAGAAGAAGCTGGTCCGGCTGCAAAAGAAGCCCTCGGACAAGGACAAACCCGAGGAGACGACTTCCAAGCTGTCCAAACAGCCGTCAAAGAAGTCAAAAGTGGGGTCAGTTTCCACCTAATTGGGCTCACCCAGCCAACTGCTGAAGCTGCATTGAACGCGAGCATTTCATGTGGCATCACCGTGTGCTGTCGCCAGTGGGGCGGCGGCATTGTTTTCTGGCACCAACGGCTCCAGAGGCATGGGGTTCTCGTGGTCCAGGTGGCTTTCGCAAATCCGAAAAAATTCTTCCCGAGTTGTTGTCCGCCGAATGTCGTGCAGGAACCTGGTGCTCGCCCCAATATCGGGTCCAACTCCGGCTCCCAGGAAGTTCATGTATTTCTTCATTTTTTCCACCTGCAACCGTTCTTTGGAGCTGGGCGGTTCCGTGGCTTGCCAGAGAGCGTGAACGTACTCAAGAACACCGCGTCCTGAGGGCAGCGCCACGGCTTGCTGCGTCAAGTAGGATCGGATCTGATCGAAGATCCAAGGGTTCCGGATGCAACCGCGTCCAATCATCAGCCCCTTGGCGCCCGTCTCTTGCAGGATACTTCCGGCTGCCTGGGCGGACGAAACGTTACCATTGGCCAGGACAGGGCAGGGCATCGCTTGCACGGCCATCGCAATGAGGTCGTAGCGAACCGGGGTGCGATACATCCCGGAGACCGTTCGACCATGGACGGTCAGGAGGTCCAGGGAATGCTTCGCAAAGATGGGGAGTAACTCTTGGAAGACGGCTTCGTCGTCGAAGCCCACCCGAGTTTTGACCGTGAACTTGATTCCACGTGTTCCGATGCAATCGCGCAGTGCCCCAAGGATGGCATCGATGCGCTTGGGTTCGCGCAGCAGTCCGCCACCCGCGCATTTTCGATACACGACTGGGGCTGGGCATCCCAGGTTCAGGTCAATGGCAGCGACGGGGTGCTTCTGCAATTCCCGCGCCGTGCGGACAAGCGCGGGTACATCATTGCCGATCATTTGCGCGATGGCCGGCTTGCCGGTGGGATTGCGAGTGATGCTTTCGAGAATCCACCGTTCCAGAGAACTCGTCGAATGGACGCGAAAGTACTCGGTCCAATAGACGTCCGGACCTCCATACGTTGAGAGAAGGCGCCAGAATGCTAGATCGGTGACATCTTGCATGGGTGCCATGGCCAGCAGCGGGGTTGGTCGCTCCAGGAGGTCGTGGAGAGCTTCTGCACTGCCTGAGGTTGGATTTGATGAACTCTGCGGTGGACTTACGATTGACATCAAAAGGGTTCCTCCCCGGATGAGTCGTTAGCTGGGTATTCATTAGCGGACCTGGATGGAGCAGAATAATAGGGTCGCAGATTCCATTCCTCAGAGAGATGTCGAGGGATCTCACCCAGGAATCTTGAGGGCAGAGCACGGGCACTGCCGGCACTGGAACCGAGATTTCGAACCAAGGGATAGCTGAGATAGAGTTGATCTTTAGCGCGGGTGACCGCCACGTAAAACAGGCGTCGTTCCTCTTCCTCGCCGCTGGGTGATTCGAGGGAACGTTCGCTCGGGAAGAGCCCGTCACATAACATGATCACGAATACAGTGCCGAATTCCAGCCCTTTAGCTTGATGGATTGTGGACAATCGAATGCGTTCGTCGTCGTCCGCGTTGTCGCCTTGTGCCTCGGCTTCCAGGTTGGTTTGAAGCGCGAGTTCGCTTAAGAATTCGGGCGCGCCGGGAAATTGCTGGGCGTAGGTGGCCAACTGTTGGAGATCGTCGAGACGGTTCCGAGGACGTTCGAAGTTGGCTTCCAAATATTCATCATAACCGGCATCAATCACCAACCGGATCATACTAGCCGGGGACTGACGCACTTCCGAGTCCTCCAACTGTGAGATGGTAGCCGCAAATTGCGCCCAAGCGGTGGCCGCGCGTTTTGGAACCTTGCTTTGGACCTGAATTAGCAACGGGGCGATGTCGAGTCGCGTCTCGGTACTCGGGGGCGTTGCCGTTTCCCGGGTTGAAACTGTTGATGCCGCATTTGAACCATCCGTGACGCTCTTGGGCGATGTGTTGTTCGGTGGATCAATCCGCTCGTTCGGAGGCCATTTATGGAGTTCAGACTCCAGAGCCGCCCACAGCTTATCGGCCCCTTTGCCGCCAATGCCTGGGAGCATCTTGACCAGGCGTTTGAAGGCAAGTTCGTCTCGGGGCTGAATGACGAACTTAAGGAACGCCACCACATCCTTGATGTGAGCCTGCTCAAAGAACCGGATGCCGCTGGTGATTTTAAACGGGATGTTTCGGCGGGTCAATTCGAGCTGTAATTCCATGGCGTGGAAATGGGAGCGATACAGCACGCAGATATCATCAAGCGCGCGGCCTTCATCACGCAATTCAAGAACCCGTTGAGCGAGAAAGACCGCCTGCTCCATGGCGTCACCACAAACGATCACGACGGGTATGTCGCCCGATTTTCGAGCGGCCTGAAGGATCTTGGGGTATTGCAAAGTGTTCGGAGCGATTGCCGCATTGGCCAGAGCGAGAATCTCTGGGGTGCTCCGGTAATTGGTTTCGATCTTGAAGACCTGCGCGGTGGGATACCGCTTCGAGAACTCCAGGATGTTGGCGAAATTGGCGCCCCGCCAAGAATAGATGCTTTGGGCATCGTCCCCGACCGCCATGATATTGCCATGTCGTCCCGCCAACGCATCGATCAATGCCCCTTGGAGCGTGTTGGTGTCTTGGTACTCGTCCACAAGAAGATGCTGGAATCGTCGCTGAATCAGATCGCGGACATCCTCATGTTCCTGGAGCAGTCTGAGCCAGAGCACCAGCAGGTCATCAAAATCCATGACCCCAGCCAGCCGTTTCCGCTCGGCATATCGCTTTTGCACGCGAGAAATATCGGATAGCAAGGATTCGAAGCTGCCGTGCTCGTCGCCGATGAGCTGCTCCAGGCTTCGGCCCGTATTGGCGGCCATGCTGAAGATGTCGCCCAGCACCTCGGGCTTTGGAAACCGAGTCGCGAGGACATCCACGCCGGCATCGGTGATGGATGCCGCCAGTAATTCCTTGGAATCTTCTCGGTCGGCGATGGTGAAGTCCTGGCGGTACCCGAGTTTGTCGGCGTGGCGGCGTAGGATACGGCTGCCGATACTGTGGAAGGTGCCGCCCCAAAGCGCTTGGACATCCCCTCCCAGAAGATCGGCGACGCGGGACATCATTTCGCGAGCGGCCTTATTAGTGAACGTGAGGAGGAGAATCCGGTCGGGGGCAACGCCGTGTTCGATGAGCCAGGCAACGCGGTAGGTCAGGGTGCGGGTCTTGCCGGCACCGGCACCGGCCAGTACCAGATTGGGTCCTGGGGACGCTTGAACCGCCGCGAGTTGCTGGGCATTCAACTCCTCGGCGTAGTTGATGCGCAGGTCACGGTTCGAATGAAACGGCTGCAAGACATATTCGCGCGCCACGTCGTCAGTGTGAGGCAAGGGAATGGACAGTGGATAGTGGATTGTTGTGAAGAACTGGCCGGGGAATTTCTTTCAGCGGGCGGTTGAACACGTTTTCTTTTTGTTCGCGATGGTTCTCGCTGGTACAACCGGCCCCATGTCACATGCAACTATTGGGTTCCTGGGGGCGGGCAAGATGGCAACCGCGCTCGCCAGCGGATTTATTCGGGCCGGTTTGGTCGATGCGAACCGAGTCCATGGGTGCGACATCTTCGAGCCTGCCCGCTTGGCGTTCGAGCGGGACACTGGAGGAAAGGCCCATGCTTCCAATGTGGAAGTCGTCAAGGCGGCTGAGGTGCTTTTCCTGGCAGTCAAGCCGGATCAAGTGGTCGGCGTTCTGACAGAAATCAGCCCGTATTTGGGGTCGCACCACCTGGTAATCTCGATTGCGGCTGGAGTGACCTTGGCGCGGCTTGAGAGCAGTGCACCGGTGTCGATACGCTTCGTGCGGGTGATGCCCAATACCCCGGCATTGGTCGGTGAAAGCGCGAGTGCATTTGCGTTGGGAAGCCATGCCACGGCAGTCGACGGAGAATTGACGCGCAAGCTGTTAGGGAGTGTTGGAATGGTTTTAGAAGTTAAAGAGAAACTTTTGGATGCCGTCACGGGTGTTAGTGGGAGTGGACCGGCTTATGCATTTCTGATGATCGAGGCGCTGGCAGATGGGGGTGTGGCGGCGGGATTGCCGCGCGATATTGCTCAGAAGCTGGCGGCCCAGACCCTTTTGGGGGCGGCGCGCATGGTGTTGGAAACAGGGCTGCATCCTGGGGCGCTGAAAGATGCGGTGTGTAGTCCCGGCGGCACCACGATTGAGGCCATGCATGAATTGGAGAAGGGTGGGGTGCGAGCCGCTCTGATCACCGCAGTGCGCGTGGCTTCCGAAAAGGCCCGTAAACTGGGATAAACCTGGTGGGGGTGGGTGCCGGATATTCTGGTCAATCGAGATGACGGTGACGTCGGTGCTGAATAAAGCTTATGAATTTTCCTCCTCCCAGTGCGTGGCAGGCCCGGTCTATCTGGATGGCGGTGACCGCAGTCGCCTTCATGGCATTGGGTGGCGTTTTGGTAGCCGTGGTCTGGGGAGTGGGCCAGGCGTTAGCCATCTTGGGACCGGTTTTGTGGCCGCTCGCGGTGGCAGGCATCATCTCCTACCTGTTGGATCCCTTGGTTGATCAGTTGGTGAGCCGCCGTATTCCACGGGCGCGAGCCATTATTGTGGTCTTTGTCGGCGCCTTGTTGTTGGTCGCAGGGTTGGCTGCCAGTGTCCTTCCGCAGTTATACAAGGAGACCAAACAATTCGCCGAACGAGTACCGGTCTATTCGAGCCGCATCCAACATCAACTGGATGATTGGATGGCCAATCCCCCGGCGATTCTGCAGCAAGTTCTGGGAATGGTTGGCGGAGGGCACAACACGAATGCTCCGGTGACGTCCCCGTTATTACCCGAAGTTAAACCCACAAATAACGTGCCTGCGCCTCCCCCGGAGCTGGTGGCGGTTGAAACCAACTCACCGACTGGATTGGCGGATTATATCACGCTTTCGATGGATCGTGGCACGCTCAAGTCGGCAACCACATGGCTTGCAGATACCCTCCCCAAAGTGGGACGGTGGATGCTGGGAAAAGTCTCCAAGGTGGCGTCCTGGTTTGGAATCCTGGCTGGGCTCGCACTGATTCCGGTTTACGCCTTCTATTTTTTGTTGGAAAAGCGTGGCATTGAGCGGCGTTGGACGGATTACCTCCCGGTACGCAACTCGGAATTTAAGGACGAAATGGTCTTTGTCCTTCGATCCATCAATGACTACCTGATTGTGTTCTTCCGCAGCCAATTGTTGGTGGCGGTGTGTGACGGTGCCTTGTACACCATTGGGTTCCTGCTAATCGGCCTGCCCTACTCCATCTTGCTGGGTGTGATGGCCACGTTTCTGACCATGATCCCCTTCCTAGGGGCAATGGCAACCTGCGCGGCGGCGTTGATTATTGCCTTCGTTCAGTATGGTGACTGGATGCATCCGGCCATGGTTTTGGTGGTGTTTGGCGTGGTGCAAACATTGGAAGGGTTGGTTATTTCGCCGAAGATCATGGGGGATCGGGTTGGGTTGCATCCATTGACCATCATTGTTTCAGTCATGGTGGGAACGACGTTGCTTGGAGGTATTCTGGGGGGCATCCTGGCCATCCCGCTGACGGCAGCTCTGCGAGTCCTCATGTTCCGGTATGTGTGGAAGCAGCCAAAAGGAACGACGGGCTGACCGGCAACGCGCCTCCCAGCGTTCCTCGAACGCGACGCTTTTCCCATATTCGGCCTGAACACCCCGCCCCCCTGGCGAGCGCACCGCCAAAACCACAGCGGGTTTCCCAAGGGTTCAAGCCTTGGATGGATGAATTGGTGCGGCATCTGGAAACGCTGCGGGAGCGGTCAGAAAGGAATTTTGCGCAAAGGCCCATTTTAGTTGGCGGGGATTGAGCGCATTTTTCGCGTTATCTGGTAGTTACCCTGGTGAATGCGCATCAATCCCATCTCACTACACGGTGCCAGGAAGAGGATTGCTCGTGGCAATACCAGTGAAACTAGCCGTCCCCAAAAAATAACATCAACAAATACCCATCGTGAAACCAATCGTTTCAAAATCCACACTACTCGCGGCCGCTGTCTTGACGGTCGCCATGACAGACATCACCTCGGCACTCGCTGGCGAGCGCCCCATAAAGGCAGTATCCTATGGGTCGATTGTGCTAAACGGCCCAGATCTTACCTACGAAGAAACTGGTAAGGGCTCGCACCTCGGTCGCTACCAAGCCGAGGGTGAATGGGAGGAAATCGAAGTGAGCGCAACCGTAATTACCTATAGTGAAACAGGTTCTTTTCGGATGGCCAATGGTGATCTAATTCACTACGAGGGAACTGCGTTATTACATCTGGAGACCGGGATTAGTTTTGGCATTAACCGTTTCGTCGGCGGCACGGGTAAGTTCGCAGATGTTACAGGTGAGATGACGTATGAGAGCGTTCCAACAAGTGAATTGGATTATGTCACCTACCTAGAAGGGACGATCGATTACTAGCCGAACTCTGGAAAAGCTTCATCTGGTCATCGCAGGCTCCAAAGCTTGCAATGCCCATTCAGCCAGCAAGGACTGACTTCGCTGCTGACCGTTCCTCGGAAACACTCCCGGCATCCATTATGTGTGATGCCGGGAGTCATTTCCGAATCTGAGTTGCCGACATTTGAAGATCGGTTGTCCCGGGAATTCCCCAAAAGCGGTGGAGGGCGATCGCGATCCAAAGGCGCCGCCATTCGAGTGGCACGACCCGATGGATTTGGAGCGCGGCAGCTCTCTGCCGCTTTTTTCCCCAGCATCCAATGTGGCGCCGGTAACTCGGGGATGCGCCCGAATCGAGACCGCCGCTGATCGGTGGGCCTGCGGTTGTCGCGGTAGGGCAGGGGATCCAACGGGTTTTATATGGGTCGAAGCCCCTTGAGGAATCTCGAAGAAGAGTTTGGGGACGGACAAGGATTCTCCCGAAACTGTTTCTTGCGGCGAGCGGCGTGAACTCCCTAGCCTGACGCCGTGGCTTCCAATTCCCACCGGTTTCCGGGTGCGTGGGTTTCTTTGGGCACGACTCAGGTCGTGTCCTGTACCCGTGGGCTCGGTGATGTGAATGGATGTGCCCGTTCGGTCTCGATCCGGGCCAATTACTGGGCTCGTGTGACGCGAATCATTGCCCCGTTCGAATGACATTCTGAATTGAGATGCAACCCGCCAAGAATCTTCTCCAGCTCTTACAGAGTTTTCTGACCCGACCCAGCGAAAGCTTCAAGGCGCTTCGGTCGCTACCCGTAACACTAGACGCCATGAAGTTGGCGAGGGAATGGCCCACCCACACCAGTTCGAGTTCTATTCCTGTCCCGACATCCGACGCATCCAATCCTCTCTGGAAGTTTTTCGAAGCGCGTCAGGCTGGGCGCGGCATCTGGAAGTGGACCCATTACTTCGATGTCTACCACTCGCACTTGAAGAAGTTCGTGGGCCAAGAGGTACATATCGTAGAGATCGGGATCTACAGTGGGGGCAGTTTGGAAATGTGGCGCGAGTTTTTGGGTCCAAAGTGCCATATCTACGGGGTGGATATCGCCCCGGAATGCCGGTCCTACGAAGGGAAAGATACGAAGGTTTTTATCGGTGACCAGGCGGATAGGGGTTTTTGGAAGACCTTTCGCTCACAAGTACCTCGGGTCGACGTGGTGATCGACGACGGCGGTCATGCCCCATTTCAGCAGATCGCAACCCTCGAGGAGCTTTTGCCGCACATGCATCCTGGCGGCGTGTTTGTGTGCGAAGACATCCACGGCCGGCACAATCGCTTTGCGTCCTACATCGGAGGGTTGATCGATTCCCTAAACGAGGGCAATCCCAGGATGCAACCCGAGCTTTCGCAGATGGCCTCGGCTTTCCAATCCTGGATCCATTCCATTCACCACTACCCGTTTATCACGGTGATCGAGAAGCGCGACCAACCCATCCAAGGATTGGTGGCTCCGCGACACGGCACCGAATGGCAACCCTTCCTCGAGAAGGACTTGCCGCGGTGATTGTGGTCGGCCGAAGGAGGGGCAGACCGTTTTATTCTGCGAAACATCTGGGGCGACCCATTGACCGGATATTGGTGATCGAATCTTGGCGACAGGGTCGCCCCGCGTATATTAATCGAGGTTTTTTACTGAACGCGCGTCGGCTGGAGACGCACGTCCTCAGGTAATTGGCTGGAGCATTTGGGCAGGAAATTTTAGATTGGGTCGCGGGTGCGACTTGGACAAAGCAGCCAGAAACCAAAACAAAAAGTCGAATCACGTCAAGAATGGGGCCAATCACTAAGCAGCGCGGGCCGCTGGATGCCACAGGATCGCGACGATACAGGATCCTGTGTTGGCTGATGGTGTTCGGGTGCATTACGTGGGTTCAACAAGGCGCTGAAACTTGCGTGGAATGTCATATCAAATCGAGTCCACGACTTGTGGCCAGTTGGCAGGAAAGCCGTCACGCGGTGAAGAGTGGGTTGTGGGGCGTGTCATGGGGAGGATCATAGCCGTATATTTGAGGTTAAATGGGAGGTCAGCGCGGCTGTTTGCGGGACCTGCCGTGCCACCCAGGTAAAGGAGTTCAGCAAGAGCCTGCATGCTATCGCCATCGATACCATGAAAGCAGATCCCAAGTTTGGGCGTCTTTCACCGGCCATGGCGGAATTGAGCTGCAATGGATGTCATCAGATCGGGAAACAGTTTTCCGACGGGAGCCGAGGGAATTGTAACTCTTGCCATAGTGGACATTCCTTTTCCGCCAAGGAAGCGCGGCGTCCAGAAAGTTGTGCCCAGTGTCATACGGGACCCGATCACGAGCATCTCGAGATGTGGCTTACCAGCAAGCACGGACAGCTGTATTCGGATGAGACGACACGTGCCCAATCGCCCACTTGCGTGACCTGCCATATGCCGAGCGGCTCTCACGATACGAGTGTGGGACTCGGTCTGGGCAACGTGGCGCACGGCGCTGCTTTGGACACTACCAAGCCTCCGGTAAAAATGAGGCAGATTAGCGCTGGAGAATCCGAACGCCAGCGTGAGGCCATGTTGTCGACCTGCTTGCCGTGTCATTCGTCGCGATTTTCGACGGAAAGCTTGAGCAAGGCTGATTTGGTGAAAGTGGAGGCAAATCAAGTCTTGGCGGAAGCTGTGGCCATTATTGAACAATTGCATATCGACGGATTGCTCAAATCGGTTTCCAGCCAGGGTCGAAGTACGAACCACGTTGCGACCTCGACAAATCGTGAACCACCCCTAGTGCTGGGTGGCGATCAATTGTACGAAGGCCTTTCTCCGATAATGGTTGCCCTCTCCGTCTGCATTGGTCCTGAGATGGCGCGAGCCGCCGAAAGTTCCAAAGTGGATCCCAACCGAATCATTCAAGATCGCGGTCCAATCCCCGTACTTGGCCAAGAGTATTGGGGGACGACGGTGGAATTGAAATTTGAATTGTACCGATCTTCGGATGGTGGAAGTCCCTTCTGGAAAGAAATGCGGCGCGGGAGTGTCGACAAAGAGGGATGGGTTAAAATTGATTTGGGCGAAGTTGCCCGATTGCCCGACGAGGCGTTCACGCCGCCGTTTCGATTCCTGGCAATCTGGCAGGGAAAGGTGGAATTTGCCCCGAGAAAGCAGGTGGCCAGTCTAGCGTATGTGGCTTCCAGTCTCGATGAGCAAATTCTCCCCTCTACGACCTCTGCGTCCGAAAAGAAGTCCGTGAAAGCCTCCAAAGCGGCCGTGACGGATGCAGCGGAACCGCTCGGCAAGTTGGTCGATTGCGGAACCATTTTCATGGAAATGAATCCGCGGGCTCCGGGCACTTGGTTCAAGGCCATGGAAACTGCGGCACAACTCAAAACGAGGCTTCCGACGTTCGAGGAATGGTATGGGGCTTACGATGGTAAATCACGGGGCTAGTTAGCGGGTATGACGGGGCATTATGAATGGGTCATTCCCTGGGTCTACGAACCGACCATCCACTCCCGATTTCATGAGCTCTACCGAGGAAAATCCGTCGCCTGTTATTATGAGGAATTGAGCCCGATGAATGATTATCCATTTCGTTTGATCGTAGCCAAACCCGATCAGACTTCCGAAAAACCATCGGAGAAATAAGACTGGAAACTTACGCCAGGATGTCTTTGACGATGTGGGCGTCTTCGACGCCAGTCAGGCGTTGATCCAAACCCTGGAAACGGAACGTGAAGCGCCGATGGTCAATGCCCAAGCAATGCAGAATTGTGGCATTGAGCTCATTCAGATGGACAGGGTTTTCGGCTGGATTGTAGCTGAAGTCATCGGTTTCCCCATAGACCTTGCCCCCTTTAATGCCGCCGCCGGCGAGCCACATGCAGAAATTCTTGGGATGATGATCCCGACCGTAATTGTCTTTGGTGAGCGTGCCTTGGGAGTAGACCGTTCGTCCGAATTCTCCGCCGCAGACGATCAGGGTATCGTCCAGCATTCCGCGCGCTCTGAGGTCCTGGATCAGGCCAGCACAAGGTTGGTCAATGTCGCTGCATTGCAGTTTGATTTCGCTGGGCAGGCTCCCGTGTTGGTCCCATCCGCGATGAAGGATTTGGATGCAGCGGACACCACGTTCCGACATGCGTCGGGCTAACAGGCAGCTGGCTGCGAAGGTTCCGGGTTTGGTCACCTCCGGGCCATAAAGTTCCAGGGTTGCCTGGGTCTCCCTCTTGATGTCCGTGAGGTCGGGTACCGATGATTGCATCCGGAATGCCATTTCATATTGGGCGATGCGAGTTTGGATTTCGGGATCGCCGACGCTCTCGAAGCGTTGTGAGTTGAGCGTGTTCAGCGCATCCAACATGGCGCGACGATCCCCGGGATCGACACCGGCAGGGTTCTTGATGAACAGCACCGGATCCCCTTTCGATCGGAGCGCGACCCCGGTGAATTGGGTCAGGAGGAACCCACTGCTCCACATGCGCGTGAACAGGGCTTGGGCGGAAGATTTGGAAGACCATGTGGGTGTTAGGACCACGAAGGCTGGGAGATTGTTGCTTTCGCTACCGAGCCCGTATGAAAGCCATGAGCCGAGGCTGGCTTTCCCTGGCACTTCGCTGCCGGTCATGACGAATGTGCATGCCGGGTCGTGGTTGATGGCCTCGGTATGAACGGTTTTGAGCAGGGCCAAGTCATCGACCACACCCGCGGTGTGCGGCAGGAGTTCGCTGATCCACATGCCGCTTTTGCCATTGCGGGTGAATTGGAACTTGGACGGCGCAACCGGCAATCGGGCTTGGCCTGAAGTCATGGTGGTGATGCGTTGCCCCATGCGGATGGATGCCGGCAAATCTTTGTCGAAATGATCAATCAATTTGGGTTTATGATCCCACAGATCCAGTTGGGACGGGCCCCCATTCATGTGAAGATAGATCAACCGTTTCGCCTTCGGGGCGAAATGAGGCAACCCAGGCAGTGGCGGGTGGACGCGAGTGGTGTCCGTGGCCGAAGCGAAGGCTCGATTTCCTTTGATTCCGGCGGCGAGCCAAGCGAGAGCCAGTCCGCCCAGGCGAAGCCCGGATCCTTGAAAAAACTGACGGCGCGTTTGCTGAAGATGGTACTCGAGGAAAGCATTCATTAGGGCAAGGGGTATCAGTTGCGAGTGACGGTTTCGTCGAGGTTGAGGATGAGGTTTGCTACGAGTGTCCAGGCGGCGAGTTCCGTCTCGTTGAGGGCGGCATTGGGCTGAGACTCTCCGTTGCGAATGGCCTTCTTAGCAGCCTCGGGATCGGTTTGATAGCGACGGAGATGCCGGTCGAGCGCTTGCGTGATGACCGGTCGTTCTTGGGCCGTGGGTATTCTGGAAAGAACAGCGCGGAAGATCCAATCGATCCGGCGATCCGTGGAAGACCCGGCCTCGGTGAGTGTCCGTTGCGCCAGGGCGCGCGCTGCTTCATAATGTTGAACGTCATTCAGGAGTTGCAATGCCTGCATTGGCGTGTTGCTGCGTTCGCGTCGGGAGCAGAATTGCTCGCGATTGGGTGCATCGAAGGTGGCCATGAACGGCGCTGGAGCCGTGCGCTTGAAGAAGGTGTAGAGGCTGCGGCGATAAAGGGATTCTCCGGTGTCCTGCTTATAGTTGCGGGTGTTCGAATCGCTGTAGCCGACCGGCTCCCAGATGTTTTCAGGCTGATACGTTTTGACGCCGCGCCCCCCCATTCTTCGACTCAGTAAGCCGGAGACCGCCAACGCGTTGTCGCGAATCTGCTCAGCGTCCAGGCGGTATCGCGGCCCGCGAGCCAAAAGCCGGTTTTCAGGATCCACCCTCAGATCCTCGGGTCGCACTGCGGAGATCTGACGATAGGTTGAAGAACTTACCAACAGGCGGACGAAGGCCTTGGTGTCCCATCCGGAATCACGGAAATAAATGGAGAGCCAATCCAACAATTCGGGGTGGCTGGGAGGGTCCCCTTGCGAGCCGAAGTCCTCGCTGGTCTTGACCAAACCCGTGCCGAAGAACTGTTGCCAATACCGGTTCACCGCGACGCGCGACGTCAGCGGGTGATCCTCGGAAACCAACCAGCGGGCAAGATCCAGACGGTTGGGATTTTGATTGCTCTTTAATGGGGGGAAAACGGCGGGAACAGCGCGTGCGACTTTCTCTGCGGGGCGGTCGTAGGCGCCGCGGAGCATGATAAAACTATCGCGAGGCTTGTCCATGTCGCGGAACGTAAACGTTGTGGGAATGGCGTCGTTGACGTCATTTCGTCTCTTACGCGCCTCATTGACCACAGTGTGGAGAGGCTCAAATGCCGGGCGCAGATCCGCGCAGACCCGCGCGATGAAGTGGTTCCGCAAGCGTGTCGTTTGCTCTGCAGTGCGTTTTTCACCTGGGGCATCCTTGAAGATCTTGCGGATATCTTCAGGCAGTTCCTTGATCTCTTTGCCATCGTTGCGGGCGATCCATGCCTTAAACGATCGAGTCGGATCGTTGACTGGATCGATTTTTCCGGAGATGCCAAGTCGATCCCAGTAAACAGTACCCCCGAATTGGGTCATGGCGAAACCGGTGATCTTGTCGCCTTCCTTAAGGCCCAATCGGCTGGCATCGATCTCCAGAGTTACCCATTGGTCGGCCTTGGGCAATTCACCCAAGTGCACCCTTTCCGTGGTCCCTTTGGCGCCCCAATCGATGCCGGAATAATCGCCCCACACAGCGCGGTGCTTCCAGTCGCCGGTTTTGTATTGAAGCATGATGGTTTTCGGCAAGTCGGTTGGGTCTAGATAAACCTGAGCGAACAGGCGTGCTCCGGGCGGAACTTCTAAGGCGGGCCCCCCTTCGGCCACATCCTGTGCCAAGCCTTTATCCTGGCGCTTAATTGCCCGTTTCCCACTGGCAACTTTACCCGTCTCGGCCGTCACAAACTGTGTCGCGGCGCCGGGACTCGCGCTGATCTTCCATCCGGTTGGGACTTCGTCATCGGCCCAGATGGAGTCGGTCGTTTGGGCCGGGGGAGGCGGGTCAATCGAAGCCGGATCGGTGTAAGCGACATTGGCGGTGTGGTCCGTTACACGACGTTCCGCTTCGCGAATGGCATCGTCCAAAACCTGAAGGCGGAGTTCCTCCTCAGTACTCTTGAGTTGTAGAGTTGGTGGGGTGCGCAGCGCGTTTCCATCCATGGCCGGGTCGGCGGCACTATGGAAGAAGGCGTACATGGAGTAGAACTCCTTTTGAGAAATCGGGTCGAATTTGTGGTCATGGCACACCGCGCACCCGGCCGTCAGACCGAGCCAAGTTTGGGCCATCGTTGTGGTACGTTCGACGGCGTAGCGGTAGATAAACTCGGCATCGATGGCACCGCCCTCTCCAGTCGTCACATTGCATCGGCTGAACCCTGTGGCGATGAGTTGGTCCGCGGAGGGGTTGGGGAGTTGATCACCGGCGAGTTGTTCGATAGTGAACTGGTCGAAGGGCAGATTCCGGTTAAAGGCGCTGACCACCCAATCGCGATAGGCCCACATCTGGCGTTCGTTATCGAGATGTAATCCGTGGGTGTCCGCGTAGCGAGCGACATCCAGCCAATGGCGGGCCATCTGTTCCCCAAAAGCCGGGGAATCCAAGAGACGTTCTACCAACCGTTCGTAAGCACCTGGAGCACGGTCGGCGAGGTATCGATCGACTTCCAGAGTGGTGGGAGGCAAGCCTCGAATGTCGAATGAAAGTCGGCGAATGAGTGTTTCTCGATCCGCTTCCGGAGAGGGACTCAGACCTACCTGTTCGAGTCGGGAAACGATGAACCCATCGATTGAATTATCGAGACGCGACTGTGGGTATTTGGGCTTAGGGACGGTTGCCTTAACGGGAGGTTCGAAGGACCAATGACGTTGATAGGATGCGCCCTGTTCAATCCAGCGTTTGATTGTGGCCTTTTGATTGTCCGTCAGTGTCTTGTGAGATTCCTGAGGCGGCATGAGCTCGTCAGGATCGGACGTCGTGAGTCGCTTCCAGATTTCGCTCTGGTTGGGGTCGCCGGCTTTGATTGCGGTGCGGCCGTCTTTATTGGGCTTGAACGCATCCTCGGCGGTGTCGAGCCGCAGGTTTGCTTTGCGTTTCTTGCCGTCGAATCCATGACAGGCGAAACAATTGTCTGATAGGATGGGCCGGATATCGCGATTGAAGCTCAAGAGCCTCGCAGAGTTGTCGCTGGCGAGCGCCGACCCCGAGAATAGCACGCTGGCAATGGCCTGAGCGCCGATCAAGGAGGTGAGCACGCGTCGCAGCGCTCGGGTGGTTGGAGAAAATTGGGCCATAAGGAGCGGTCGATCGATGCTGGTTCTCGTTGAGGTTCGACGAGGAGTTGAAGAGGTGGCATTCATTTCTTGCCGTGGTATTCAATTCGCACGAGCTGGGTGTCCTTGTTCCCCTGCCAACCGGTGCCGTTCTCTAGTAAGTAGAGACAACCATCCGGGCCCAACTCCAGGTCCATAGGCCTGCGAAAGCTCATTTTGGGGCAAAACCGTTCCATCCAGAGGGAGCCATCGGATTTCTTGGCGATCTGGTTTTGCTCGTCGAGATGCACGGCGATAATCCAGTTTCGGGACCATTCGTAGATGAAAAGGGTGTGATGGAACTCGACTGGCAATTTATGGGGTGATGAAAGTTTGGGGTTGAAGTAATAGACTGGGCCGGCCATGGCCGTGCGGCCGCCGGGTCCATTGACCACCGGGAAACGAGCCGATTGACCACCTGGATACCAAATGAACGCGGGTTGGGGCGGTGGAATGATCTGTGGGCCAGTGTTGTAACGGGAGTTGTTATGAGGCTGCACCGGGTCATACAGAAAGTTGGTTTTGCCGGTGGCAAAATCCCAATTCCAATAGGGTCTATTGTCACCGGCGAACATGGGCCAGCCAAAGTTGCCAGCGGCCTTGGCTTGGTTGATTTCGTCGAAGCCCGCGGGCCCCCGATTCAGATTGGCGCCTCCGGCATCGGGACCGACTTCACCCCAGTAAAGTATTCCCGCCTTGGAATCGACCGAGATTCGAAACGGATTGCGACAGCCCATCACATAGATCTCGGGCCGGGTGTTCGACGAATCGGATGGGAACAGGTTTCCTTTAGGAATAGCGGCTTTCCCGGATCGTTTTGGTGTGATGCGCAGAATTTTGCCTCGCAAATCATTGGCATTCGCTGCTGATTTCAGTGCGTTGAAGGCATGGCGGCCGTCTCGTTCGTCGATGGGTGCGTAGCTGCCGGAATCTCCAAACGGATGGGTGTTGTCCCCGGTGGACGCATACAGGTTGCCGCTGCCGTCGAATGCAAGAGAGCCGCCAGAATGGCAACAATCATCCCGTTGCGTCGTGATGCGCGTCAGGATTTTTTCAGAAGAACGGTCCAGTTTCCCGTTCTTCAATGTGAATCGGGCGATTCGGTTTTCACCGGACTTAAGGCCGGCGGTGTTGGTCTGTGTGTTCGGATCGCTGTAGAACAGGTAGATCCAACGATTCTCGCCAAATTTGGGATCCAAAGCCAATCCCAGGAGCCCGTCCTCCAATCCAGTGAACACCTCAATGGACCCGATAGGTTCGGCGTGGACAGTTCCGGGTTTGAGGACTTTGACTGTGCCAGCGCGTTCAGCCAAAAACACCTGGCCGTCCTTGGCGACTCCTATCTCCATGACGTCCACCAAGGTATCCTCGATGCGTCCGTCGGCATTCGAATCGTGATCGCTGTCGAGGATTAACTTTCGAAACGGGCCATCGGATTCGGGTCCTGAAGGTAACGGGGAAGGTTTGTCCTCGGCGCCGAAGGCGAGAACGATGCGGCAACACAATGCCATCACGAGGGACGATAAGATCGAGGGTCTCATGCGCGGAAGTGAAGCGGGATGTCGCATTGGGTGGAACTTTTAACTTGGGCCATTCAGTGCTTCAACGGGTGTCAATAGTCCAGAAATTGGCACTGAAAACTTCAGTCTCGTCGACTCGATTCGACTCAAAACAAGATGAACAATTGGCCGGTATTTGCCCTTGTCGTGATTGCAAGTCTCGTGGTATTGTCGGTCCATGCTCACCATACTAGGGCCAGGATCGTCTCAGAGCGGGTTCTGTGATGGGGTGTCGCGCCGCAACTTTCTGCGGATCGGCTCCTTAGGCATGGGTGGGTTGGCTCTTCCGAACCTGTTGCGGGCGGAATCGCAAAGCGGCGTCCACAATAAGGCCTTGCGGCACAAGGCTATCATCATGATTTTCCTGCCTGGCGGACCCTCCCACCAGGACATGTTTGATTTGAAGATGGAGGCGCCCTCGGAAGTTCGCGGTGAATTCAAGCCGATCGCGACTTCGGTGCCGGGAATCCAGATCTCCGAGCATCTGCCAAAGATGGCCCGTTTGATGGATAAATGTTCAATTATCCGGTCCATAGTTGGCTGCAATGGCGATCATTATGCGGCGCAATGTCTCACGGGACGTGACACCAAGAACCAGCCGGCTGGCGGTTGGCCTTGCCTGGGATCGCTTTTGTCGAAGATGGAAGGAGCGGTGGATCCGGCAGTGCCACCTTTCGTGGGGTTAGCTCCCGCCATGGGGCATACCCCCTGGTCGGATAACGGCAGGCCCGGTTTCTTAGGAGTCGGTCACGCTCCGTTTCAGCCAAATAAAGGCGGAGGATGCGAGGATACGTTGTTAAAAGGAATCACACTCGATCGGTTGGCGGATCGGCGGACCTTGTTTTCAAGTCTGGATCAGTTTCGCCGCGAGGTGGACACCAGCGGCATGATGTCTGGGTTAGATGCCTTTACACAACAGGCGTTCGGGATACTGACCTCCAGCAAATTGGCGGATGCCATGGACCTAAAACAGGAGGACTCGCGTTTGGTGGAACGTTACGGGAAAGGCGATCCAAAGAATCGCGACGATGGCGGGCCGAAGCTCATGGAGCACTTTCTGATAGCTCGCCGCTTGGTGGAAGCCGGTGCGCGATGCGTGACGTTGGCGTTCAGCCGATGGGACCATCATGGCGATAATTTTGGCGCATTGCGTCAAGATTTACCGTTGCTGGATCAAGGCTTGAGTGCCCTGATCACCGATCTCCATGAGCGCGGGCTCGACCGCGACGTGAGTGTCGTGGTCTGGGGTGAATTTGGACGCACGCCGACCATCAACAAGGATGCGGGACGAGATCATTGGCCGCGGGTGAGTTGTGCCTTGCTGGCGGGCGGTGGAATGCGGCATGGGCAGGTGATCGGGGCCACGGACCGATTAGGGGGCGAAGCTACGGAACGACCGGTAACCTTTGGTGAGGTCTTCGCGACGATGTACCAAACCCTGGGGATCGATGTGAGCAAAGTGACCTTGGAGGATTTGACAGGCCGCCCACAATTCCTGGTGGATCAGGGGTGTCCACCGATGCGCGAGTTGGTCGGATAGCGCTCTTAGTATTGTGGGTTCGTGCCAACTCTTATCAGAAGAGCTGAACAGTGAGGAGGCTGGTCGGTTGGGCCGTTAACGCCTGTTGTATCTTGAATAATCATCTGTGCCTCCCCAGCATTGAGAAGTGGGGGCAAGCCATGCACGTTGGTGTTGCTCCATTATACTCAAAACCGCGTTGAGCACGCGATCCACCGTCTTTATGAAGAAACACTCTCGCCTGCAGGCGATATCCCGATCGTCGGCATTTACTTTGATCGAGCTCCTCGTCGTGATTGCGATCATTGCCATCCTGGCAGGGATGCTCCTGCCGGCATTGGCCAAAGCGAAGGGGAAAGCTCAAAGCATCAAGTGCATGAATAACCTGCGCCAAATCGGGCTTGGCACGGCGATGTATGTGCATGAATTCCAGAAGTACCCTGGAACCATCAAGGTCCCAGAGTTTTACTATGTCTGGCCGCTTCGCCTCCTTTCCCAGATGGGTACCAATCGCGCCGCGTTTTTCTGTCCTTCCAACAAACCGGAGTTCTCGTGGGATACGAACTACAACAAGTCGTTGAATGGAAAATTGGATTTCATTGCGGCGAGTGGTGCCGGCACAGGTTTTAGCTACGGTTACAACGATTGGGGCATCGGCCCCGTCACTCAGGATATTCGAACTCAGTTGGGCTTGGGCGGAGACATCAACGGTTCAACGCAGCCAGAGATGCCTGAAAGTCGGGTGGTGGCGCCCTCGGACATGATCATGTTGGCGGACAGCAAATCGGATCGGTCTTGGGACGGAAACATCGACCCCAAAGAGTCCGACCAATGGCCGGCACAACGGCATCAGAAAAAGACCAACCTGATGTTCTGTGACGGCCATGCGGAAACCGCCTTTCGCAGAGAAGTGGTGAATCCTGCGAAAGACGCTCCGTTTCGTCGCCGCTGGAACAACGACAATCTCCCGCACAATGAAATTAGTTGGACGGGCGATGACGGCAAGAAGCAGGGGATCAACGATTGAGTTAAGGTGAGAGGGTAGTTGCCATTTCACGATCGTGGCTTTTGCATTGCCAGGTGGGCCTCGAGTTTGTTTGTTTGGGCGGTCGTGTTTCGAACCCGAGACTTCTTTCGTTACTGGTTGCCGCCGATTCTTTGGATGAGCCTCATTTTCTGGGGTTCTACCGACGCTTTATCCTCGCGGCAGACCTCCCGGATCATCGGTCCAATACTTCGTTGGTTTGACCCTGATGTCCGAGAGGAAACCATTGCCGCGGTACAGATGGTCGTGCGTAAAGGCGGCCACATGGGAGAATATGGGGCGCTGTGCCTGCTCTTTTGGCGGGCATTGTATCGTCCTCAATGGAAATCCCCAAGGCAATGGTCGCGAACTGAGGCGTGGTATGCATTAGGCTTCTCGTTTCTTTATGCCCTCAGCGATGAGTGGCATCAGTCATTTGTCGCGAGTCGAGAAGGATCGCTGCGGGATGTGGGCATAGACACCAGTGGGGCTGCTCTAGCACTGGTGCTTTTGTGGCAGGTGGGACGCTGGTGGGGATGGTGGCAGTCCACCACGAACCGTAGCGCCAACCGTTAACTGCCACATCAGATGGGAGTCGATTTGACTTGGCGTCAGGTTGTAAGTTCGCCTGACTAGGGGGCTCGATGGCCTCGGTTCCTTATCCTTATCGCGCGCTCGCCGCGCGTATTCTGGTCCTTTGTTGTGCCTTTTGGGCCTTCAGCTTTCCCGTCATGAAAGCACTCCAACTGCTGGCTAAGGAGCGTGTCCCCGACGGAAGTTCGATTTTTGCCTCGGCGGTGTGCATGATGTGGCGTTTTGGGATCTCGACGTTGGTGGTGGGGATCATTCTCGGCAGGGGGGTGACACAAATCACCCGGCTTGAATGGATGCAAGGTTTGATCGTGGGAGGATTTGGCAGCCTGGGCCTGTTGTTGCAATTGGACGGTCTCGCCTATACCCAGGGTTCGACTTCGGCCTTTTTGACCCAGGGTTACTGTGTGTTGATCCCAATTTGGCTGGCAATTAAGCGGCGGCGGTTGCCGTCGAGTGCAGTCTGGGTGTCCTGTACCTTGGCGGTCGTAGGAGCCGCGGTCCTTGTGAGACTGAGCTGGAACGACTTGAGACTGGGGCGCGGTGAATGGGAAACTTTATTGAGCTCGGTGTTCTTTGCCGCTCAGATCTTCTGGGTCGAAGATCCACGATTTGCCGGCAACC
This sequence comes from Verrucomicrobiales bacterium, assembly GCA_005793375.1. Classification (GTDB taxonomy): domain Bacteria; phylum Verrucomicrobiota; class Verrucomicrobiia; order Limisphaerales; family UBA9464; genus SXSK01. Next base: position 4,534 of record SXSK01000289.1, on the reverse strand, counting down.
ACACGCTACGTTGGAGTGGGGTGATGTTTGGCGTGATGGGGATTTCCAGCGTGCCTCTGGCGTTTCTCACAGCACCGAGGGCGGGTGACATTGTGAGGCTGTTTGGGACAACATCGGCATTGGGACTGATCGCGATTCTGATTTTCGGATGCACTTTGGTGTCGTTCCTATTGATGAACCGTTGGCAACGGGAGTTGCCAGCGACGGAAGCTGGATTGCTCTATTGCACCGAGCCGGTATTCACGAGCTTGGTTTGTCTGGTGTTTCCCGGTTGGATCGCTCGGATGACCGGTTTGCCGTACCCCAACGAGGTCTTGAGTTGGAATCTGGTGGCGGGAGGCGGTTTGATCCTAGCGGCCAATGTTTGGCTGCAATTGAAGGGCGCGGAAGCCAGCAACCCTGCTGCTGGGAGCTCGTGAAGGAAACTCGGTCTGTAAAAGGATACGGAACCTCGCTTGCGAGAGACTTGCCGACTGTTGTTACCGGGGGTTGTTTATAAACCACATTGCGGTGCCGAGCAGCGCCGAGATGGTGATTCCGACAATTAGGGCTGCCACCAGTTGTTGGCGATGCTTCCGACGAGCCCCACGACCTTGCCCAGGCAGAAGGTAATAACGGTTTGCCTCTGTATTTTTTGGTTTGCCAAACATGGATCTGAATCAGTCAGGAAATCAACGGTCCGCGGGCTTTATACTGATGGATTGGTCGGGATGCAACCGTCGGAATTGTTGATCTCGTTGCCCCAAACCGTAGGCTACAGACTCGACCCCAACTTATCATGGATGGATTGCATGGGGTTGGAGTTGCACCGCTTCGGCGATGGGGATTGGCGACTCGCCCTTAGTTGATTCGCCCCATGCCGATTTCTTTTATACCAAAGACGTCGTCACCGTGCCCAGGCAACCGAAGTCGGCGAAAACTCGGCTGCCAGGCTCTATCGCGATCGGAACGACGGAAGTCCCCGTGGTAACTATGTCACCTGACCTCAAGCCGGGACCGTGGATTCGCAGTTCGTTTGCGATCCATTGCATCGCGAGTCGGGGATCGCCCAGGACGTTGGCCCCATTCCCCTCGCGAATTGGATTCCCATTGAGTTGAACTCGGACGCTGTGCGCGGCGAGGTCGAGGTGCCTCCAATCGCTCACCGGTTCGCCCAAAACAAACTGGAATGCACAAGCGTCGTCGGCAATGAGTTGAGCGTCGCCGACGACACAAAAGTCGTGGAAACGAGAATCCGGTATTTCAATCGCCGGATGGATCGTGTCGATCGCCGCTATCACCTCGTTGAATTCATAGGGCTCATGCCTCGGAGGTAGGTCGCGCAGAAGCCGAAAGGCGAATTCAGCCTCTGCGACCCGCATACCGTTGTTTCCGAGCCGAATCGACGCCCCGTTGTGATGGACTCGATCGGCGAGTAATCGTCCGGCGAGCGGGCCGTCAACCCGCAGATGTGCCTGTCCTGCCCGGCTCGTCGCCGCGATCTTCCACCCGACCGTTCTTTGACCCGACCGATCGGCTAGTTGACCCTGCACGGCGTAAGCTTCCGCCCGGTTCGTTGGTCGAAATGCCTCCGGGATGTTGTCGATACGGCGTTCCTCATTCCAGGCGCGCCAGAGCCAGTCGGCGGCGAGCTTCGCGTCATTCGAGTTCATATTTTGGTGAGCGGAATTGCTGAGTCAGACCAATCGGCGATGAAATTCCCCATTCTTGACCACGGCCAACAGCTTGTTCCGGTCGAGCAAAATGCTCGGATCGGCCAATGGACTGCCAGCGACGAGTAGTAGGTCGGCCAGGAAGCCGGGCTGAATCTGTCCCAATTCGTTCGGCAGATCCATGGCGGCACCGCCGTGCTTGGTCATGCTTAGCAGTGCTTCCATCGGGGTGAAATCGCAATAGCGGATCAGATGTTCCAAGTCGCGCGCGTTTTCGCCGTGCGGCGTCACGAAGAATCCATAATCACCGCCTCCCAGGATTCGAATGCCACGCTTCTTCAATTCTTTCAGCCCTCGAGCCGCCCCGGCCAGTTCTTCGCGGAATCCGAATTCCTGAACCTGTTGTTCCGTGAACCATTTCGAACCGTTGAAGGCGGCGGTAGCTGTGAAGCCAAGGTTTGGACTCACAAAAACCCAGTCTTTGTTGGCCTCCAGCAAATCGAGCGATTCTTCATCGGAAAAGTTAGCGTGATAAATCACTTTGACTCCATATTTCACGGCAAGTTTGACTGAGCCAGCGCTTCGTGCATGCGCGCTCATCCGCTTCCCGTGCGCCTGCACAACTTCGGCGGCAGCGGCTACCTCAGCCTCGCTCATTACGGTGCTGTGAGACGGTGCGTGGGGAACAAAGGTGTCGCCGGAGATGACTAGCTTGATGATGTCCACACCTTCGCGAATGAGCTCCCGTGTCACCCGTCGAAACTGTTCTGGTCCATCCAGAGTGATCGCCATCGAGGACATGTCCGGCATGTGCTGCATGCGCATGTCGCCGAGTCCTCCTGTCACAGTAAGCCACGGGCTGGCCGCAAGAAGACGTGGTCCGGGGATCTCCCCTTTTCGGATGGCATTGCGGATGACCACGTCGGTTCGTGGTTTGGCTGAGGCGGCACTAATACAACTGGTGATGCCACAGTCGAGGTAGAGCTTCGCATTTCGGACCGCGATGAGTGTGGTCTCTTCGGGCGGAACCATGCCGATCTTCACTAGGTCGTCAGCGTTATCAATGCTCAGGTGAGCGTGAGACTCGATCAACCCTGGCATCAAGGTGGCGCCGCGCCCATCGACCACTGTAGCGTGATGACGCGTTGCTTGCGCCGGAGAACGCACCACCTCGGCGATACGGTTCCCGTCCATAAGGACCTCTCCCGAGTACGGCTCAGAGCCGGTGCAATCGAGAATTTGAACCGCGGTGAACAGCGTCTTTGGCAGGCCGACATTGGCATTCATGGAGTGCAGGAAGGTTATGGAAAGGATGAATCCGTGTCATTAAGCACCATGAGCAGACCCTCAATAAAACACGATCGCGCGCCCGGGCCCGCCATGGCAGTTGCGGATTTTGACGGCCGCAAAGAGAAAGTAGCCGCCTGACTCGGGAATTTTGTCGACGTTGACCAGAAACTCGACGCCGACCATTTCACGACTTCCGAGCGCCCAGTAGGTCATTAAGGCCCTACGCGGATCGACGCCACCGAGGTCCGGCGCATCGCTTGCCACGCAGCGGATCCCTCTTTCCTTAAGATAAACAATCACGTCGGGACCAGGCGCAGGCCAGCCTTCGGCTTTGCCACGCAGCGGATTCAGCCACATCCCAGGGTTGTCCAGCGGTGGCAGGAGGTGACGATCGTTGTATCCGGTGCGGAAAATAACGACATCGCCAGATCTCAGGGCGCTCGCTGTTCGTTCGTAGGATCGCACATGCTCGACAGTGATCTCCGGTGAGGCGGGCCAATTTGCCGGTTTGGTGGAGCCCACCAGCGATTGGACATCGATGACTCGCGCCTCTCCGCAGGTCCATTCAATGGGAATTTTATCTGTTGTCAGCGTGCTCGAACGCCGTCGGCCATATTTTTTTTCATACTCTTTGAGCCACTCGCGTGTTTCCGGCGAGTACCGACGTGGTTTGGCGTTCGCCGGAAGCGCATACGCTGGCGGGACCAGATGCGTCCCGGCCATGGCGTCCATCAGATGCCCGTGGTGCCACATGTCGAGATAATAGGCGTAGAGAAAATCCATCTTTAGATAGACTTGTCGATGATTGCCGGTATCGATGCCCGGCGACGACAAAGGCAGTTTCGGGGACAGTGTGGGCGAGAGATCAATAGCTCGCTTTTGCCGACACGATTCGATCAGTCGTTGCGGCAAACTCCCGCCGACAATCGAGAAGGCCCGCCCTTCGCTGTAAGGTCCACCTTCGTGCTTCGGAGCAAGCAGGCAGTAGAACGCACCGGTCGAAGGCAACTCGCGAAGCATGGTCGCGCCTTCGGTCCAGATCATGCCAAATTTTAGTCCTGCATAGTGAGTTGGTTCGGCAAGATCAGGCAACGGTCCCATGCTGGCGCTATCGGTGCCCAGCGTGAGGACGCCGCGCTTGCCAAGAAACTCCATGCATTCGGGGTCGGGATTGGGGTATCCCACGGCCTTTTGGTCGAGGATGTCAGCGATGAAGCGGCGTCCTTCGGGTAGCGGTCGATAGTAATGGTCCGAGTAGTCACTGCGGAACAGCACCACATCACCGAAGTGGAGTTGCCGGTGCTGTTTCTCGAAGCGCTCCACATGCTCCGTTTTTACTAGCGGGCTGACTCCTTTCGGTGCCTGGTCGAGCAAGTCCCGCACATCGACCACGCACGCTTCGCCTCCGAACTGCCACGGCTCAATTTTATCCGTGTAAGCTAATCCCAGCGGACCCGATTTCTCCCGCTTCAGTTCCGGCCGAGCCACCGAATGCGGTGGGACATCCAACTGCGTGCCGGTATTGCCATCAATCAGCAGGGTGTCGATGTTGTAAGCGGATTCCGGCCCGATCGTCCGCGAGTGGATGATCT
>SXSK01000029.1 GCA_005793375.1 Verrucomicrobiales bacterium | reverse complement strand
GTGGTACTTCCAAGAGGAGCGAAGCGCGGCGGAGGTGGAGGCGGGAATCAAGGCGCGACATCGACGACGGAAGCTGGCGATGGAATCTAAGTTCCGTCGCGAAGCCAGCCGGAAGAAAATTATAACAATGTAGAACTAATCATTACTGGACGGATTGTAAATGCTATTGAATTACTCATCCCGGTTCTCTCTACTGACGCCATCACATCATGGGCAACTCGCTTCGGTGGTCTTTTGTTTTGCTAGTTTTCATGACTGCATGGCAGGCCTGCGGAGGTGACGCAGACCTGAATAAGGCTGAAAAGGTCTCCATTGCAGCGCCTGTGCCAGACGGAACTTTTGAGTGCACTGTCCTCATTCAAACCCGTCCAGATCGTTTGTATTGCTACGTGAAGGGTCAACCATTCCGAGTCATTTTACAAACTCCTGGAAGCTATGCACTGGGCGAAATCATCCGCGCTAAAGGAACACTCGCTCTTTCCGGACAAACCGAAGCAATCCCGACACTTCTAGACTCCATTGTCCACCGAACCGGTGTTACGAATATCCCTACTCCAATCCCAGTGCCCCCCCGCAAACTGGTCACTGATGATTTGAATTTCCGGCGAGTGCTGCTCCGAGGTCGGGTTGAGGCACACCTGTGGCGGAACTTCATCGACCGCCACCTCGAAGTGGTTGTGATTCGTGGCGAAGACGGACCGTTATCGGTAAATGTCATGGATTACTCCGATGCAGCAACCAAACTGCCGACGGGATCGGAGGTTGAGGTCATCGGGCTGAGTTTTGTCGAAATACTTGTTGTCATGCAGGGTCCTCAGGCTCAGATCGACGTCAGAAACTTAGATGAATGTCGTGTCATCAAATCACCCCCTTGGATCACTCCTGACGTTGCCAGACATCTCCCGGCAGTAGGAGTGGCGGTCGCCGTAATGGGAGGAGTCTGGGTGGGGCATGAGCGCCGTCAGATCCGTCGACTCAAAGTTGCAGAGCGAACAGTTCGCGATCTCAATGCTGACTTGGAGCGGAGGATCTGCGAACGCACTTCCGAGTTGGAAGGCGCCAATCAACGGCTCCAAAAGGCAGAGAAGAATCTGCTTCGAACCCTGGCCATCGAAAAGGAATTGAACCGTCTAAAGACCCGCTTCGTCTCGATGGTGTCCCATGAGCTCCGTAACCCCTTGGGGATCGTCCTGTGTAGCGCAGAAGTACTAAAGAACTACTTTGACTCACTCGGTGAACGAGAACGAGAGGGACATCTAGACGCCATCCACGAAGCGTCCCAACGCATGTCATCCTTGATCGAGGAGGTGTTGGTGCTAGGGCGTTTGGAAGTCGGGCGAATGCAATGCACGCAAGCACCACTCCAGCTCGAAAGTTTATGCCGTCGAGTCGTCACAGAAACTTCCATGGCCATCCGAGCGACCCATCCCATAGAAGTCAGCGTCCTGGGTTCCGTGGATCAAGCACAAGGTGACGAAAGCCTGATTCGCCATATCCTCTCCAATTTGCTTTCTAATGCTTTGAAGTATTCCCCGCCGTGTTCACCAGTTCTGCTCAAAATCTGGCGCATGGATGGCGATGCTGTGTTTGTGATCAAGGACCATGGAATCGGTATTCCCGATGAGGATCGTCTTCATGTTTTCGATGGATTCTTTCGAGGGACGAATGCTGGCGCCATTGGTGGATCAGGCATCGGCTTGTCCATTGTACGCCGGTGCGTGGAGCTCCATGAGGGCAGGATTACTTTCGAAAGCCACGAAGGTGAAGGCACCCGATTTGAAGTCCATCTCCCCCTTTTCCGTTCGATCAGGACGGCACCTTGCGATACCAGTATTTTGCGTGAGTGACGAATTGCAGACCCGCTTCTCGAGGGGGCGAATGTTGTCGCATCCATTCCTGACCACTGGGTGGGGCCTCTGGCACCGGTTCCTTGCGTTTTTCAGCCCGCCCATGATAGCCTGACGTCGTACTCATGAAAGCTGGCCTTTTGCCATTGGTGTGCTGGGCGCTGCTGATTTACCGGTTAGTGGCCGGTGAGTTGGAGTCCGCAGGATCAGCTTGGGAAAATACTTACTCCAATCGAGTGCAGTGGTGGAGTCTCCGACCAGTTCGAGCATACGCAATCCCCACTCCTCAGGACCCATCTTGGGCTCGCAATTTTATCGATAGATTCATCCAAGTCCGCCTGGAGGAAAAGCAACTGAATCCCGCTCGGGAGGCAGACGCAGCCACCCTCGCCCGGCGACTGAGCTTCGCAGTAACCGGGCTTCCCCCTGCACATGCTACTTGGAAGCAGTTCGTAAAGGACACATCACCCCAAGCCTTTGAGTGTTTGGTCCAAACCCTTCTTGAAAGTCCCCATTTCGGGGAACGGTGGGCAAGACACTGGATGGACGTCGTACATTATTCGGACACTCATGGATATGAGTGGGACGCTCCCGCCAAGGATGCCTGGAGGTTTCGAGATTATTTGATTCGCTCTTACAACGCCGACGTTCCAATTAAACGTTTAGTGTTGGAGCAAATCGCCGGCGACCTCGTGGAACCGCGTCTCGATTCCACCGGTACCGTGAATGAATCGATGATTGGTCCTATGGCTCTTCGCTTGGGTGAGAGACGACATGGAGACAATGCCGCCGCCGAAGGAGTCAGCCAGGAAGCAATAGCCAATATCATCGACACCGTTGGTAAGGGGTTTTTGGCAACGACGGTTGCTTGCGCACAGTGTCACGATCACAAACTGGACGCAGTATCGCAGCGCGATTTCTTTTCGATGGCAGGGGTTTTCATGAGTACACGTTGGAGTGTGCGCTGCGTCGATGTTGTCGATCCAAATGAACGGATCATTCGTGAACTGAAGACGACTAAAGATCTCATTCGCCAAGAGCTGTCTCGCATTTGGAAGGTGGCGCGACCCAACCTACTCGCAGCCATTCGCAGCACAAAACCCAACAACTCAGCGTCCAATTCCGTGCCGGCAAGTCTGGGCTCATTCTATGAGCGATGCTCTGTAAAGCCTGTAAGCATCGAGGAGTTTAATTTGGAACGAACTCGTCGCGTCCAAGCGAATGAACAACACCTGAAACTCGCGGCCGATTTCGGACAAGGAAGCCCCGAGGCCCAGGGGGGCTGGCGTTGGGAGGGTCTTGGGATGAAGCACGGCCTCGTGAACGATGGGGAATTGGTAATTCGCGAGGATGGCTCTCAGGTCCTACGGCATTTGCTACCGCGAGGCCGATGGTCGCACGCGGTCAGCCCGCGCTTGGCGGGAGCACTTCGAAGCCCGCTATTTGATCCGCAGTCCGTAACGACTGTTTCTATACAGATGGCATCGGGAAATTTCGCGGCCAAAGCACTGATTGTTGACCAAGCGTTTCATTCAGAACGAATGGAATTCCTGGACGTGCCCATTCCGACGTGGAAAGCCTTTACTGCCGGCAACTATGACACCCTCGAAGGGAGCATCGACCAGGTGACGCGTCGTTCCTACCTGGAACTGGTCACCAAATCGTTGAACAACTACTTCCCTCCCCGAACCGGATATGGAGGGGTCAAGGAATCAGAAACACTTGACCCGCGTTCTTGGGTTGGTGCGTCGAAAGTATGTCAACATCCACCCGGGAAAGGTCCGCAAGATGAACTCGACCGATTCTTGCCGCTTTTCAGTTCGACGAACGATTTGCCCGCTCGATTCGCTGACTTGGTCCTCGCGGCCGTTGCCCGATGGAGCCGAAACGATTGTCAAAGTCAGGATGTCACACTCCTAAACGAATCCCTTCAGCTGCAGTGGCTGACCAACGACATAAACGCTTCCCCTTCCCTAGCTCAGCTAGTGGAGTCTTATCGAGCTCTAGAAAAGCAGATTAAACCCGATCAAACTGTCGGTTCTGCTGAGGAATGGAATGAAGCGCGTAACGAACGTATCGGGATTCGTGGTTCGTACACCGAGTTAGGTTCAGAAGCACCGCGGGGCTGTCCCCGATTCTTGCAGGATTTTCCGGTGGCTGGGAAAGTGAAGGCACGCCACCTCATCGACAACAGGATGGCCAACCCGCAAAGCTCATCAGAGGACCTCCTCCCTAAATCCAGTGGTCGGTTGGACTTGGCATATGCGTTGGCCTCCGATTCTAATCCATTGACCGCACGTGTTTTTGTCAATCGAGTCTGGTATCAGTTGTTCGGAGAGGGATTGGTTCGAACTCCCGATGATTTTGGACACCTGGGTGAGAAGCCAAGTCACCCAGAGCTTTTGGACACCCTTACCCTGTGGTTCATGGAGAATGAATGGTCATTGAAGCGCCTGTTAACCCTGATCGTGACCAGTTCCACATGGCGGCAGAGCGCGCAATGCAGCGATACTGCTCGCGCCATCGACCCCGAAAACCGCCTCTGGCACCATTTGCCCTCACGGCGCTTAGATGCTGAAGCCATTCGCGATAGCCTTTTAGCTGTTTCAGGTCGGTTGGATTCGGCCCTCTACGGAGCCCCTTTCGACCCTTACAGAAGCGCTCAAGATCCTGCAAAACGACTCTTCTGTGGCCCACTGGATGGGAATGGACGAAGAAGTGTCTACACCAAGATCACGTTCATGGAGCCACCTAGGTTTCTCGCGTTGTTTAACCAACCCATTCCTAAAGTCACCTCCGGCCGACGAGATGTTACACAAGTCCCAGACCAAGCTCTGGCACTGCTCAACGATCCGTTCGTCCATCTCATGGCCAAAGAATGGAGTAGCCGTCTGGTGCACGAGACGTCCGGTACACCGACTCAGCGTGCAGAATACATGATCGAGCAGGCATTGGGACGAACCGCGGAACCTTCCGAAACAGAACGACTGGGAAGACTCATTCAGCAATCGGCTTCGCTTCAATCGGTTCCTGTCTCAGACATTATGAGTAGCCAGGTCGTCTGGCAAGGTGTCGCGCACGCCCTGTTAAACCTTAACGAATTGATCCATGTCCACTGATCGGAAACTTCGGCACTCCAGTCTTGCTTCATCTGAATGCCCTGGATTTCAGGTTCCCGCACGAAGTCGCCGCGATTTTCTTCGGCGATTCGGCATGGGGTTTGGTGCTTTGGCCTTCGGCGGACTGGCTACTCCATGGGCTGCGCAAGGAGCACAGCGCCGGCTCACTCACCATATCGCTCGAGCGAAACACGTCATATTTTTGTTCATGGATGGCGGCGTCTCTCATGTCGATACGTTCGACCACAAACCAGAACTCGCTCGGCGTCATGGCGAAGCTGCCAAATGGAGAACGGATACCCTGTCCCAAGCAACCAGTGCCGGAAGAAAGTGGTTGGGAAACCTCTGGGAGTTTCGACAGCGTGGTCAATCTGGAATTTGGGTGAGTGACCTCTTTCCACATGTGGCACAACTTGCCGACGAGTTATGTATCCTTCGATCGGTAGTGGGCGAAAGCCCATTGCACGGCGCTCAGTCGCTATTGCTGCACACCGGGAGATCCGTGGCTGCGGGGCCTAGCCTTGGGTCCTGGGTTTCCTACGGACTGGGTACCGAAAACGAACAACTCCCAGGCTACGTCCTACTCAACAACGACTGGATTCCCAACGGAGGGTTCCAGAACTTCGCAAGCTCTTTTCTGCCCGCCACACATCAAGCCACTCTCGTTCGCGCTCGAGGAATCCCAGTCGACAACATCTCGCCGAATGACCCCATCGAGATTCAACGCGCCAAGCTGGACTTTCTTAAAGAACAGAATCGAGCCTCACCTCAGGCATTGCATGAGCCGAGTTTGATGGAAGCGGCAATCGAAAACTATGAAACAGCGGCCCGGATGCAATTGTGCATCCCTGATCTTTGTGACGTGTCCCGTGAACCAGCATCCCTCAGGAGTCTTTATGGAGTGGACCGGAGCCACGACTTTGACCGCTTTTATGCGACTCAGTGTTTGCGGGCAAGGCGCCTGATTGAGGCAGGTGTTCGTTTCGTCGAGGTCACCTGCCCCTTGACTCACAACAACAACGCCCCCTGGGATCAGCATGGAGAACTGAAGCTACGCCACGAAGAAAATGCGCGCATCACAGACCAACCAGTCGCTGCACTGCTCGTCGACCTGAAAGCTCGCGGTCTGCTCGACGAGACCCTGGTAATATGGGCTGGAGAGATGGGGCGCACCCCACACAGTGGCGGCAAAGATGGCCGGGATCATCATGTCAGCGGTTATACGATCTGGTTGGCCGGTGGCGGAATACAGGGTGGAATGACCTATGGGCGAACTGATGACATGGGAATGAGTGCGGTCGAAAATGTAGTCAACATTCACGACATCCACGCCACGTTGCTACACCAGTTAGGGTTGGATCATGAACGCCTCACTTTCCGATTCGGCGGACGAGATACACGTCTGACGGATGTCCAAGGTCAGGTAATCCGGGAGGTGATCTCCTGAGGCTTTTATCTGATACTGCGACCGTTTATTAAAACTTTCTCGGCGCAGAGTTTTTGTACTCAAAACAACCACAAAGTGGATTTTTAAATCTGAAATCGTCTCAACGCGCAAGAATGTGCCTGGGTCTTTCAGAAGTAAATTCTTCTTCCCACCAGTGCGGTGCTTTGCAGGGCAGTTTCAAGAAAAGTGGTTTGGCCGGATTGGTTGAAGGATGGACCCGCGGAAGAACAATAGGCAGGCGGGATATTGAGAACTCGGCTGATTTTTCACAATGGCCACGCTTGAAAGTAAGCGCATGGCTTCTTG
>SXSK01000288.1 GCA_005793375.1 Verrucomicrobiales bacterium | reverse complement strand
TCGGCAGCTGCGCGGGAGCTGTAGTGGATTTCGATCTGGATATGAACGAGGTTTTGATCATAGGTCCGGAGCGTGTGCTCCAGACCACCCCGGGCGTCTACTTCGGCGAAGCCCCCCGCGCAGCGGCTTCGTTCAATCCTGGGTTTCGCCGCTGTGTCGGTTGACGCGGCCGATTCATTGGGGTTGGTCGAGGATCAGTCCGGCCAAGGATTTTTCCGACTGAGCACTCAACCAACCACGTTCACGTCCAGTGAGGGCGGTGAGATTCTTGGATATCTTTCCAGTTTCCAGGATCAACTCGATGCCCTCGGGAACTTCAGCCAAACCGACTTTGCTGAGCGATTTGCGATTCAAGGCGCTTACTTGAATGGATTGAGTTGGGATCCAACCCAGGCGCTGTATTGGGATGCGCTGCAGAAAAGCGCCCTGAAAATTACTCCACCGGAGTTGGCATTGCTCCGGACGAATGGATTTGTGGTCACCGAACGGTTGGGTAATCACAGTTTTGGAGACATTTATTACGGCGTTTTCACTCAAGATTTGCCGGTATTTGTGACCACGGATTCCCTGATCAGCACAACCTAGCGGCCGCGCGTCTGACTTTGGATCAACGGACGGAGAAATCTTGGAAGAGCACCGTCTACGATCAATGGCTTTGGGCGTTACGGACGTTGTCCACGCCAACATTGGGTGCGGAATATCCGGAGGCCATGCGCACACGAGCCTGGGCGATGAAGACGCTAAACACCCAATTGGGCTCCTGGGCGCAGTTACGCCATGACACGTTGCTCTACGTGAAGCAGAGCGAGACGCCGCCGATCACGTGCTTGTATCCCTATGGGTTTGTCGAGCCTCGCCCGGAATTTTTCGATGCCATGAATGCCTTGGCCATTCAAGCCGCACAAACGCTCGATACCATGGAGTACACGGGCATACATCCAATCCCGGGGAAGTTCTTCCGTAACTTCGCGGCGCACTGCAAGACGTTGGGCGGCATCGCTCGCAAGCAATTGGCCCAACAACCTCTCGACGCCAATCAGGTGGTTTTCCTCGAGGATACGATTGAACAGAAGTTATTGTACTACGGTGAGCGACAGTACAATGGATGGTACCCCTCGCTGTTCTATTGGGGGAATAATGGCGATGGAGTTCTCCCCCCGCATCCCGGCGGATTTCCCCAAAAAGGCCCTGATCACGACTGCGTGTTCCCGGATCTGATTGTGGCGGATGTGCATACCGATTGGCCGTCGGAACCGGATGGGGATCCTGGGGCAATTTTGTACGAAGCAGTGGGCTTAGTGAATCTGATGGTTATCGCGGTGGACAATGGCCCGGACCGGATGGTGTACGCGGGCCCGGTGATGTCGCATTACGAATTTACCCAACCGTTCGGAGCTCTGCGAATGACGGATGAGGAGTGGAAGGCGTCGGTATACAAAGGGACGATTCCAGCACCGCCACCGTGGACAAAGGCGTACCTGGCGCCCAAGTGATCCGGCGATTAAGACCAGGAGCAGGAGGGTCTCCTGATGCTTGGACAAAGTCGGTGGGATTGGGGATGATTGTCGGGCTTAGCGGGTTGGGTGCTGTGAAAATCACGGTCTTGCCCGGTTTAGAAATACTTGGATCTGCCATGAGTGCTGAAACGTTGCCGTTTATTTTTGATGTTCACTTGGATCTTGCCATGAATGCGTTGGAGTGGAATCGCGATTTGCGATTGTCCCTAGAGCGCGTGCGTTGGCGGGAATGGGGGATGAAGGATACTCCGGATCGTGCCAACGGGACTGTCACTCTACCGGAAATGCGTCGGGGTCGCATTGGACTTTGTGTCGCCACGCAGATTGCGCGGTATGTTTCGCCGTTCAGCAAATTGGCTGGTTGGAATAGTCCGGAGCAGGCGTGGGCTCAGACTCAGGGACAATTGGCGTGGTACCGAGCGATGGAAGATGCGGGGGAGATGGTGCAGATCATCAATCGCACCCAGTTGGAGGCGCATTTGACATTGTGGAAGAACGCGGGGCCGGACGCCTCGAAACTGCCGGTTGGCTATATTCTGAGTTTGGAAGGTGCCGATTCCCTGGTGACCTTGAATCATTTAGAGCGGGCGTACGGGTATGGGTTGCGTGCGGTGGGACCGGCGCACTACGGACCCGGCCGTTACGCCAATGGCACCAATGACGCAGGGCCGTTGCATCCGAGGGGACGTGAGTTGCTCAAGGAGATGGAACGATTGGGGATGATCCTGGACGCGACTCACCTCTGCGACGAAAGCTTCTGGGATGCCTTGAAACATTTTCAAGGACCGGTGTGGGCGAGTCACAACAATTGTCGAGCGTTGGCGGACTGGAATCGTCAGTTCTCAGACGACATGATTCGCGCGTTGGTGGAGCGGGGTGCGGTGATCGGCATGGCCTTTGATGCGATTATGATGGTAACCGGCTGGGTGCATCACAGGTCAAAGGCTCAAGACTTTGATCTTCGCATCGAACGAATCTGCGATCATATCGATCATATCTGTCAAATTGCGGGCAATGCTCGCCATGTGGGCATTGGAACGGACTTGGACGGCGGGTACGGGATCGAGCAGATGCCGATGGACATGCAGAGCATTGCGGATTTGCAGAAATTGACTGGATTGCTGTCGGCTCGAGGTTATTCGGCTGCCGACATCGAGGGCATCTTCCATGTCAACTTTATCGAATTCTTACGGCGGGTCTGGTGAGATTGATCAAAAGAAGTTCGAATTTTTGGAAATGAGATGCGTCGAGAAAGTGTGCTAATGGTGCCAGGTCGGCACTGCACTTGCTAAGAGAATTTGGCGTTATTGAAGTTGTGTCAGAGCAATGCGTTGGTGTTGTTTTTGATACATCCCTTCGATGGCCGCCTAACCCAAAAAAGACACCGTTTCACGGGTGTCGACACGTGCTTAGCGTTGTGCCGTGGGCCCAAACAACGCATTTTCCTTGTCCGGCCTTAGCGCTTGATGACCATTGTTGTTCATGACAATGATGGGCTCAGTGAGGTGGTTGTTCATTTTTGGTCAGTTTGGTCAGAGCGCTCGGATTCGAAGTTTGGGCGGTGCCTTGGGCTTGGGATGGGGTGCTCCATGGTCCGTGGGTTGGGCGGGGAGTTCGCCTTCCGAATTTCGAACCCTCGTGCCAACGCCCGGGGCGACGAATCCATAGAGTGAAACCAGTCCGGGGGGCTGAGATCCGGGGGGTTAGGTTCGGAGACTTGGCCACACTTCCGCGATGGAATCGTGAAGTGTTTTGATCATTTGGCTTAGCTGCTTGGAGGTCGTTGAATACGGTGGCATGAGCACGATCACGCTGCCGATGGGGCGAGTGAGCACGCCGCGTTTTGCCATGGCGTCGCAGACGCGGATACCGACCCGTTCAGCGAGATCAAAGGGTGTGCGTTGCTGCCAGTGGCGAACCAATTCAATGCCGGCGACGAGACCTACTTGGCGTATATCACCAACTCCTGGCAGTGACCACAACTCGGCGAGTTGTTGTGCCATTTGAGATTCGAGTGAGCGACGGCGGATCGAAACCGCTTCGGACTCGAGCAGTTTCAGACTGGCGAGAGAAACGGCGGCGGCGAGGGGATTGGCTGTGTAGCTATGGCCGTGGAAGAACGTCTTGAAATCAGCGTAGTCCCCCAAGAAAGCGTCAAAGACAGGATCCGTGGTCAGGGTAGCCGCCATGGGCAGATAACCGCCGGTCAAACCTTTGGCGACACACAAGAAATCGGGCTGTACTCCTTCGCGATGCGAGGCAAATACGCCGAGTCCATGCTGGCGCCATCCGGTGCGTCCAAAGCCGGTCATGACCTCATCAGCGATTAGCAGCGTTCCGTGCGCCCGGACAATTTCCGCGACACGTCGAAGCCAACCTTCGGGATGGGCGATCATGCCGGCGGCCCCTTGGATCAATGGTTCGAAGGCAAAGGCGGCATAGGGATTGCCACGGCGAGCCGCGGCGGCGACCTTTTTTTCGACCCGATCGGTACATTCCCAGTGGCACTTGCGGTAACTCCGGGCGTCGGCGCGTTCGGGTTTGGCGCGGTTGAATGGGCACCGATAGCAATAGGGCGACATGACAGGATCGCTGCGGAATAGGAGGCCTTGGTAGGCGCGATGAAAGCGATCGATGTGGCCGAGGCTGACGGCGCCAATGGTGTCGCCGTGATAGGCTCCTTGAAGGGCGAGGAAGCGGGGTGGGGGCTTGGGGCCACGCTTGCGGCGAGTGACCTCGTAGGCCATTTTGAGGGCAACTTCTATGGCGGTAGAGCCGTTATCGGAGAAAAAAACGCGTCTGAGGGATGGGTTTCGAAAGGCGGGGCGGGTTTTGGGTTTGGGTGGGTAGAGCGACTGAGAGAGTCCCGATTCGGCCAGATCGACAAGCTTGGCCGAGAGCATGCTGGCGGGTTCGTTAGCAAAACCCAGTGCGGACACGTGCGACACTTTCGACAACTGACGGCGCACCGCAGCATTGAGAACGGGGTGCGCATGGCCATGTAGATTGGTCCAAATACTGGAATTGGCATCGAGATAGCGTCGGCCTCCGCTGTCTCGAAGGACCGAGCCGCTGCCGTGCGTGAGCACGATGGGTTCTTGTTGCAACCAATCCCGCATCTGGGTGAACGGATGCCAGACGTGGGCATGATCGAGTTGAGCGATGTGATGCACTCGATGGGATTCCGGCGACGGGAAAGGATCAGACGGCATTCTGAGGCAGCGGCGGGCGCAACGTGCTGTCCTGAGGGTGAACTCCCACCTCTCCCGAGAATTCGGTTTGACGGCTCAACGTGACGGTGGCAGCGCGGCCATCGGAGCCATCGGCGGCGATAGCGACAACGGGCAGTGGAAAGGTGCCGTTGGGAAGAGCGAATCGAAACGTGAAGGTACCATCGGGACGCAGAGTCACTTTTTGAGAACCGATGAACACCGTCGCGTTTGGTTCGGTACTGCCATAGAGAGTCACCTCGGCATTGATTTTGAACCAGAATTTCCGCCCGGGTGAAGGCGGTTGGTCGGAACGGCTGGTCGGAGAATCTGCGAAAGCTTGGTCGAGAGCTTCTAGCGGTTTCAGGAGGGCTTCCGAGGAAGGAATCGAACTGGTTGGATTGGCACTGAACGCATTGTCCCGGATGGCGTTTTCCTCGGCCCATTCTTCCAGCGAGCTTGAGCGCGACAGCGAATGGGACGATGTGGACTCCGTCCACGTATCCCCGACCGATGATCGGATCAATCGTCGAGCGTTGGCGATACTCGGTGGATCCGTTGGAAGGGTGGGCTGGACGCTGGGCTGGTTGGTCCATTCGGTCGAGAATTCCTGGATGCCGTCGCTGGGATTGATCACCGCGATCGTTTCCGATACCGGAGCGGAGGGGCGTCGTTCCGGGGAAAACCACCTTGCCTCGTGATAGCTGGTATCGAGTGCCGTCGTTTCAGCGTGAGTGACGGTAGGAGTGGACGCAGCGAGGACGCTCCAATGGCCCTCTCGACTTCGGATGCCGAGTTCGGCGCGGTAAGGCGTGTCGGCTACCGGCA
Organism: Verrucomicrobiales bacterium; assembly: GCA_005793375.1. Taxonomy (GTDB): domain Bacteria; phylum Verrucomicrobiota; class Verrucomicrobiia; order Limisphaerales; family UBA9464; genus SXSK01. The sequence continues at coordinate 4,238 of SXSK01000288.1, read as the reverse complement.
CAGACACGAAGGCTGTCTGCATGCTGGGGTCGAGTGTTTCCGTGGAAACACATAGCGACGTTGGGAGATCCGTGAGGACGCGTAGCTGGAGTGCGCCACCCGGCGCTTCGGACGCGAGTGCGTCCCGCTGTTTATTGGGGATTTCCCATTGAGCGCATAGCGAATGCGGATCCAAGGCTCCCAGCCAGAGGGCTGGGGTCGAGGGATCCGAAGGGAGGATGCCGGGAGGGGTTTCAAGCGGCAGGACCGTGTCCAGAACTCGATCGCCAGAGAAAAGAATCGCCGGCATGGTCGGCAGCGGTTGGGCTGGGGTTAGAACCGTGGCGGAGTTGAAGTCAGGGAGGCGGTGGTGACCTCGGTCGTCCGTTAAGAGAATGGACGGCACCTGAATGGGGGTTGGTGCCGGTTCGGAAGTGCGAGTGGCGGATGGTGGACCGGACGGTTGGACGGGGGAGGTAGGTCTGGACGAGGTGGTTGGCGATGATGGCGCGTCGGGTTTGGTGATGAACAGCAACGGGGACGAGCGCGCCGGTTCGTTCGGTCCAGTGGCAGGCGTTGGCGTCGCAACCGATGGCTGAGGCGCCAATTTGGCCTCGGGAAGGGGTGGCACCATCATCGACGCCACCGGTTCGGGAGCGCGGGATGACATTGGATTCGCGACTCGTGAGCGCGATGAGGGACGGCTTTGGCTCGCTCCCGGCAACCGTTGAGTTTTGGGCTTTAGATCCGGTTTGGGGCTTCCCGTGGGTTCGGATGTGGGACTCGGTGGGGAAACTTTTGTAGCCGGGTCCGGTGCCGACGCGGTTTTTTTGGTGCGCGACTTCTTGGCTGTTTCCGTCGATCTAGATCTGGAGGCTGACGGTACGATTGGCGAGTTCGGTTTCTTTGATTTCATCGAGACTTGGCACTGTCGTAGTAGCGGCATCGGACCCAATATGGAAGGGATCCATTGGGAGCGATGCCTCTTAAGGCTGACCATTCCGGTTCAGCACATGAGCAACTGCCCAACAGAGGCCTAGGCTACGTGGGCAGCGAATGGTGGCAACCGGAATTCGTGGACTTCGTGAATGTCCGCAGGTGGTTGGCTTGAAAATGGATGAAATGGACTCCCTGGTTTGACTTCGAGAGGCGCGGATGATTGGGTTTGGGGACGTGGAGCTTCATCGAAGGAAACTGGGTATTCTGATTTCTGCCGAACCGACGTTGCCAGCCTTTGGTCATGGGGTGCGGTTTGCGAAGGCGGGATTGGCGTCTGGCTGCGATGTTTATCTGTACTGCATTGATGACGCGGTGGCTGGGGTAGGGGATCTCGAGTTGCAAGCATTGCGGACCCAAGGTCTCAAACTTTATGCCTGCGCCTACGGTGCTCAGCAACGTGGCATCCCGGTCTCCGATTTGGCTGCTTTTGCGGGTTTAACAGTTGTCAGCGACTTGGTCGCTGGCACCGAACGATTTGTTAGCTTCAACGGATAATGGATGAATCCCAACGCGTTATTCATCGTGACCAGTGATCCCCGGGTAAGTCATCGAGCGGCTGAGGCTATTCGAATGGCGGCGGGTATCAGTGCCTGGAAGAAGGCTAATATCACTGTCTATTTGCGAGGGGCCGCGATACTGGCCTTGGGAGAATGGGTCGATGACCTGGTACATGATGATGATTACACACGGTATCTACCCATCTTGAGGGATCCGAAACACCCAATTCTCGTGGAGGCAGGATCTCCCTATTTGTCCGAGTTGGGCGAGGCAACCATGCCGTTTGAACCCATTACTGACGATGTCCTGGGATCGGTGGCTGCCCAAAGCCAGTATGTACTTCGCTTCTAGAGAGGCGTTTCTTGCTGAGTCTCATGCCAAAACAACTTCATATTCTGACCGGGCCGAAGGACGAATTGGTCGATCGACTTCTTCGGGTCCAACAATCGCAACCGAACTCTGAAGTCGTCGTGGTTGATCTGACGGCCCCCGAACCGGACTACGAGGCACTGGTTAGAAAAGTGTTCGAGGCGGATTCCATTGCGACTTGGTGAGTCTTGTTTCGGTCGGTCGTCTCTGCAATTCCCCGAAAGCGGTGAAGGGCCACGGCGCTCCAAAGGCACCGTCATTGCAGTCGCACGACCCGATGGACTTGGACTGCAGCAGCCCTCTGCCGCTCGCCCCAGCATCCAATGCGGCCCCGATAATCCCGAGGTGCGCCCTACTGAAAGCGAGGCCAAAAATCAAGGTTGACCTACCTCCAGAAGATACGTATCGTCTAATCAAGATACGTCAATACGTGCTTGCCCTTGTAAAATCTAACCTGTGAGTATTCGTTCATGAGCCGATTCATTTTCTCTTCCGAGTCCGTTGGCGAAGGTCATCCGGATAAAGTGTGCGACACCATCTCTGACGCGGTCTTGGACGCGTGTTTAAGTCAGGACAAGCACAGCCGAGTGGCGTGTGAGACGTATGCCAAATCGAATGTGGTGGTGGTGGGTGGAGAGATCACCACCAAAGCCAAGCTGGATTTTGCGAAGATCGCTCGGGATGCGATTCGCGAGATTGGTTACGTGAATGACGACGATGTGTTTCACGCGGACAAGGTGTTTGTGAACGTGTATGTGACGCAGCAATCGCCGGACATTGCGCAGGGGGTGGATGCGAAAGGGGCGAAGGGCAAGAAGAAGGCGGAGCAAGGTGCTGGTGACCAGGGCTTGATGTTTGGTTATGCGACCGATGAAACGACCGAATTGATGCCGGCCCCCATTATGTTTGCACATCACCTGGGACGGCGTCTGACGCAGATTCGCAAGAGCGGCAAGGTGCACTGGCTGCGACCGGATGCGAAATCTCAGGTATCGGTGGTCTACGAAAATAATGTGCCGGTGGCGATATCCAACGTGGTTATTTCGACCCAGCACACGGCCGATGTGGAACACCGTGCCATCGAAGAGTTCTGCATTGAGGAAGTGGTAAAGAAGGTGTTGCCGAAGGATTTGCTGACGCCTGACACGCTCTTTTTGATCAATCCGACCGGTCGTTTCGTGGTGGGCGGGCCGCAAGGCGACACGGGGTTAACGGGCCGCAAGATCATCGTGGATACTTACGGCGGTTATGGGCGACATGGCGGCGGCGCGTTCTCCGGGAAAGATCCTTCGAAGGTGGATCGTTCCGCAGCGTACATGGGGCGCTACGTCGCCAAGAACATCGTGGCGGCGGGATTGGCGAGTCGCGCGGAGATACAATTTGCATACGCCATTGGCTATCCCGAGCCGGTCAGTGTATTCGTGAATACGCTTGGCACAGCCCGCGAAGGACTGACCGACGAGGCGATCACGTCGGCGGTCGAGGACGTCTTCAGCTTCAAACCTGCGGATATCGTCAAGCAGTTGAATCTGCTTCGGCCGATCTATTCCAAGACCACGAATTACGGTCATTTTGGCAAGGAAGATGCGGATCTCACGTGGGAAAACATCAACAAGGTGAAGGCTCTGCAGAGAGCGGTGAAATGAGCCGTTGCAGCCAATGCCATCCCCAAAAGCGTTTTAAAATTCCGAACTATTGATCGACATGTCCAAAGCTAAAAAGCTCTCCACACTAAAAGCGGCCGCACTCGCAGACATTGCGGCGACGATGCCCAATATGGGTGCCTTTGCTGCCAATACACCCGCTGGCAAAGACTACATTGTCCGCGACCTGACACTTGCCGAGTGGGGTCGCAAGGAAATCGCGGTCGCCGAGCATGAAATGCCCGGATTGATGTCGGTGCGTCAGAAGTATGCGAAACAGAAGCCCCTGAAAGGGGTGCGTGTCACGGGTTCGTTGCACATGACGATTCAAACGGCGGTGCTGATCGAGACCCTGGTAGCACTTGGCGCCTCGGTCCGCTGGGCGTCCTGCAACATCTTTCCCACCCAGGATCAGGCGGCCTCGGCGATTGCGGTGACGGGCACACCGGTCTTTGCGTGGAAGGGCGAGACCCTCGAGGAGTATTGGGAGCTGACACTTAAAGCGACGATATTTCCGGGTGACAAAGGACCGGAATTGGTTGTCGATGATGGTGGGGATGTGACGATGCTGATTCACAAAGGGTATGAACTCGAGAACGGCTCCAAGTGGGCTTATGAGAGCAAAGGCGACAGTCACGAAGTTTCGGTGGTCAAGGCATTGTTGCGGCGTATCGCGCAAGAAAAGCCAGGCATCTGGACCAAGGTTGTGAAGGACTGGAAGGGTGTCTCCGAAGAGACCACCACGGGCGT
>SXSK01000028.1 GCA_005793375.1 Verrucomicrobiales bacterium | reverse complement strand
ACCTCGCTCAAAGAACGCCAAGTCGGTGATCCGGTAAATCTTGAGGCCGATTTATTGGGCAAATACGTGGATCAACTATTGGCCAAACGACTCGATCCAATTTCCAAACGAAAACCCAAGAGCTCCGGGTAGCATTTTCTCATAAATTTCCGACTTTTCGTCGCCCTCCCCTCCGGTAGGGTCTACTCATGAGCGTCATGGTCGCCCCCGCCACAGCTATCGCCGACAAAAACATGCCCGATACCGAAGGGCACTTTGGGCAGTATGGAGGACGCTATGTGCCTGAAACCCTTGTGTATCCCCTCCAACAGTTGGAGGACGAGTACGCACGAGCACAGACCGACCTGGAATTCCAACGAGAGCTGAGCTATTACCTGCGTGAGTTCTGCGGTCGACCGACCCCACTTTACTTTGCGGAGCGTCTGACTCGGGAGTTGGGAGGCGCAAAAATCTATCTCAAGCGCGAAGACCTTCTCCACACTGGGGCCCATAAGATCAACAACGCCATCGGCCAGATCCTGCTCGCCAAACGCATGGGCAAAACTCGGATTATCGCCGAAACTGGCGCCGGACAACACGGGGTCGCCACGGCCACGGTTTCCGCGATGTTCGGGATGAAGTGCGTGATCTATATGGGCGCCGTGGACTGCAAACGGCAGGAGCTCAATGTCTACCGCATGAAGATGCTCGGAGCCGAAGTCGTCCCTGTCCAGGCCGGGCAAAAGACATTAAAAGAGGCCGTCAACGAAGCCATGCGTGACTGGGTCACCAACGTCCGTACGACCCACTACATCCTGGGCACCGCTTACGGTGCCCACCCGTATCCCGTCATGGTACGCAATTTCCACCGCATCATTGGCGACGAAGCCCGCCGACAAATCCTTGAGAAGGAGGAGCGACTGCCAGATCTGTTGATCGCCTGTGTCGGGGGAGGTTCTAACGCCATCGGACTGTTTTACCCATTCCTCGATGATCCCACCGTCCGCATGCTCGGTGTCGAAGCCGGCGGCGAAGGCATCCTACCAGAGAAACACGCAGCCCGATTTCAAGGCGGCTCCCTCGGCGTCCTCCAAGGTACCCGCAGTTACATCCTCCAAGACGAATTTGGCCAGATCCAACAAACGCATAGCGTCAGCGCCGGCTTGGATTATGCCGCGGTTGGACCGGAGCACGCCTGGCTGCGAGACCAAGGTCGAGTCGACTACAGTTACGCCACCGACCAAAAGGCGCTGGAAGCCTTCATGAGACTCGCCCGATTGGAGGGGATCATCCCCGCCTTGGAGAGCTCCCACGCAGTTGCCGCCGCGATCGAACGGGCGCCGTCCTTTAGCCGCGATTCCCTCATCATCATCAACCTTTCAGGTCGCGGCGATAAGGACGTAATGCAGGTCGCCCAAAAGGTGGGACTTCATATGCCGGCGTAGGCTCGTGCTCTGAACCCAGCAACCAGATCACCCCGTCTGGCGAACCAAACTCCGTGTCGCCCAAAAGAACGTCGCGCCCGTCAAAACGATGAGGAGCGCCTCGCTGGCGACACTCAACCAAGCAACGGCCGGCAACGAGAGCACCGGGATCCAGTATAAGTTCACGACGGTCTCCAGCAGGAGAATCGGTCCGACACACTTGATTCCAGCCCAATCGCGGTGGTCCGCAAAGAGCGCCCAAAGGAACATGCCGTTGGGTGCCGCGACAAATTTTCCCAACAGGAGCACAGGAAAGATCGTGGCAGCGCCGGCGAATTTCTCGCCGTAGATCAACTGGTACACTGGACCACTGAACGGCCAAACGACCCCAAAGATCACCCACCCTGCGAGGAACCATCCCAGCGACATCAGCCAGATCCGTCGAACGTATTGAGCGGGATTCCTCTGCCGCCATTCAATCATGCGTGGGTAGGCGGCCAATAGAAAGAACACGATCACCGCCTGAGCAGGCATGACCAACTGGGCAGCTGATCGGTACAACCCGCCCTCATCGGGCCCTTCCAGAAAGTATATCAGCGGCACTTGCAGCGTGTGGTGGATCCAATAGGTGACATTGTACAGCCACATCGGCCTACCTTCCCGAAGGAGCACCCAAGCGCGACCGAGTTTCGAGGGATCCCACAGCCGAACCTTGAACCGGCGCTGGATATCGTTCCAAAGCACGATGCCGAAAGCAGCATTGACCAGCACCCAGAGGGCTAGATCGCTACCAGGTTCCTGCCCTGGACGAAACAGAAGCAACGACAACAAGCTAATCGTCGCCGTCAGCCAAAGCTGAATCCGCGTCAGCGCCGGCATACGTTCTTCTGCCTGAAACACCCAGTTATAGTCCAAAACGAGAAACGCGAAATTCGGTGCTCCCCACAACCATACCTGACGCACCACCGGCGGTATGTCCCACATCCAAACCACAGCCAGCCAGATCAACGCACCACTGAATGCCATCAGCATTCGAAACGTAAACACCGCAGGAAGTAACTCCAACGCCGAGGCGCGGTTCTTGGACAAGTGCCGGACCAAAGCGATCTCAAATCCAAATCCTAAGACTTGCTGAAGACAGGTCGCGACCGTCATGGCAGTGCCGGAGTGCCCGATCGCTGTCGGCCCCAAGCACCGTGTCGTGTAAGCCATTCCCACCACTTGAACCAAGCGCGCCAACACATGCCACAGCACCGACCCAGTAAAATTCCGCCCGAGTTTGCTCTTCAGGAACTCCGCAATCGGAGCCTTCTTCGGAGCAGGAGGCCCGCCACTCGAGTCAGAGGATTCAGTCACATGGATCTCACCCACGCTTCAATACCATCTCTCGGAATTCCTGAAACAGAGGCGTTGAATCATGAGGTCCAGGGGACGCTTCCGGATGGTATTGCACGCAGAAAATCGGCTTCGATCGATGGCGCAAGCCTTCCACAGTCTGGTCATTCAGATTCACCCGGTTCACCGACACTTCACTGGGCAACGACGCGGCATCCACGGCGAACCCATGGTTCTGAGAAGTGATCTCTACTCGGCCCGATTCAAAATCCTTCACCGGCTGGTTGCCGCCACGGTGACCAAACTTCAGCTTAAAGGTCTTTCCGCCAAACGCTTGCCCCAAAATCTGGTGCCCCAAACAGATACCAAAGATCGGAAGGCCGGTCTGAATCAGATCGCTCACGGCTTGAACTGCATATCCAAGTGCCGAAGGGTCTCCAGGTCCGTTAGAAAGAAAGATACCCGCTGGCTTGTGCTTCAATGCGTCGCTTGCTGAGGTGGTCGCAGGAACCACCTGCACCCTGAACCCATGCTGACGCAACCGACGCAGGATGTTGTACTTCATCCCAAAATCGTAGGCCACAATCGGAATATCCGCCGGCGGCAATGGATTGCGTACAGTTCGAGGGTTCTCCGGATTGCTGACTTGGGTCAGGGCAAATGCCGAGCTGTCCTCATCGTTCGGATCCCACAAGAACGACTCTTTATGAGTCACTTCCCGCACGTAATCGACTCCCACCAACCCAGGCCATTCACGCGCCCGACACAAGGCGTCGGCATCCGAAATCGTTTCGGTGCTGATAAATCCATTCATCGCGCCGCGGACCCGCAATTTTTTGGTCAATGCCCGCGTGTCAACGCCTTCAATGCCTGGAATCTGATTGTCGCGAAGGTAATCACTTAACGTCCCATCCGCCCGCCAATTGCTCACCGCCGGGGAGAGTTCGCGGATCACAAAACCACCTACATGGGGACGCCAGGATTCCACATCCTGAGAGTTCACCCCGTAGTTGCCAATCAACGGGTAGGTCATCGTGACAATTTGGCCTTTGTAGGAGGGATCCGTCAGGATTTCCTGATAACCGGTCATGGATGTGTTGAAGCAGACCTCACCACAGGCAGATGCCGTGGCACCAAAGGCGGTGCCGTGGAATAAAGTGCCATCTTCGAGTGCCAATACGGCGCGGGCAGATTCGTGCATGGTGCGCAAAGCGGTGTACAGATTAGGGGGCGACCGGTAGGGGTCAACGGTGGAATATAGCCAACTAGAACCCAAGATCTTGTTCCTCAGGATAAAGGTCACCAGGATCAATCGAGCGGCTCAGCAATCCGTTCCAACTCCAGTCGACGCCCAATGGCCGATGGCAACTTGAGTCTCTCGCGCAGCCAAATCGCCTCTACCAACTCTATTCCAGCGCCTCGTTCGATGGCCCCTGGGAACCAACCGGCACACCCATTGATACTTTGGGATCCACCGTCTCCAGAATTGTTTTTCCGCGGCCATCCGCGACCGAGTTTCAATTGTTCCGACTCGCGGTCACACCACGTTGACTCTTTGTAAGAACCGATGCTGACGTGGATTGCACTCTGCCATAGTCCCCGGCACCATAAGCCTATTCCATGAGCCACCACCGTATTCTGAGAACCCTGATCCTCTGTTATTGCTGGGTTCATTGGTTGTCTGTCCAAGGCGCTCAACCCGCCCTCGTCAGAGGTCGTCCCTCAGTCGTGCTGCAAAACCCGACCGCTAAAGTCGTCCTGGATCTGAACGGGGGCGCGATCGGCGATTTCCACCTAAAAGGCTCCGATATCAATCCGCTCCGATGGGCAACCCCCGAACCCGGGGATACGTCCATACGAGGCTTCGGGCATTTCCTCTGCCTGGATCGCTGGGGTCCGCCCTCCGACGCCGAAGGTGCCAAAGGCATGCCGTATCACGGCGAAGCCACCCATGTCGTTTGGAAGGAAAGCGCCCCCCGACAGTCTAGCCCGAATGACACCGAAGCCCTGCTGAGCGCCAAATTGCCCATAGCTGGACTCGCCGTAAGCCGCCGAGTTCGCCTGTCGTCGACACAACCTTACTTCCTGGTCCGCGAGGAGATCACCAATGAAAACCCGCTCGGACGACTCTACAACATAGTCCAACACCCAACCATCGGTCCGCCCTTCCTCGACGAATCGACCGTCGTCGATTGCAACGGCCGGCGCGGCTTCGCTCAAGGCAATCCCCTCCCCCACCCCGAAGAACCCTCGTCGCACTGGCCAGTCGCCTTCAACACCGATGGAATCTCGATCAATATCCGACATCTCACCAACGATCCCAATCCCAATGTGGTGTCGTATCACATCGAAAAGCTCCATGGTTGGGTCACGGCGGCTTCCCCGGCCCAAGGACTACTCATCGGTTACCTATGGCGAGCCTCGGAGTATCCTTGGGTAAGTCTCTGGCGCGACGTCCGCGATGGCAAGCCGTCCGCACGCGGTTTGGAATTTGGCAGCACCGGACTACACCAACCATTTCCAATCCTCACCCAAGTCCGATCTATTTGGAACCAACCAGTGTTTGACTACCTCGACGCCGGAGAGAAACACACGAGATCCTACGCCGCGTTTCTCGTAAAAATCCCTGGCGATTTCCAGGGTGTCAACGAAATCGTCATCGAGACCGATAAGCTAACGATCCAAGAACGCGCGCCCAAAAATCCTCGCAAATTTTCCATCGCCATTTCGGAGGATCTGCTGCCGTGAAACACCCATCGCCACGGAATTGAACTTGGCTCCCGCGTTCGCACACGATTGACTCCAGGGACCTCAGCCTGTCCCATGAATTCATTGAAACTGCGCCTCCTCGCTCTCTGTCTTGCCGCCCCGTTTTTGTCGGCCGCCGCAGACCTTCGAATCGGTATGCTTGGTCTCGATACCTCCCATGCTACCGCGTTCACTGAAATTCTACACAACCCACAAGCCAAGGATTTTATCCCGGGCGCGCGAGTTGTGGCCGCTGTCAAAGGTGGGAGTTCGGATATCGAATCCAGCTGGTCCCGCGTCGAAGGATACACCAAAACTCTGGTCGAAAAGCACGGCGTCAAACTATACGACTCCATCGAAACCATGGCTCGCGGGGTCGATGCCATCATGATCGAGAGTGTGGACGGTCGACCGCACCTGGAGCAGTTCCGGGCCTGTCTCAAAGCCGGTAAGCCCGTCTACATCGACAAACCGCTCGCAGGATCACTGAAAGATGGATTGGAAATCTTCCGACTCGCAAAAAAATCCGGTGTCCCCCTGTTCACCGCCTCGTCGCTGCGCTTTGCCAAGAACACGCTCGCCGCCCGCGCTGGCGCTATCGGCACAGTAACCAACGCCGTCTGCTGGAGCCCCGCGCATCTCGACCCGCATCACCCCGACCTCTTCTGGTACGGAATCCACGGCTGTGAAGCCCTGTTCACCGTTATGGGTACCGGCTGTGAATCCGTGCGTCGTGGTACCACTGCGGATGGAAAGATTGAGGTGGTGGGTCGGTGGCGCGGCGGACGGATCGGTATCTTCCGCGAAAACGACAAGGGTTACGGCGGCATGGCTCAAGGGACAAAAGGCCATTTGGCTGTGGGCAGTTACGATGGCTACGCTCCCTTGGTCGCCGAATGCATCCGGTTCTTCCAAACCAAAGTAGCACCAGTAAACCCCGACGAGACCATCGAGATTTTCGCTTTCATGGAAGCTGCGGATGAAAGTAAACGACGCGGAGGCGCCGAAGTTCTGCTCAACGATGTCCTCGCCAAGGCTCGGAAGCCCTGATCCGATTTTCGACAAGAGTGGATTCCAGCAACACGAGTAGCCCGCCCTCACTTAAACTGCCCACGGTATTTCTCCGACCGAGCCAGGATGGAAACCACATATTGGCGTGTGCCCGGGAACTCACACTGCGCCAAAAACACCTGACTGTTCGTCGCCGCAGAGCCCTTCATCCATTTCAGCACATTGCCACGCCCCGCATTATAGTCCGCCAAGGTGTAGGCAATGGGATTGTCAGTTTTTCCATAGCGTTTCAAAAGCCTCGCCAAATAGTGGCATCCCGCCATGGTATTCGTGCGCGGATCGAGCACGTGTTCGTGGGCGAAATGTTCCACCCGATTCACATCAGCCCAATCCTGGGCCGTGAAGTCCATCAACTGCATCAGACCAAACTCACCCTTGGAACCACGGGCGACGGGATCAAACTGACTCTCACGCCAAACCACGGCTTTCACCAACGAGGGCGGAAGCTGGTATTGCACCGAGGCCGCTCGTATCTCGCGGTCAAACCGATTCTCAATCCGCGTCTGCCACCAATACCCTAGCGTCAACCCGATCACCACCAGAACAGCCAAACACACTCCAATCCACCATCGGGAATGTATCGATTGTCGACGCACGATGACCAGAGTGTGCTCACTAATGAAACTCCCGCAAGCCGTAGCTCGCCTCAAAAATCAAAGGTCCCGGAAGGGCTGTAAGCCGAGTTCTGTCTTCGTCCTGCTCGCGCAGGCCGGAGAGAATCATTTGTCTCAGCGACCGATACCCGGAACCCCTTGCTTTCGCAAGATGACGCGGGCCGCGTCGAGGTCCCCTATTTGGTCTTGCTCCCGATGAGGTTTTCCGTGCCCCGTCGCTTGCGCTTCGGGCGGTGGGCTCTTACCCCGCCTTTTCACCCTGACCAAACCTCCATTGCTGGAGTTCTGGCGGTTTGTTTTCTGTGGCACTGTCTGTTGATCCAGGCTTTCACCCGGACCGCCCGCGTGTATCCCGCCCCTGTCGAAACGGGTTACGCGGCATCGCGCCCTATGGAGTTCGGACTTTCCTCCCCCTGCTTTCACAGAGAGCGATCCTCCGCCCTTCCGAGACCGCCCGCACCTTAAGACTCAAACTCCCACGGCGCAAGGACCCCATTCCCCTTTCGAAGAAGTCTCACAATGAACCGAACCGCCTGAAGGAACTCCGAGCGCCCGAAGAACACCACTTGAATGGGTTTATCATTCGGCCTACAGGCGACCCCGGCACAACGTCTCCCTTAAATCGCAAAGTCGTTGTACTCCGGCTTCACCGCTTCCAGGGGAGGTTGCAGCATGCCAGCGGCAACGGTCAAATTCGTCCCCTGCTCTACTAAGATAAATGCACCTGTCAGCCGATTGGTCGAGTATCCATCGTAAATCAATGGCTTGGCGGTCTTGACTCGGATTTCCCCAATGTCGTTCAACACCAATTCCGCCGGCTGCAGCTGCGGCTCAAAGGAATGAATGTCGATCCGATTCTCGATCGAAGTGACTACGGCTTGAACCGTTTGCGATGTATGCTTAAGGAAATAACGCTTCCCACGCTGTAACGGCCTTGGATGCATCCAGCATACCTTGGCGCTGAGCTCCGTCGCCATACCCGGCAGGTTCTCGAGGCACACCAACATGTCACCACGGCTAATATCCAGGTCGTCGGCGAGTTGTATCGTGACACTCTGAGGACAAAACACCTCGTCACGTGGCCCATCGTAGGTCCAAATTTCTTTCACCGTGCTCTTCAACCCCGATGGAAGCACCATAATGCGCTGGCCAACCTTGATTACCCCGCTGGCAATCTGTCCGCTCAAACCCCGGAAATCATGCAGCGCGGGGTCTCGGGGGTTGTTCGGGCGATTCACCCATTGCACCGGAAATCGAAATCCATTCAGATTCCAATCGCTGGCAATGCTGATGGTCTCCAGATGGCCCAATAATGTAGGACCACAGTACCATGGAGAGTGCTTCGAGAAGTCCACCACATTGTCCCCGTTGAGCGCGCTGATCGGGACAAACTTCACGTCCTTCATGTCTAAGCGAGGCAGAAAGTCCTCGAAAGCATCGCGGATCTCCAAAAAGCGATCCTCGCTCCATCCCACCAGATCCATCTTGTTGACCGCAATCACTAGATGCGGGATCCGCAATAGGGAGGCTATATAGGTGTGTCGTCGACTCTGCTCAATCACACCCTGACGCGCATCCACTAACACAATGGACAGATTGGCCGTCGACGCCCCTGTCACCATGTTGCGGGTGTATTGAACATGCCCGGGTGTGT
>SXSK01000287.1 GCA_005793375.1 Verrucomicrobiales bacterium | reverse complement strand
CTGGGAGTTGTCAAAGGCGAGGACTTCGAATGGACGGTCGAGGACAAGAACACGGTGGTTCTAACGCGTGCGAAGGCTCGACCGACCCGCAAGCTCAAGTCCGTCTCCCGTTAGGTTGACGCGAATGCGCAGACGCGGGACCGTCGTTCACCGTCACCAGGACGTTGGAAGGCTTGAGATCGCGGTGGATCACGCCCTTCTGGTGCGCGTGTTGTATGGCGGAACAGACCTCAATGAAGAGCTGGAGCCGGGCTTCGAGGTCGAGCGGCTGATCCTCGCAGAACCTGGTGATGGAAACGCCTTTGACCAGTTCCATCACGAAGTAGGGCTGGCCACTGTCCGTGGCACCCGCATCAAACACTTGGGCGATGTTCGGATGCTGCATTAGCGCGAGCGCTTGGCGTTCCGCCTCGAATCGGCCGATCACCTGGCGGGAATCCATGCCCGGCTTGATAACCTTCAACGCGACGCGCCGACGGACCGGTTCCAGTTGCTCGGCCATGAAGACGACGCCGAAGCCGCCCTCCCCGATCTGCTCCATCAGCTTGTAGCTACCGAACACCGAGGCAGGCAGGGCGAGGGCGGCCGCGCAAAGGGTCGCTGGTGAACCGCTAGGTTGGCCGGGCAAAAAGTCATCCGAGACCTCGCTGGCCTGGACCAAAGCTTGGACGCGCTGGAGCAACGCCGCGTCCCCAGAACAAGTGTGCTGGATATAGGCTGCACGTTCCGTGGGGCAACCGATGTCCATCGCCTGAACGAAGATCTGCCGCTCGCGCTTCGGATCGGTCATGAATCGTCTTGAGTGGCTTTCAGAATTTATGGCCCGGCCTCAGAGTTGGCGCTGAATCTCTTCGTAGAGCCAGGCGCGGGCGTAGGCCCAAGTCCTTTTGGCTGTGCGCTCGGAAAGCCCCAATACTTCGGCCGCCTCGACGTTGGAGAGGCCCGCGAAGAACCGCAGCTTGATCAGTTCCGCACCCGGCGCATCGTGCTGGGCCAACCGGTCCAGCGACTCGCTGACCAGTACCAGCAGGTCTTCGTCGGTGGAGATGGCGAGGTCCAACCCGTCGAGGGAGGTCCGTTGCAAGCCGCCGCCGTGCCGGACCCGGCCGCGATGGCGAGCGCGATCGATCAGGATGCGCCGCATGGCTTCCGCCGCCGCCGAAAAGAACTGGTGGCGGTTGACCCAAGAATGGTCCTCGCCCACGAGCCGGAGCCAAGCCTCGTGCACTAGCGCGGTGGGTTGAAGCGTCTGGCCCGGAGTCTCGTGCGCCATTTTGACCGTGGCGAGGCGGCGTAGCTCCTCATAGATCAAAGGCAATAACTGTTCGGCCGCCTTTGGATCGTCGACATCCATGCACCCTAAGATACGAGTGACCTCAGACATTTCGTGATAGTGGGCAATCGAGCCACCACTCTCAAGCCCGATGTGAATGACTCACGTCGAGCGCCTATCCAAACTACCCAGCAAGTACCGTCCAACCAAGGTGTCCATTGGGCAACTAGCGTTGTCAGGATTAACCCAAACGAAACCATCAAATCCCACAAGTCAGTGCTTCAATATCGGCCGCAACCATCGCGGAGTTGGCTTTGAGATGTGAACGATGTGTCCGTTGCTCGTCTCAACGACGAATCGGAAGGGGGTTCTCAAATCCTCGTTGTCAAAAATCAAGACATGAGGAAGTCGGCGGATCGCCGCCCGCAGATTTGCCAACGTTCGAAGATACCCCGTGATCAATTTCTCCGAAGGCACATCGTGACCTCCCTGGCTCACGCGCATGGCCACACGCTCTTCAGAAGTGGCAGGCCCGGAGAGGCCAATGAAACAGAGGACTACGGTGTATCCCGCCGCCACCGCGCTGCCATTCGAGTCGCACGACGCTGTTCATTTGGAGTGCGCGCAGCCCGCTGCCGCTTTTCCTCCAGCATCCAATGCGGCGCCACAACTCGGAGAGGCGCCCGTTGGTCGCTGGATTTGTGAACTTCTCACGATCCAACTGAGGAGACCTTGGGATAGCGCCCAGGTCTGGCTTCTCCCCAGGCGTTTTAAGGTGAACGAACGTTTCCCGAGAGCCGTAGATTCCCGCCCTCACGGTTCACGCCCAATTTCCGATCAATGGCTTGCCCCACCGGATCGTCGCCGACTTCTCCAAGGCGCCGACGAATCTCCCGTCGCAGCCACCAAAATCCGGAATTCCACGAATACAGAATGTGTCCATGCGGATGGCCGTCCACGGTGCTGATGGATTCATTGAAGGCCGGCACTTGGGCAATTTCTCGTGCGATCCGCTCAGTTAACAGCGCATCCACTTCGGCAATCGGCAACCCATGGACACCTGCCAACAGATAGTTAGCCGCGTCATTCAAGAACCACGAGCCGCCATAACAGTACACCCCGCTGTGGCCCGGGAGAAGCGAGCCATCCGCTTGCGAAATCACACGCAACCCAAAGGGCGTCTTTACTCTCTCAGAAGTTCGATGATGCGTGAGCACCTGCTCGTCCGTGAGCAATTTTTGCCCAAATACCGCATAGGTCAGCGTGGCACCGTACAGCGTATCTTGACCCAAAATGTCGCGCTTCTTGCGGCTCGTAGGCATAAACCCTCGTTCCCGATTGAACAGCGCCCGATACCCTTGGATCGATTTCTCAATATCCAGGTCAGAGACGTCCAACCCCAATTCTTTCGCCGCAAGCAATGCCCCGCAATGGAATCCCTGATTGCTGGTCGGCGAGTCGTCATGGTCGTATTCCAAAACATCGTGATACGTCTTCCAACCCTTTGCCGAGGGCGAGCCAGGCAAGGGCGGCGGAACGTAGAGCCCGTTGGTTTCATGGTGCCGAATGAATCCATAGGCTTTCCGCACCAACGCGTCATTCACGTCGCCGCCAGCCCGCTTCATTAACACAGCCCAAATCAAGTAATACTGCGCGTTATCTTCGTAGTCCATGCGGGTCCAAAAGACTGCACGATTGGACTCGATCGTCTTCTCCGGATCATCCAATCCCATCGCCGTGTAGAAGCCGTCGGTAACCCACTGTTTCCAGCCATATCCGGGACCGGAGATAAAGATGTAGCGTCCATCGCGAGGTTGTTGGTTGGCGTCCAACGCCAGATTGCGCCGAAGCAGGTAAAGTGAGGTATTGCGCAGGATCGCCTCGAGTGTCGAAGAGTTCCAACCCTTGGCATTCGCTACAGCCAAGTGAGATGCCACTTGGGCATCATAGTGATTCCGCGCAGGACTCATAAACATCCATGTTGTGAAGCGTCGCGTTTCGCCCGCACCCAGTGCCTGCCAACCGTCCATCGGATATTGGTAAGTATCTCGAGCGTCCTCGGGCGGTTTAATGATAAGTGGATACGGATCGCGACCATCTCCTGCAAAAACCGACAGGCGCCGAATCGGTGGATCCACCAAGACCAGACACCGATTCTCCCAAAGACCTGGCGAATCGGCCGCCAGCCCAATCACCTGGTTCTCCCCGCGAACCATCACCACCGGAAAGGTCTCCAGCTTCGGCGCGCCGCGAACGGTATCGAAAACGGTCCGCACCGTCTGCGCGCCGGAGAACGACGCGAATTGCCCTTGGACGGCCACATCCAGCGGAAACGCCGCAGCGAATCGCTGTGCCGTGCTCGCCCGCACCTCCAACGTCCGCTCGATCAACGATGGAGTCCGTTGCACGAGCCGCCATCGCAACGTGAGATCTCCGAAACTGACTGGCCCAAATTCTAAGTTGCCATCGGGCCGGGAAGGATTCTGGAATCGCACCATCGTCCAGTCCCGCCCCGGCAGCTTCAACTGCACCCCCGCCGGCGCTTCTTCAGGGGATCGAAAAACCAGCCGTCCTTCGGATCGATACTCGACCCGAGTACCGCTTGGGGTTTCCAGCACGACGGGCATCAGCGTCGTCGACTGAGTCCTCGATTCAATGCCAAGGCACATCCAGGCGATCCAAAGCACGATGTTGAGCGCATCAGGGCATCTGCGGAGTCGATGGGGTTTCATAAGCCCAGATTAGCCCGCTGGTTCGGCGGAAGCGATCCCTGGATCACGAGATTTCTCCTCCAGGAAAAAGTCCTATCACTGGATCTGGACTGAAGCGTGACGCAGTCACATGGCACAAGGGTTCAATCAACCAGAAAACTGTATCAAGGACTTGGGAATCTTCGCTCGAGCCTTAAAACCCGCTTTCTCCATGCACTCGGACCATTCGGGACCGTGTTCCTCGACCCGATTGCCATAGCGCATCACCGTCACGACGTGAGCCAGTTCATGACACAGCGTCTCGAACAACAGCGCTTCGTTCGGATCGAGCAGTAAAACGCCGTTCAACGTCACGGTCTTTCGAGTGAGGTCGCAGCGCCCCAGTGCGGATTGGTTCGGAGGTGAAAACTCGATGTTCAACTCGCGCATCAGCCTGGAATAACCCCAAACTGAAGTCCACCGCTTGGCCGCCTCGAAAAGTCGATCCAGCTTCACCGACAAATCCTGGTGGGGCGACGGAGCTCGCATACCCATGATTTCGGCGAGATCCGAAATCCCGTCAACCTGCAATCACACCTGAATGCGGCAGAGTTTCTAACCAAGCCGTGGATTGACCATTGGCTTAGCCCTCATTAGCGTTTCGTGAGTCCTCCATGAAAACAACACTCATCATCGCTTCACGCCCAAACCGGCGGAATTGAATGAAACTCGGGGGCCAATTTCTTTCGGCGATACTGCTCTTAAACTGCGGACCAGCCGCCGTTGCCAGTACGGCTGAAATAGTCGCTCTGGAACCTACCCCTGCCGCCATTGAGTTCTTTGAACAGAAGATACGCCCCCTGTTCGTGGAGCATTGCTACGAATGCCACAGTGCCAACAGCCAGACACTCAAAGGCGGCCTGCGGTTGGACTCGCGTGATGGTTGGTTTGATGGCGGTCAACGCGGCAGAGCTATCGTGCCGGGTGACGTGGAAAACAGTCTGCTCATCAAGGCGGTGCGCTATGTCGATGCGGACTTGCAGATGCCGCCCAAGGATAAGAAACTTTCTCCAGCTCAAATAAGGGATCTGGCGGACTGGGTGAAAATGGGCGCGCCCGATCCGCGCCGGCAATCCGCCGCGCTCCCGTCGAACAAGTCCGGAAGGGGCCAGGAGGATTCCCACAAGTTTTGGGCGTACCAACCCTTGCGAACGCCACGACTGCCCGATGTCAAAAACAAGCACTGGGTGAAGAATCCGATTGATGTCTTCATTGCGGCGCAACTGGAGACGTCTGGATTGGCACCCATGGCCGAGGCGGATAGACGCACGCTGATCCGCCGGGCGACCTTTGATCTGACCGGCCTGCCGCCGTCACCCAGGGAGATTGAGTACTTTCTCAAGGATCCATCTCCGAATGCCTTTGAGATTCAAATCGACCGTCTGTTGGCGTCCACGGCTTATGGAGAACGTTGGGGACGGCACTGGCTCGACGTCGCGCGCTACGCCGACACCGCTGGTGATGGAGCCGATTATCCGGTGCGAGAAGCTGGCAAGTACCGCGATTGGGTGATTCAGGCGTTTAATGCCGATCAACCGTACGACCAATTCGTCCGCGAGCAAATAGCCGGAGACATTCTTGCGAGAATGGGACCTACGGATCAGTACGCCAGCCGAGTGATAGCTACAGGATTTCTCGCCATCGGAAAGCGATACGGATACAGTCCCGCCCCCGATTTTCAGCATCTCGACCTTGCGGACGTCATCGATTCGGTGGGGCGCTCATTGCTGGGTCAGTCACTGGGCTGCGCCCGCTGTCACGACCACAAATATGACCCGATCAGTGCCACGGACTACTACGCACTCTACGGAATTTTTCAAAGCACCAAGTGGGCGTTCCCTGGCGGCGAAGAGCTGAAACGTCCCGCCCAATTCCCTGCCCTGGTACCACCGGAAATGGTCGTGCACTGCGACCAAGTCAGAGTTGTCGAACTCGCGCGACTCGACAGTCAGATGGTTGGCTTGAAACTTGAGCGAGCCGCACTGGATAGAAATTCGTTCGCAGGCGGCGTCGATCTCGTCTTCGAAGCGCACCCCCTCGGCAGTGGTGTGAAGAAGGACGCTTTCACCACGGGCCAACGCGAACCAGTGTCGCCCCAGGTTCCCAGGCTGAGCGCGAGGGAGCGGCTGACCAAAATCGGTGCCCAAATCGCCGCCCTGGCAAAACTCCGCGAAGCCGAGGTCCTTAAGGAGCGCTACGAAGTGGCCTACGGTGTCAGCGAAGGCACACCGGTGAATGCGCGAATTCAAAAGCGGGGCGAGCCGAACAACGTCGGGGATGAAGTGCCTCGCCGGTTCCTTGCCATCCTCGGCGGCGATCCACTTCCGGCAGAAACCTCAGGAAGTGGACGACTTGAACTGGCGCACTGGCTCACGCGAAGGACCAATCCGCTGACAGCTCGCGTCTTTGTTAACCGCGTCTGGCAATGGCATTTTGGCCAGGGATTGGTATCGACCACGAGCGATTTCGGCACGCGAGGCGAACCGCCAAGTCACCCCGAATTGCTGGATTGGCTCGCATCGCAATTCATCGCCTCGGGATGGTCGGTGAAATCACTCCATCGACTGATCATGAAGTCCCGGACATACCAGCTTGCCAGCGATGATGAACCGATCCACTTGAGAATCGACCCTGAAAACCGTAGGCACTGGCGGTACACACGGCAGGCATTGAATGCCGAGTCGATCCGGGACTCGATGTTGGCGGTTGGTGGACGGCTCGACCGCTCAAGCCCGCCGCAACACCCCTTCCCACTGGTAGGGACTTGGGGCTTTACCATCCACCAACCATTTCATGCCGTGTACCATTCCAATCATCGGAGTGTGTATCTGATGGTACAACGGAACCGGAGGCATCCATTCCTCGCACTGTTCGATGCCGCGGATCCAAACATCAGCGTTGCCGGACGGCAGTCCACCATCACCCCGACCCAGACGTTGTATCTGATGAATTCATCGTTCGTTCACGATCAATCCGAGGCGTTCGCAAACCGACTCATCCAAGCGCCAGGCGATGAGGCGGCCCGGGTACGACTGGCGTGCGAATTAGCACAGGGACGCGCGCCTGAGGAAGACGAAGTCAGTGCCTTGTTGGGTTTTTTGGCGGATTATCAATTAAAACTCGCGACCCAGGGGTTTCCACCGAATCGTCGGACAACAGCGGCGTGGGCCGCGCTGGCAAGGGTTCTCTTGACCAGCAATGCATTCCTATATGTCGACTGATTCGAGGCCGGCCATGAACTTGACTCGACGCCAATTCTTGCAGCATGCCTCGGGTGGCTTCGGCGCTCTCGCACTGGCCGGACTCTGGGATGAGCTCCAGGGATCTCCAGCCGATCCACTCGCCGCTCGCCCCGGCCACTTTCCGGCCAAGGCGGACCGCATCATATTTCTCTACTCCACTGGCGGGGTATCGCACATAGATACCTTTGATCGCAAACCGCAGCTCAAGGCGGACCACGGCAAGTCGATCACGGCTTCGCGATGGCTGAATAAGCCAGGCCAGTTCCAGCGATTCCTGATCCAACCGCGCTGGGCTTTCAAACAATATGGTCAGAGTGGAATCTGGGTAAGCGACCTGTTTCCGCATCTTGCCGCAGTCATCGACGACGTCTGCGTTCTGAACGCCATGCACAGCGAGAGCGATGGCCATGACAAAGCAACGCTGGCGGCACACACAGGATCGGCCCAGTTCGCCAGGCCCAGCGTCGGCTCGTGGGTGAGCTATGGTTTGGGTACCGTTAATCGGAACCTGCCTTCGTTCATGGTCCTGGCCCCGGCAGCTCCCTACGCCGGTGCTCAAACCTGGGCCAACGACTTCCTGCCGGCCTGCCACCAAGGAACGCATGTGATCCCCGGCAACGATCCGTTGCCAGACCTTCGCCCTCGCGTAGCCGGCCTCGAATTGCAGCAAATGGAGTTGGCGTTGCTCAATCAGATGAACCGTACCCACCTGGAACGTAGAGCCGCGGACCAGGCGCTCGACGCACGAATCCGCTCCTTTGAGACTGCTTTTGGCATGCAGCGTCAGGCGCCCGAAGCGTTCGATCTCTCCAGCGAATCGCAGGCAACTCTAGAACTCTATGGCCTCAAACGTGGCGCAACGTCCGGTTATGCATGGCAATGCCTCGTCGCCCGACGATTGGCCGAGCGCGGCGTACGATTCCTCGAGTTGATCGACGTGGGCTCCAGTTCTAATTGGGATTCACATGGAAACATGGGCGACCACGAGAAATTGGCCAAGGCCATCGACCAACCCATAGCCGCGCTGATTACGGATCTGAAGCAGCGGGGGATGTTGGAACGGACGCTCTTGGTGTGGACCACTGAGTTCGGCCGCACCCCGTTCCACCAGCAAGCGAATCATGCAGGTCGGGAACATCACAACTTGTGCTTTTCTTCATGGTTGGCAGGCGGCGGTGTCAAAAATGGGATCGTGCATGGAAAGTCGGATGAGTATGGCATTCTGCCGGTCGAGGGTGCAGTCCATACGCACGATCTGCACGCGACCATGCTGCACCTGCTCGGTTTCGATCACGAGAAACTGACGTATCGCCACGCCGGCCGCGATTTTCGCCTGACCGATGTGAGTGGTACCGTTGTGAAAGAAATCTTAGCGTGAACCTCGCTGCCAAAAGACCCTCGCGTGCTCGCGTTGTGAACCAGGCTTCCAACTCAAATTGTGTTGGAAGCCTTCCGGTATCGGCACGCACTGAATCATCCACTCGCGACGATGGGACTCCGCGGACATCATCAGCACCCTGTTGGCACTGAAACGAAATAACTCATGATCATCACAGCACTCGATTTTGAAAAGCCCGGCAAGCAGCAAGGCTTCTTGCAGGTGCCTTATTCCCACAATCTGGGCGGTTGGGCCAACGTACTCATCCCAATCACCGTCATCACACACGGGAAAGGACCGACCGTACTCGTATTGGGGGGTAATCACGGGGACGAATATCAGGGACAAATCGCCGCAATGAAACTCGCTCGTGAACTGGCACCCGAGATGGTCCGCGGTCGCATCGTGCTGATTCCGTCCCTGAACTTCCCGGCAGCACGGGCTTCAACCCGGCTTTCACCATTGGATGGGATGAATATGAACCGCGCCTTCCCAGGTCAACCCGAGGGAGCCGTCACGAGCCAGATCGCTCACTATCTCACAACCGTTCTTTTTCCGCTCAGCGACGTGGTGATCGACATCCACTCGGGCGGCCGCAGCATGGAGTTCGTGCCGTGTTCCACCATGCATCTCGTGTCGGATCGAGAGCAGCGCGCGCGAATGTTCGACGCGATGCTGGCATGGAATTCCGACTTCGCGTTCCTCTATGCCGATATCGCCGGCACCGGCCTGTTACCGGTCGAGGCGGAAAACCAGGGCAAGCTCGTGGTCACCACAGAAATGGGTGGCGGGGAATGCATCCCCGCCGCGGTTCATCGAGTAACCCAGAGTGGACTTCGCAACGTGCTTATCCATGTCGGCGTTCTCAAGGGCCGCAAGCACACCCGAGCCAGCCTTGGACTGCCACCCGTGATTCTGACGCAGGGACTGCAGCGAGAGGACTACCTGCTCGCCCCAGAGAGTGGTGTCTTGGAAATCGCCACTGATTTGGGTGCGACGGTGAGGCGAGGACAAATCGTTGGGTTTATCCACCACCTGGAACGTCCTGACCGCGCTCCTGAAGCCATCGTCGCCCAGTCATCGGGGTATTTCATTTGTATGCGAGCACCCTGCCTGACGCAACAGGGCGACTGCGTGGCCGTCATCGCCCAAAGAGTCAGTGCCAGACAAGTGCTGAAAGCGTGATCACCCCAACTCCATCGACTTCCCTCCCAATGCGCCAGGCCACCTGGCTGGTGGCGTTCATGTGGTGTGCTTACTTCTTGAATTACAGTGACCGCCAGGCGGTTTTCGCCATGTTCCCCGCCCTGAAGGCCGACCTGAGCCTCACAGATAGACAACTCGGACTTACAGGCTCCATATTTCTTTGGGTCTACGCCGTCGGTTGTCCCATTGCAGGCCAGATCGCCGACCGATTTTCGAAACGCCACCTGGTCGTGCTGAGCCTGGTTATCTGGAGTATTGTCACGGTGGCTACTGGTTTCGCCAATTCCGCGTTCATGCTCCTTGCCCTGCGCGCCGCCATGGGCTTGAGCGAATCGCTCTATATGCCCGCGGCCATCTCGCTCACAGCCAATGCTCATGCGCCCACTCAGCGCTCCCGCGCCGTCGCGGTGCTCACCACAGCCCAGATCGTCGGGACTGTGGCTGGCGGCTGGTTCGGTGGATGGATGGCCCAACAGGGCCATTGGCGCGAAGCATTCATGGTCCTCGGCGCCTTGGGAGTCCTCTACGCCGCTCCCTATTTCCTCTTCCTTCGCGGCGTCAGCGAGGACGCCCAGTCCGGGGCGACGCGGACTGGCAACCGGCTCGCCGTCGTCGAGTTGGCGAAAGTTCCAACATTTCTGCTGCTCTGTGTGGTATTTCCCTCGTTCGTTTTTGGTTTGTGGTTGATCTACGGCTGGCTCCCCAATTTTCTGCACGAAAAGTTCCAGCTAAACCTCTCCGATGCCGCCTTCAACGCCACCGCTTTTTTACAAGGCGCAACCCTCGTGGGTTTGCTGAGCGGCGGTATGCTGGCCGACTGGCTCTTTCATCGCACCCAGGCCGCACGCTTCTGGTTGCTCACCGCGAGCCTGCTGCTTTGCGCCCCATGCCTCCATGCAATCGGAAGCAGTGACACACTCATCGCCACCCGTATCGCCTCCGCCAGCTTCGGGCTCTTTAGCGGCCTCTTTATGGGAAATATCTTCCCCGCCGCCTTCGAAATTGTGCCGACGAGCGCCCGCGCCTCTGCCGTCGGCATTTTGAACCTCTTCGGCGGAGCTATCTCAGGTTTCGCACCGCTTTTTGGAGGTATGTGGAAGAAAACGTTTGGACTCGATCGCCTACTCACCGTCACCGGATTCGTCTACCTCGTCGCGGCTCTTGTGATTACGGTGGGTCTCAAATTCTGCTTCCGGCGCGACTACGCACGTGTCCACTGACCGCCGATGAGCTCCCGTGCCTATTCAATCCCTGCTCGCCTGCGGAACATCGCCGGCTGGCTATTCTTGGCCGCGTGGCACACCATGGGCGCTGAGCAGCCCACACCCCTCTCGGAGGATGTTCGTCGACAGCTGGAGCGCGATGTTCAGAGTCTGGGCGACTCACTCGACCGCCTGGGCTTTTCCACCGCCGACGACCATCTTGCCGATGCCCGACTTTTTCATAAAGGACTTGTTTGGGCATTGCGCTATGAAACCGCCTTTTCATCAAACGAGCTAGCCCTGATGCAGAAGTCGCTCGCACGCGGCCGGCAGCGCGCCACCGCCCTCGACGCGAAAAAAACGCCCTGGGCCACGAGACACGGCAAGGTACTCCGTGGCTTCATTTCCCGCATCGATGGCTCGATTCAGCCCTACGGCGTCATCATTCCTCGAGGCTACGACGGCACCAAAGCCATGCGACTCGATGTCGTCCTTCACGGCAGCTCAAAACCTCATGGCCTAAGCGAATTGCGCTTCGGTGAACGGTTCGATGACGGAGACACCGATGGTAAACCCGCTGCGGCAGAGGGAGATTTCATCGAGTTGCATCCACTCGGGCGTGTCGAGAATTGCTACCGCTGGGCGGGGGAGACTGACGTGTTCGAGGCCATCGAAGCTGTCAGTCGCAATTATCGCATTGATCGCGACCGTATGGTGCTTCGCGGAATGTCCATGGGCGCATCGGGCACCTGGCACATTGGCCTCAAATATCCAGACCGCTTTGTGGCTCTAGGCCCTTACTGCGGTTACGTGGACACGCACCAGTTCTCCGAGACACCAATCCCAAGTTTTATCCGCGTCGGCACGCTGCCTCCCCACCAGGAGCGCGCCCTGCACATGCTGGACTCGATCGATTACGCCCCCAATGCCGGGGTCGTGCCCGCGATTGCCGCGATCGGTGAGCAAGACGTCTTTTTCCAGGCGCACGTCATCATGGGCGAAGCCATGGCGAAGGAAGGCTTATCCATGGTGAATCTAATTTCCCCCGGGACAGGCCATGTCATCGACCCAGTGACACACCGTGAGCAGATGCGTCGCATCGACGACTACGCAGCGGCCGGCCTTAACCGTGCACCGAGGCAAGTGCGCTTTGTCACGTGGACCCTGAAATACAATCGCTGCCACTGGCTTGAACTGCTGGCCTTGAACGAACATTATGCGCGCGCCGAAATCATCGCGAATGTCGCCGACGATGGTTCGGTGGAGGTCCAACTCACGAGGAACATTCGGCAGTTTGCCATTCATCCACCCATGCTCACTTCGCCCATGGCCAGACTGCGTATCGCCGGGAAGGAAGTGGACCTGCCCAGGCGAAGGACCGATGGCACGCGACGCGCCTTGATTTTCTCGAAGAACAAAGGCCGTTGGAATTTCGCTGGATATCGCGATTCAATCACGCTGAAGGGCAAACGGCCAGGCCTCCAGGGTCCGTTGGACGACGCCTTCGCCACCCCTTTTCTTTGTGTGCGAGGAACCGGCCGACCATGGAACCCCGCTGTCGGCGCGTGGGCGGATGCCTCTTTGCGTCGCTTCAACTACGAGTGGGCTCGGTATATGCGTGGCGGCCTTCCGCTGAAGGACGACATCGAAGTCACCCAGGACGACGTCCGCACTAAGAATCTGATTCTCTTCGGCGATCCCGGTAGCAATTTGTGGATTCGCAAAGCGCTCCCGCGGCTGCCGATTATCTGGACCAAAAAAATCCTTCGGATGGGCCAGGAGCTTCGTTCCGCCGAGGATCACGCGCCAGCACTCATCTGTTCGAGCCCTTTCGCAGGCGCAGACGACCATTACCTCGTGATCAATAGCGGGCATACGTTTCACGAAAAGGAGTTTGCCTCCCTGAATTACCTGCTCTTTCCGCGCCTCGGCGACTGGGCTCAGCTGAAGGTTTTTCCGGGAGCGGAATCGTGGCAGCCTTCCTCTCCCTCGTTTCCCGAGGAAGTGGTTCGCGCCGGATTCTTCAATGAGGAATGGAAGCCAATGCCATGAAGAAAATTCTGATCGCAGAATGTAAACAAGAGGTCTCTACGTTTAATCCGCACCTCAGTGGTTATGACGACTTCGCGGTGCGGCGCGGCGCAGAATTGGTCCGCTATCATCGCACTGTGCGCAATGAGATCGCCGGCGCACTCAGTGTGCTGGAAACTCAACCCGATCTGGAGTTGGTGCCCACCTATAGTGCCTTCTTCATCACCTCAGGTGGCACCCTGGCAACCCCTGCTTGGCGGCAAATCGCTGCCGAATTCCTCGCCAGCGTCCGCGCGGCGCCACCCGTCGACGGGGTATATTTCTGCATGCACGGTGCCATGGCCACCGAAGAGGAATGTGACCCGGAAGGCTACCTGCTGGCCGAAACACGAAAGATTCTCGGCGATGCCATACCCATCGTCGTGTCGCTGGACCTGCACGGGATTCTCACCGACCGAATGCTGGAGCACAGCAACGCGGTGGTTGCCTATCACACGTATCCACATGTGGATTTTTTCGAGACCGGTCAGCGGGCCGCGCGACTACTGTTGAGGCTAGTCGCGGGAGAGGTAAATCCCGTGACCGCGAAGGTCGCCATTCCAGCGCTCGTACGCGGGGATGAACTCATCACGGCCACCGGCCGTTTCGGGCACAGCATCGCACAGGCACAGTCATTGGAGAAAAACTCCCAAGCATTGTCCGCTGGAATTTTCATCGGCAATCCATTCACCGACGTGCCAGCATTACAGACCTACAGCTTCGCCGTGACCGATAACGACCCGGCGGGAGCCGCGATTGCGGCCAGGGAACTGGCGGAGGGTTTCTGGGCAAACCATGAACTGATGCAGGTTCCACTCGTGAGCCTCGAAGAAATGGCACGCATCGCCATGGCGACTACCACTGGAACCGTCGCTCTTGTGGACGCCGCAGACGCCACCAGTTCGGGTGCTTCTGGGGATAGCAACGCGGTCCTGCGCCAACTCCTCACCGCAAGTTATCGGGGCTCAACCCTGCTTCCGATCGTGGATGCCCCAGCAGTGCAACAGGCCTTCAGAGCCGGCGTCGGCGCGACGATTCACACCACCCTGGGCGGCACACTCGATCCCCGGCGTTTTCAGCCGCTCTCAATAAAGGCCACAGTCCGACAACTTTCAGACGGCCGATTCCGGAGCGAATCCTTCGGCGAGCAATGGTTCGCCGGGCCAACCGCGGTTTTGGAGTCCGACAATTTCACAATCATCGCCAGCAGCCGAGCGGTGAATCTTTACGACCGTTCGTTTTTCCTGGCGCATGGCCGAAACCCCAGACACTTCGATGCCGTCGTCGTGAAGTCGCCGCACTGCCAGCCTCACATGTATGCCGATTGGTGTGTGCGGCTGGTGAACGTGGACGCACCCGGGTCCTCCAGCGCGAACCTGCGCAGCCTCGGTCACACCCGTTGCCCGCGCCCAATCTTCCCACTCGACTCCGACGTAAAATTCACGCCAACGGCCACTCTGTTCCAAAGAACCCAGAATTCCATATCTGCTAAAGCAAACTCATGAAAATTCGCGAAATCCGATGCGCGGGCCTGCGAGGCGCCACACCCGAAGGCGGCTGGAGCAATGAACTGAGACCCGAAGATTGCGTGCACACCCTCATCGCGGTGCATACCGATGAGGGCGCGGTAGGTCTAGGCAGTGTGTTCACGAACGACGCGCTAGTTCGCGGGGCGCTGGCAGTTTTAGAGCCGCTCTATCATGGCGAAAATGCACTCGAGCCGGAACGAGTCAGCGAAAAATTGCACCAACACATGTTCTGGCTGGGACGGGGCGGCTCCATCACCCATGCCATCAGCGGCGTGGATATCGCCTTGTGGGACTTATTGGGCCAGGCCACAGGACAACCGGTCGGACGATTGCTCGGCGGACGCCATCGCGAACGCGTGCAACCCTACGCCTCTCTGCTCATGGACGAACCTGCGAGGCTGCGCGATCATTTGCTCGCCGTAAAAGCTCAGGGCTTTCGCGCATTCAAAATCGGTTGGGGACCCTTCGGTAGACGCAATGCCTCCACCGATGAGGCCATCGTCCGTGCCGCACGCGAGGCAATCGGGCCGGACTCGCGTTTGATGGTGGATGCAGGCGCCAGCGACGCCTTTTGGCCCAATGGCTACAAGTGGGCGCTCAATACAGCGGCGATGCTCGCCGAATATGATGTCTTTTGGTTTGAGGAGGCACTCGCGCCGGACGCCATCGAAGACTCCGCAAAGCTCCGCGAACATTCGCCCGTCCCCATCGCAGGAGGTGAAGTGCTCACACGCCGGCAAGCTTTTCAGCCCTGGTTGGAGGCACGAGCCCTCGATATCGTGCAACCGGATGTGACTAAAGTAGGAGGCATCAGCGAGGAGCGACGCATCGCCTGGATGGCGCAGGACCACGGCGTGCGCTTCATCCCCCACGGCTGGAACACCGCTGTCGGTCTCGCCGCAGACTTGCATCTCGCCTCGGCGTTTGCAGGCACCGACCTTGTCGAGTACCTCACCGGCTCCCCTTTCATCGATGACATCACCGCCGGCGGTTGGTCCCTCGACGCCGACGGGATGCTGGCAATTCCAACCAGTCCAGGTCTTGGGCTGACACTGGACCGCGACGCATTGAAAAAGTATACCCGCGGTGAACCCTTGCTGGATGGGTGACCATCAGGGTGATGTGAGTTGGGTGGGTTACCAGCCTACCGTGAAGGCTCAGATGCTTTGGTCATTCGACCCCCTCGCCTCGCCGACGCCGATCGGTAAGGGTGATATCTGCCGGATGGTCCTGTTTTAGACAGTCGTCGTTTAGCACCTTCGGAATCGCGACGCGTTGAGAGCCGTAGATACCCGCATGCCCACTGAATAGATAAGCGACAAAGCAGGCCACGGCGAGATAGGGCGCGTGTTCCGCACCAAACAACTCAATCCCCATAAGGGTGCAGGCAAGCGGGGTGTTGCTCGCTCCCGCAAAGACGGCAACAAGCCCAAGTCCGGCGAACAAATCTGGAGGGGCTCCCAGGAGCTCGCTCAAGGTATTTCCTAGCGCCGCTCCAATGAAAAACAGCGGAGTCACTTCCCCACCCTTAAAACCAGAGCTGAGCGTGATCACGGTAAAGAGCAGCTTCCAAAGCCAGCTCCAGGGCGTGGCGCCATTTTCCTGGAAACAACTGAGAATGCTAACTTCACCCGGGATCGGACTGCTGACCCCCAGCCCGAGATAGGACCGAGTCCCCAATAAATAGGCGAAAGCGATAATGAACACTCCCCCGATGACTGGACGAAGCCAAGGTCGTCGGATGTGTCTTAAAAACTGTTTCTGGAGTGCATGCAAAAGTTCAGAAAAGAGCCACGCCGCGAGACCGAACAGCATTCCCGCCAACACCACTTTGGCCAGGAGCAACAGATCCAGGTGCCCAAACCCGAAGCGCGCGGAGGTGGCGACGAGCGCGATCTGGTATGTCGTATGGTGGATGCCCCAAGCCGAACAAGCCATGTCTCCGATTAGTCCCGCCAACAGACATGGCACTAGAGCCTCGTAACGCATCCGGCCGATGGCAATCACTTCCACGGCGAAAACAGCTCCCGCTAGTGGTGTTCCAAACACCGAACCAAATCCTGCCGCCACTCCCGCCAACAACAGCGTCTGTCGGTGCTTTTCGTTGATTCGAAACCAATCGATAAACCCACCCGCCAACCCGCCGCCCATCTGAACCGCGGTGCCTTCGCGCCCGGCCGAGCCACCGAACAAATGCGTCAGCAAGGTGGTCACTAGAACCAAGGGGGCCATTCTCAATGGAACGCCGGCCGCGGGTACGTGGATCTCGTCCAGTATCAAGTTCGTGCCGCGTTCGGAGCTGCCGCCGTGGGCGCCGTAAACCCAAATGATCACTGGTCCAGCAAGTGGAAGCAAAAAAAGCAGCCATGGATGCACATACCGCAGCGTCGTGACCTGGTCGAGTGCCCAAAGAAACAACGCGCTGGCTGAACCCGTAAGGCTCGCAACAGGAGTCACCAGCACGAGCCAGGCACCGACACGGCGCAAACTCTCCAGTTGTTCGCGAGGGTTCAGAAATCGTTTTATCACACGGATCAAGTCTGTGATGAGATTTTAATCGAGGACCAACCGCTTGGCGAGCGCCGACGCCATCCCGCCGCATGATGGGCCGCAACGCCCATTCAGCTGGTTGGCCTCCCAATGGTATTCGACCGATGCCACACTGCCTGTCACAATCGAGCCAATGAACAAACCTTCCATCCTCGTCCTTTGCACTGGCAATTCCTGCCGCAGCCACTTGGCCGAGGGTGTCCTGCGCTCGGTCGCGGGCGAATTTCTCGAAGTCCATAGCGCCGGATCAAAGCCCGCAGGCTATGTCCACCCACTTGCCATTCAAGTGATGAAGGAAATCGGCATCGATATTTCCGCGCATCGCTCGAAACATATGAACGAATTCTTGAGTCAACCCATCGAGACCGTGATCACCGTCTGCGGGAACGCGGACCAAGCTTGCCCAATATTCCCTGGCCAATTGAACCGTCACCATTGGGGCTTTGACGATCCGGCTCACGCCACCGGCACCGAAGAGGAAATACTGGCGGTCTTCCGCCGGGTGCGGGACGAGATCCGCCGCGTGTTCACCGCCTACGCCGATGGACGCCGCGATCAACTGAGGAGTTTGTAGAACCGAATGGCATTCTGGGACCACAGTTTCCGCTGTGCTGCCGCAGAACGTGATGCAACGAGTTGCTTGAGGGCATCCACCCAACCCAGCAGTGGGCTGCCCAGGAGGCAAACCGGCCAGTCGCCTCCAAAGAAGACTCGGTCCGGACCAAAGGCATCGAGGCAGTAGTTGACCACCGGCGCCAAGTCTTCGGCCTGCCACCTACCCGGAGGGACGGAAGCAACGATGCCGCTGATTTTGCACATCACTCCCGGACAGGCTGCCACCGCATCAATGCCACGCTTCCACTGGTCTGCCAAGTCGGGACGTAGTCCGCTTGGGGAGAGAGCCGACGATGTCCACTTCGGATCCCCATTGCCGCAGTGATCGAGCACGAAGTGCGTCTCTGGACATTTTCGGATGAGCGCAGCGGCATCCAACAACTCCAGCGGCCTCATGGTGAGTTCGAAATTGAGACCGTGCTTGCCCAGTGTCTGAACCCCGCGCACGAAGTCATTGCCAAGGCAAAACCCCTGGGGCGTGGACCCGCCGTGCAACACCTGGCGAATCCCTTTAACAATCCCGTTGCCCTTATAGCGTTGAACATAGTCTTCAAAATCGGCCGATGCAGGACGTCCACCAATGGTCGCTGCAATCGTCGGCGTGTCACCACGCCTGCATTGCTGCACAATCATGTCGGCTTCTTTGATATGATCACTGGGGGTCACATCAACCTCCATATAAACCGACTTGATTCGCAGTCCCGCAGTCGCTTTCAGGTAATCGCCATTGACGTAATCGCGGCGCAAGACCTCGGCGGCACCCTCCAGCCAGGGCAGCTGGAGTTGCTGCCGATCCCAAAGATGCTGGTGCGTGTCAATGATGAGCGCGTCCGGGGGCGCCTGCTGAATTGTTGAACAGGACGTGGCCGCGATGCTGGCGGCCGCGGACAAAAAGTGGCGGCGGTTCATGGTGACGGCTTTGATCAAAGCAGAATAGGTCCACGCGAATCAATGACGAAGCTCGATTGAGCCACCCCCATGAAACACCTCCCATTTCGGCGACATGTAGTCAGTTTGGATCCGCTTTCGCGGCGGCTTCCAACTCGGCGGGCGTGTAATTGAACCAAGGCAACTGGATGAGCGGTTGATTCCACCAACCTCTTCCAAGAGAGGTATACTTGAAGAACTCCGCGGTCGTCACTTGCACCATAAACAGCAGCCAGACCAGCGTCGTAGCTACTCCAGCGATCAACTGCCCCGTTCGAGTGCCAAGTCCCGCCATAAATCGCACCAGCGCTGGACTCGACGAAATCATCTGGGGCTGCGTCAGACCCAGACGATGAAGCGCCTGCCATTCGACATCATCGAGTTGATCTTCCGTCAACCCACCGGATCGAATTGCATCGCAAATGCCCCGGGCGTAAACCCGCGCCGACACGATACGGAGCACGACAAATGCTGGAAACACGTAGAGTGCGGACAAGAAAAAGAATTGGTTGAGTTCGTGAACCAGCTCGCCCGTTGCCATTTCAGCAGGATGCTTGAGGGTCGGGGAAATGGGCTGGCCGGCTCTCTCCAGTTTGAGGATCTGACCTTCGATTACCTGGGGCATGAAGGCGGGCCATGTCTTGAGCACGAGGGCGGGCAAGCTCAATCCGGCACAGAGCATGGCGAGTCCCAGGGAGGCAAGCCAGCGACGACGCACCAAGTACCAGATCAGTTTAAAGTCATAGAACGAGCGCCATTGGCCAGTGCTTGCTTGCCTGGCTTGCGCCAGGGGAACGTAGAACATGGCGCCGATGAAGAGCATCGTACCGATGCCGAATGTCGTCGGCCCGACCCACGCATGTTCATAGCCTTTGTTGAATGAATTCTGCCAGCCATCGTACCAGGCGATGCTCCATAACAGAGATCCTGGGAGTGTGAGAACCCAGGTGTTTAAGATCGCTTGCGTACCCAGTCGCGCATTGTTGAGGAACGCCCCAAACCAGCGTCGTGGTCCACCGCGGAGCTTGGTTGGGCCGTGTTCCGAGAGTACCCAGTTCGGCCAGTGGGCAAACTCCTGCGTCGGTTCGGCTTCAAAAGCAAATGACTCGAAGTTTTTGTAACGGGCAGCTTGGGGAGGACGCATCCGCCACCAGTATTTAAGAGTGGCACGGCGCGCGCTCCTCTGGACCCAGCCCAGCACGACCACACTGCCAAGGAACGTCTGGCACAACAAGGCGCCAGCGATGAGTTTCCAGAAGGCGACCAAAGTTCGCCAGATAACCCCTGGACGCATTGGCAGCTCGGCTGACGAGTCGGCCGCGCCACCCAAATTGGCAGGCATCTCTGGCTGAGCCATTTCAGCTAAGAGGTCAGACATTGCCCCCTGGGGATTCATGGGAAGGAGGAGAGATTAAGGTTTTGATGGGATACCACATTGCGGTGACCATGTGCTCGCGCCGTAAAAATTAGGAAAAGACTTCAGGGAGAACGGGTCCTTTGGCGTGTTCGGCAGAGAACCCCATGCATTGGGCGAGGGTACGTGCCACACTGATTTGCTGTGTGCGTCTGTCGACAACCTGCCCCCGAGCGATTCCTCGTCCAAAAAACAGGGCGAAGATCTCGTGAGCGGCACGCGAGTTGAAATGGTGCTGGCAGGGCACGTTCATGAATGGATTATCGTCGCGACCGCAATCCGGAACGATGGCAAAGACGGTGTTGTCGCGGTATTCCGGGTTGTTCCCCACCGCCGCAACGATTTGCTTGATACCATCGTCCATGATTGAGAGAGCACGGGTGTAATGGCTGAAATAACCCCAATGAACGTAGTCGCAGTCATGGTAATTGATCATCATGAGGCGCGGCTGGAGCTCTTTGATGGCGCGCAACGCCAGTTCCGTTAGCAGGCGATCGCCTCTGGGGTTCACGAGACCTGATTCCCCGTAGTACCGTCGCCAATTCGCCCAGAAAGTTGCGATCTCCGCTCCCTGCCCGGTTTCCTTCGTCGCCCGATAATCGATGTCCTCCAATTTCCGAAGCTCCGCCTGTTTTTCAAGGAGTGCTTTCCCATCCCACTTGTGCTCAGCCAATTGTTCGCGCAGGAGCCATCCCTTGTAGCGACGAAGGCTGAGTGTTTGGGATCTGTAGCTCACCCCGAAGAGGTGGTGATTACTGAAGTTGTAAAATTCCTCATCGCCTCGATCTTCCCCATTCACAATGAGCGCTTGGTGATCTGGAACATCGAAAGAGGCTCGCAAATATTCAAAGAGCGTCGGCACCTGCGCTTCGAATCGCGCCCCCAGCAACTTTCGGCTGGCATCGGCGCGGGTTTCACCAATATCCCGATATTTTTCGTAGCATCCTGTGATCAGATTCAAGGTGCCTTCACCATGGGAAGTATTGAGATCGAGAAGCTGGTCGATTTCCATTCGTGAATACAACACCCCCCGACGCACAAGTTCATGGCATGTAAAAGGCGTATGGGTGTGTCGAGGATCAATGCTCTCGCGTCGACGGGCACCACCCCCAAAACGAATCAAGATAACATTGGGACCTTTGTAAGCCTGTTTCGATGCGGCAAGGAGTGGGGAGCCAGAGGATCCAGCCAGAAGCAGGCCAGACCCCGCGACAGTCAGATCTCCGACAAAACGGCGACGGGAAACAAGGGCGGTTGGCGACGTGTTCATGATCGTAGCTGCTGAGAAATTCCACCCAGTAAGGCGACGGTTTGTTTCACGAAAATTCAAGGTGTTCACCAGTAGCAACCTTGAATTAATTACTCCCAGGGCCGAGTGAGATCCAGCCTCTTCTACTACTGGGGAAACTGTAACGAAAAGTCCATGCAACCACTCAGCTGCAATTGCCTTTTTCC
Organism: Verrucomicrobiales bacterium; assembly: GCA_005793375.1. Taxonomy (GTDB): domain Bacteria; phylum Verrucomicrobiota; class Verrucomicrobiia; order Limisphaerales; family UBA9464; genus SXSK01. The sequence goes on along the minus strand of SXSK01000287.1, from coordinate 8,830 downwards.
GATCAAGCGCGAGTGACTCGCCCTTCTAGATCGCGTCAGTGACCCGATCTGGGAGGTCGAAGCGCGAAGGCCAAGCGAACAGACAACAGCAAGCTCGTCAGGAGTGGCCTTTTCCATCCTGGTAGAGAATGTCTAGGCATGATTAAGTTCTCAGAAAGTGTGCGCTGACGATTCAAGAGAGAGAGCCTCGCGATTCCATCCCGTTCCGTTCCCTTGTCATCGGATTTCGTTGCGTGCGGACTCCATCTCGGCCATGAAACGGAGACGCTGCTCTCTGCCCATGCATTTAAGAACGATCCTCCTCATACTATACACCACGACGCTATCCTGCGCTGCCGGGGATCTATCCTTCAATCGCGATATTCGTCCCATCTTAAGCGAGAATTGCTTTTATTGTCACGGTCAGGACGCCAACCAACGGAAGCAGGACCTCCGGCTTGATGATCGTGTCTCGGCGCTGGCGAAAAAGGCATTTGTTCCTGGCGACGCCGCGGCGAGTGAATTGGTGCGGCGGATATTTACCGACGACCCCGACGACCAAATGCCGCCACCGGATTCCCATCGACAACTCAGCCAGCAGCAACGCAATCAGTTGCGTCAGTGGATCGCGGAAGGGGCGCCGTATGAAACTCACTGGGCCTTCAACTCCCCAACCAGGCCCACTGTGCCCGAGGTGAAAGATACGGGATGGCCGCGCAATCCAATAGATCACTACGTACTCGCGAAGCTCGAATCCATCGGCCTTCAACCATCACCGGAAGCGGACCGAGCCACGCTTAGTCGCCGACTGCACATGGACCTCACTGGGTTGCCCCCATCCCCGGAGGACGTGGACGCCTTCAAGGCGGATGCGGCGCCCGATGCCTATGAACGACTCGTGGACCGCATCATGGCTTCGCCACATTACGGTGAGCGTATGTCCCTGCCGTGGCTGGATGCCGCGCGTTATGCGGATAGCAACGGGTTCCAGCAGGACGGGGACACTCATCAGTATCTCTGGCGCGATTGGGTGGTTCGAGCGCTGAATGCCGACATGCCATACGATCGATTCAGTATCGAACAACTCGCTGGCGATCTGTTGCCCAACCCCACGGAGGACCAACTCATAGCGACCGCCTTCAATCGCAATCACCTCCTCAATGGTGAAGGGGGCGCCATTGCAGAAGAGCAGCGAAACGTCGTGCTTTTCGATCGCGTCGACACCACAGCCACTACCTGGATGGGACTCACTATGGCCTGCGCACAATGTCACGATCACAAGTATGATCCCCTCACCCAACGCGATTACTATTCGCTCATGGCTCTCTTCAACAACGTTCCAGAGACCGGCGTTCCATCGGGCAGTGGCCAATATCGTATTGCCGATCCGTGGATCGCCGTCGGAAACGATGAGGAACGAAGCAAATTGAAAGAGTTGGAACAAACGGCCTCCAAGGCCAAGGCGGAAGAAAAGAGAATCGCGGAACTCCCAGAGACCCTTGCCGCGTATGAAGCGACAGAGAAATCTCTCATCGTGGATCCGCCCGTGGACTGGACCGTTCTCAAACCGGAAAAGTTCGCCGCCACGGACGAGGTACAACTCTCCGTTTTGGAGGACCAATCGGTCTTCTCCAGTGGCCCGCGGCCGGACAGAGCGAACTATACTATCACTGCGACCGCTCCCAACCAGGTACTGACGGGCATTCGGGTCGAGACGATTCCCGATGATCGTCTACCATCCAAAGGTGCCGGCCGCAGTGACAGCGGCAACGCTGTGCTGTCAACGTTGCGCGTCAAGGTCGATGGACAGGAGGTTCAACTCAAGGCCGCTTCCGCCACCTATGCTCAGGGTGGTTTCCCTCCTGAGGCCGTGCTCGATGGCAATTCGGATACCGGATGGGCATTCAATCCGGAGACTTCCAAACCTCACTCGCTCCTACTCCAATGCGCCGAACCCGTGAGGATAACGCCAGGTGCAAAATTCGAGGTGACACTCGAATTTCAGTCGCCAAACAAACAGCACATCTTGGGGCGCTTTCGTCTTTCCGCAACTAGTAGCGATCGACCGGTTTCGCGCAAAGTTCTCCCAGACGACATCGCCGCGATCGTGAAGAAGACGGGACGTTCCAAAGAGGAGGCTGACAAATTGCGCGAATACGTTTCCAAGAGTCTGGCTCCAACGGACCTCACCAGCGCCCGAGAACGATCCGTATCGGCGGAGAAGTCTCTAAATGGGTACAAACTCAGCCTCCCTCGCGTCATGGTGATGTCCGACAAGAAGCCGCGGCAGACAAGGATTCTCGACCGAGGCAACTACTTGACACCTCGCGAAGAAGTCACAAGCGGATCACCGGCATTTCTTCCTCCGATGGCTGCGGACGCGCCGAAGAACCGTCTTGGCTTTGCCCAATGGCTGTTCCGTCCCGAGCATCCACTCACGGCACGCGTCCAAGTGAACCGTCACTGGCAATACTTCTTCGGCGTCGGGCTCGTGAAGACCTCGGAGGACCTGGGGGTGCAGAGCGAGGTGCCCTTACATGGTCCCCTGCTCGATTGGTTGGCCGTGGAGTTGCGCGAAAAGGGATGGAGCCAAAAGCACTTGGTTCGTCTGATTCTGACCAGTAGCACCTACCGCCAACGCAGCCACATGAGTCGTGAATTGTTACAGCGCGACCCTGAGAACCGACTCTTCGGGCGGGCCTCGCGCATTCGCATGCCATCACTGGTCCTGCGAGATATCGCCCTCGCCGCGAGTGGTCAGCTGCAGTCACAAATAGGCGGAAAACCGGTGTATCCGTATCAACCCAGCGATGTTTGGGAGACCCTGGCCATCACCAAGGAACGCGATTTCACCTACCCAGCCAGCAGCGGTTCCGACCTCTACCGCCGCAGCCTCTATACGTTCTGGCGGCGCACCGTCGGGCCAGTCAACATGTTCGACGCCTCTCCACGGCAAGCATGCAAAATCCGTTCCGCCGTCACTTCCACGCCACTTCATGCATTGACCACATTAAACGACGTCACTTGGACGGAAGCGGCGCGCGTTCTGGCGGAACGTGCGATGAAGTCGGCGCCAGATCGTACGGCTCAAATCACCTGGGCCTTTCGTCGGATTCTTGCCCGAGATCCATCCGACCGCGATCTGGAGCTTCTAAGCAGCGCCTACCAACGACAACACACCATTTACGCCGGAGACTCCAAAGCAGCTGACGAATTCCTCGGTACCGGCCGTGCAAGCATCGACCCCTCACTCCCCACCGCCGACCACGCCGCAATGACCGCCGTGTGCTTGGCTCTCTTCAATCTCGATGAATCCCTGACCCGTCAATAGCATGAACCCACTCGAACTCAATCTGCAGCGAGTGACGCGCCGTCAGTTTTTCGGCAAGGCAGCGTCAGGACTTGGCGGGGTGGCACTCGCTTCCCTTTTGCAGGACACCGCGAGGGCGTCGGCTCCCGGCGGACAGCGAGGGCAGCCAGGGCTGCCTCATTTCGCGCCAAAGGCTAATCGAGTTGTCTGCCTGTGGCAGGGTGGCGCCCCGTCTCACGTGGATCTTTTTGATCCCAAACCCTTAATGCATCAACTGGCCGGACAGGACATCCCGGATCGTGTACGCGGAAATACGCGATTTTCCACCATGTCGAGCAGCAATAAGCGATGGCCCATTGTGCCGGCAATCAAGCCATTTCAGCACTGGGGAAATTGTGGCACTGAAATCAGCAGTTTGCTCCCGGGCATCGGATCCATCGCTGACGACATCTGCGTTGTCCGTTCCATGAATACCGAGGCCGTGAATCACGCACCCGGCGTCACGTTCTTCATGACCGGCGCCCAAGTGCCTGGGCGGCCCAGCATGGGTGCCTGGCTGAGTTATGGGCTGGGTTGCGAATCCAGCGATCTGCCAGCCTTTGTCGTCATGACCTCCTCCGACCGCGGCAAAACCTGCGGGCAATTGTTCTTCGATTACTATTGGGGTGCAGGCTTTCTGCCGAGCCGTTATCAAGGCGTTCGATTTCGAAACACCGGCGATCCCGTCCCCTACCTGCAAAACCCGCCCGGCGTGAGCCACGCGTCGCGGCGATTGCTGCTCGACGATATTCAGGCGATCAACGCCGCGCACCTGGCGGATTATGGGGATCCGGAAATCGAGACGCGGATTTCGCAATACGAAATGGCCTTTCGGATGCAGACGAGTGTGCCGGGCCTGCTCGATTTCTCCAATGAACCGAAGAGCGTCCTCGACCTCTATGGACCCGACGTCTTGAAGAAGGGCTCTTACGCCAACAATTGCCTTATCGCACGGCGACTGTTGGAGCGCGGTGTGCGTTTCGTTCAACTCATGCACAGCGGCTGGGACCAACACGGGAATCTCTTCACCCAACTGGAAGAGCAGTGCCGCGATACCGACCAACCCAGCGCCGCCCTCGTAAAAGATCTCAAGCAACGCGGGCTTCTCGAGGACACGCTGGTGACGTGGGGCGGCGAATTTGGTCGCACTCCGTTTGGTCAAGGCGATCCCAATAAACCGGTTGGCCGCGATCACTTTGGCCGTGCGTACAGTTGGTGGCTTGCCGGTGGCGGAGTGAAGCCTGGAACAACCTTCGGTGAAACCGATGACTTCGCCTGGAATATCACAAGGGATCCCGTCCACGTGCATGACATGCAAGCGACCATCCTGCATCTCTGCGGCATCCATCATGAGGCCCTCACCTTTCGTTACCAAGGACGACAATTCCGACTGACCGACGTCCACGGGCAAGTCGTGAGGGGATTGTTGGCGTGAGTGGAGGCCTCAACTCCATCGACTCGAGTGAAATGCATTGGATCAAAGATCCATCCCTTCGGATAAAAGGACCCGCGCGGTTGATTTTGATACATTGACGGCAAATCGGTATGGTGCTTACCTCAGTCAAGTACCCCTAGGATATTAGGACCGTCGCCTCAAAATAGGTTTGTTATGCTTCACCCCAATTTCCAGACCACGAGTCGATCTCCGAATGTGGACCGGCTCGAGGGCTTTACCCTCATCGAATTGCTAGTCGTCATCGCCATCATTGCCATTCTGGCCGGCATGCTCCTGCCCGCACTTTCTAAAGCGAAAGAAAAGGCTGTTCGAGCCACCTGCCAAAACAATGTGAAACAGATCACCTTGGGGATGCACATGTACACGGGCGACTACAACGATTTCCTGCCCGAACCCAACTGGAACTCTCCGTGGATCAACAAGGGCTGGCTTTACAATGCCGCACTGGGCTCCCCTCCCGATATTAGCAGACCACCCTACTCAACCAACCAAGTTAGGGCGTATGAAACGGGTCTGCTTTATACTTATGTCCAAAGTCATGCCGTCTATCGCTGCCCCATGGATCGCACCAATACCGCCGGTTGGCGGGGGCGCGCTCAAAAAATGTCGAGTTACTTGATGAATGGGGCCGTTTGCGGATTTGGGGGTGTCTCTCCCGCCTCGTACAAAGCTTCAAGGTTCCAATCCGATGCGGTTATCTTTTGGCAGGCCTTGGAGACCAATCCCGGCGACTTCAATGATGGAAGCAGCAGCCCCGCCGAAGGCATTACCAAGCTGCATTCCGTCGGCACGACCGTCGGCATTGTGGACGGACACATCGAGTATCTCAAGACCCTCAAATTTTACGCCGAAGGCAATGTTGCCGGGAAAAACCGCCTGTGGTGCAACCCAGGTTCACCGAATGGTCGCTGAAATCCCCAGGCCCGAAGCTTCGAACCGCATGAGACGCCATTACATGACGTGCGCTTTTCTGGTCACAGTCGCACTCGCTCTGGCAGCCTGTCGCAAACAAGACCCTGTCGGGGAATTGGAAAAGGCAGCTGCGGCAATGGGCAACGCGGCGGAAACTCCGCCGCCAACTGACGCAGCGGCCGACTCAACTGCCACTGCAGGCCCGCCTCCGGCTCAGCAAGTGAAACAGGCGATGGACGACTACAAGGCCGGTAAAATGGAGGATGCCGTCACCCGTCTACAGTTGCTCCGCAACATGCCGGCGCTCTCGCCGGAGCAGCGCATGGCGTTGCAAGACAGCCTCGCGGCAGTGATGACAGAGCTTTACAGCCTGGCAGAAAAGGGTGACGCACGGGCCGTTGCTGCGATCGCATCCTACGAGAAGATGCAAACCGGACGACGTTAAATACGGTTAAAATGGCCGTGCTGGTTGTTGAATAGTTCCGTTACTCACGTCCAAGGACCACAAACCATCGTGGAGAAATTTGCAGAGACGTCGTCGATGGGGTTGAGTTTGACCACAGATCTGTCCAGCCCACGAACGACTCGAGCTTCATGTCCCCAGGCCCTATCGTCTTTTGATGGTCCGAAGCGTTGAAGATGGCCAGGACGACTTTGCCCGTCTCCAAGGATAGACGGCGGAATGCAACCAAGTGTCTTTCATCGTCCATTAACGTGAACTCAAACTGGCCGGTACGGAGGACTTCGTGCCCGTGTCGCCATTCCGCTAAGCGGCGATAAAACGTGAGCATCTCTCCGCCAGGCGAGACGACATTCACGGGTCGTTCTTGTCCAAATGGGTGCGTACGTTCCTCAGCAAACTTGAGATCCGGCCACAGCATGGGCTTGCGACAATCCGGATCGTCCCCACCCCACATCCCGACCTCATCGCCATAGTAGATGTAGGGGGCGCCGGGGAAGAGAAACTGAAACGCCACCAGTTGCTTCCATCGACGTTTTTCCTCCCCGGTAGGCTGCCGAACGGCATACTGACGATTATCCTGTGGGCTGCTCTGGTGGTCCTGGCGATACGTGGGATTCACCACCGCTGAACCGATGCGCGCGGTGTCATGCGAACCCAGCAGGTTTTGCAAAATCAAGCTGTGCTCATAACCGTAGTCGCGATGAATTGACGTCAGCAATCGACCGAACTGAGTCGCCCGAATTGGCTCCGGTTGATTGATTCGCCAGACCAAGAACAGCGATGATTAGCAACGCAAAGCTCCATCCGTTCAATGAATGAGAGTCCTGTGGATTGCGCTTGTCCACGCCCGTCGTTCGAGTGTGTCGCATCGTTTTCAGTTGGGTGCTGTCTAAACCGCTCATGGGCAGCGTGAATGGATTTGAAACAGGCCGTTGGCAGGCGAAATCAGATGCGGCGAATCCATCGAACGGACCCAACCAAATTTCAAAAACGTTCCGACCCTCTTCACTTCATGTTCTCCCCAAGAGACCACAACGCGTTGTAGGTTCGAATGAACAGCACTCCATCAGATGCCGCCATGGAAGCGATCATTACTTCGTGCAACGCATTGGTCGCCAAGACTTGAAACTTGGGGCTCGCCTGGAGCACGAAGGCGTCGCCCCCTTGGTTGATCGAGTAAATCTTGTTTCCTGCCACGATCATGGACGACCAATTGTCCGACTTCGCCGCCGGGCCTCGCAGCCGTTCCTCCCAAACCAATTTCCCAGTCCCCAACTCAATACATTCCGCGACACCCGGGTCATTCAGGATATAGATGTGACCGTCATGGATCACTCCCGATCCGATCCGCTGCTTGGTCTTGGGATGATGCCACAAGCGTCGTGATTCTGTCACGTCGCCGGAACCACCTGCCGTTACCGCCAACGCCTTGCCATTGTATCCACCCATTGCCACGAGAATCTCCTTGGATGGTTCATACAGGGGTGATGTGTACACGAGGGGGTTTAACCCGCCGCAACTCCACAACTCTCGTCCCGATTTCGGCTCGAAGGCAATCAATCGCATCGGCCAGCTCAGAATCAGTTCGTCGCGTCCACCCGATCGGATGGGGAGCGGCGTGCTCCAAGATCCAGCCCACACGGCTTTCTCTTGTCCCGGGCGCTTTTCACCAGCGTCCGCGTGCGGCTCGGCCACGCGCCAAAGTTCCTTGCCCGTCGCCTTGTCTAGTGCCACCAAAAAGCTCGGATCGCCTGGTCCGAAATTCAGGTAACAGCGAGTTCCATCCAACACGGGTGAAGATCCCCAACCCCAAATGTGCTTTTGCGGCCCAAGGTCCCGGTGCCAAAGTTGCGTCCCAGTAAGATCGTAACTAAACAGCCCCGCGGAGCCGAACCACACGACGACACGCTCTCCATCCGTCACCGGGGAAGAAGACCCTTGCGGGTTGGTGTCGTGAGTCACCTCTGAAGTTTGGGTGAGCACACTCCGTTCCCAAAGCAGCCGACCGGTGACCCTGTCGAGGCATGATAACGACCGGCGCTTCCCTGCCTCAGTCGACTGAGTGAGAAACACGCGGTTCCCCCACACGATAGGCGTGGAGTTGCCGCGATCTGACAATGGGATCCGCCAGCGCACATTTTCGTTGGTTCCCCATCGCGTGGGTAACTGAGTTTCCTTGGCCACGCCAGTGCCAGCAGGACCTCGCCATGAGGGCCAGTTTTCAGCGACACCGGACCATGCCTCCAGTGCAAGGCAGGCCGTGAGAATCGTCAGACAATGGCTCCGGAGTATTTTCATGAACTTGAAGAATTCGATGTAACCAGAATTTAGGCATCAGGCACAAGTATTTGGACCGCTCATCCCAAGGAGTTCACGGCCGTGAAGGCGAGGTCCAATCTTCATCAAAACGCATCTCCCCACTTCTGCAGAATAGCATTGTCGACAAGTGCCGCTTCCTGCAGCGTCCCTGAGATCACTAAGACAGTGACCACTAACCCACGAGCTTCGTTCCAAAAATTCCATGGCGAGCCTAGCACTACAGCGACAGTTCACTTAAAGTTTGGAAGATGAAGGGGAAAAGCGCCGTTCTTGGCGCGACGGCTGGAAAGCTGTCGATCGCACCCGACGACATTTTTAGCTTGCGCGGAACTGGCCCGCCCGTTAATCTGCG